>NZ_JBEXEQ010000006.1:0-297164 GCF_040703155.1 Streptomyces sp. NPDC005435
GGGGTGTCCGCCCGCAGCGGCCGGCGAAAACACGTTGTGCTCCTCGGTACGCAGCCCGCCGGACCGAGGACGGACACCCCCCGCCGCGGCCCCGCCCCACGACGCACGAAGCCACGACGGAAGCGACGACGGCCGAAGGACGAACGACGCCCGAAGCCGGACGCCCAACGCCCCGCCGGAAGCCGCCCTACACGTGGATCGGATGCGAGATCCGCCCCGAGTCCTGATCGATCTCCTCGTGCGCCTTCTCCAGCAGACGCATGGCGATTTCGTTCAACGCCCGGGCGCCCGCGATCTCCTCGCCGACCCGCGGCTGGTTGTTGTCGACCTGGTGCCGAGTGGCATGCCCATGGGCACGCACCTCGCTGCCATCAGGCAGACGCACCATGGCCACCGCGCGCGTGTGCTGGTCGTCCTCCATGAACTCCAGCTCGATGTGCCAGCCCACAGCGGTGTGCATCATGACGACCACCTCCGGAAAACCTCTGCTTCCAGGGTGCGACAGCACGCGGCGAATCTCATGTCGACGGCCGCCGGAGGCACCCCTCTCATGTCGACGGCCGCCGGAGGCACCCCGCTCACTCCCCCGCCTTCTCCTCGAAGCTGGCGAAGTAGGCGGCGGCCATGTCCTCACCCCCGTGCCCCTGCGCACCGGCACGGGCGAAGCGCGCGGCGGCCGCCTCGGCGAGGTCGAGCCGTACACCCCCACGCTCCGCCGCCGCGAGGATCAGCCGCGCGTCCTTCTCGGCGGTGGCGACGGCGAAGGAGGCCGGGGTCAGCCTGCCGTCGAGCACGAGCGCGCTCTTGGCACGGAGGTACCCCATGTCCAGCGGCCCGCCCTCGATGAGCGAGAAGAAGGACTGCGGATCGACGCCGAGGGCCTGGGCGAGGGCCAGCACCTCACCGGTGGCGGCGGTGACGGCGAGCACCCAGTCGTTGGCGACGAGCTTGAGCCGGCTGGCGCTCGCCTCGGCGCCGTCCTCACCGGTCCAGACGGTCTTGGAGCCGACCGCGTCGAAGACGGGCGCGAGCGCGGCCCGCCCCTCCTCGGGCCCGGCCGCGAGGACGGTCAGGGTCCCGGCCTCGGCGGGCTCGCGGGTGCCGAGGACGGGGGCGTCGTAGAAGAGGAGCCCGTGTTCACGGGCGAACGCGGCGAGTTCGCCGGTGAGTTCGGTCCCGGCGGTGGTGCACTGCGCCCACACGGTGCCGGGGCGCAGCGCGGGTTCGGCCTCGCGCAGGACGTCGAGGACGGTCCCGCCGTCGTACAGCATGGTCAGGATGACGTCGGCGCCCTCGACGGCCTCGGCGGGCGTACCGGCGACCCGTACCCCGTCCTCGGCGAGCGGCTCGGCCTTGGCGCGGGTGCGGTTCCAGGCGCGGACGGAAAGCCCGGCGCGGGCGAGGTTGCGGGCCATGGCGGCGCCCATGATGCCGGTGCCGAGGACGGCGACGGTCGGCTGTGCGGTCGTCATGTGACGGCTCCCTGTCGGTGCGGTGGGGGTGATTCCGGTTCCTCGTACCCCATCCTGCCCGCAGCCACCGCACAGCCGGCCGTGACGCATCCGGCGCGTGCCCGTGCCTCAGCCGGTCTGCTGGTGCTGCTCGAAGAAGGCGACGAGTTCCTCGGTGGTGGGCTTGCGGGCAGCGGCAGCGGCGGCGTCGGCGCTGCGCGGGAACAGCACCCGCTCGTACGCGGCGAGCGCGGCCTCGGGGTCGCCGGGGTGCGCGGCGATGGCCTCGCCGAGGTCGGCGCCGTCCTGCATGGCGAGGTTGGCGCCCTCGCCGTTGGGCGCGGTGAGGTGGGCGGCGTCGCCGAGGAGGGTCACGCCGGGCACGCGGTCCCAGCGGTGTCCCACGGGCAGGGCGTAGTGGGGGCGCAGGACGGGGGCGGTGTCGGATTCGGTGATGAGGGCGGTGTACTCGGGCGCCCAGCCCTCGAACTCGGCCGCGATGCGCGCGGTGGCCGCGGGGCCGTCGCCGAAGTCGATGCCGGCGAACCAGTCCAGCGGCCTGGTGAGCGGGACGTAGGTGTGAATGGTCTCGCCGCTTTCCCGGTGCGCCATGATGCCCTGCCCTTCCTGGTCCGGGTCGAACACACCGAACGAGCCGCCGCCCACCATCTTCGCGACGGCCGCGTGCCGGGTCTCGACGTCGTACAGGTAGTTCTCGACGAAGGCGTCGCCGACGTACGCGGGCGTGGCGTCGGACAGCAGCGGCCGTACGCGCGACCAGGCGCCGTCCGCGCCGACGAGGAGGCCGGTCGTGACGGAGGTCCCGTTCTCGAAGCGCACCTCATGACGCCCACCGCCGAGCGCACGGACCCCGGTGACCTTGTGCCCCCAGCGCACGGTGCCCTCGGGCAACGCGTCGAGGAACATCCGCCGCAGGTCCCCGCGCTGCGCCTCGGGCCGTCCGCCCGTCCCGTCGTCCTCCTTCTCCACCAGCACGGTGCCGTCCCGCTGGATGTACCGCAGCGCCTGCCGCCCCTCCAGCACGATGGCCCGGAACTCGTCCACCAAGTCGGCTGCCTGGAGCGCCAGTTGCCCGTTGTAGTCATGGATGTCGAGCATCCCGCCCTGCATCCGCGCCGCCGGCGACGCCTCCGCCTCGTAAACGGTGGCCGCTATCCCGTGCACGTGCAGAACCCGTGCCAGCGTCAGTCCGCCGAGCCCGGCGCCGATGATCGTGACGTGAGTGTTCATGTCGGAGTCCCCTAGCTGTCCGCGTCCCCGCCGAGCAACCGCCCGACGACTCCCCCAACGTCCCAACCACCCCCGACAACCCACCGACATCCCCCTGACAGCCCCGACAACGCGCCGACAGCCCGGCTGAGGCAGCTGTAGGACAGGGCCGCACTCACCCCGCGTGCAGCATCAGCCCGATCCCCACCACCAGCAGCCCCGCCGCGGCGATCCGGGGTGCGCCGAACCGTTCCTTGAAGAACATCGCCCCGATGGCCGCGCCGACGATGATGGAGGATTCGCGGAGGGCGGCGACGGGGGCGAGGGGGGCGCGGGTCTGGGCCCAGAGGACGAGGGCGTAGGCGGCGACGGAGAGGGCGGCGCCGAGGAGGCCGAGCGTGGCGTGCGGCTTGAGCTGGCGGAGCATGCCGCCGCGTACGCGCACGTACATGTACGCCGGGATGACCACGCCCTGGAGCGCCATCAGCCAGGCGATGTAGCCGAGCGGGGTGTGGGCCTGGCGGACGCCGAGGCCGTCGAGGACGGTGTACGCGGCGATGGTGAGCCCGGTGGCGACGGCGGCGCCGATGGCCTTCCAGTCGGGGCGCCGGCCGCGCAGCCCCCAGAGGCTGACCCCCAGCAGCCCCACGCACGACACCGCGACCCCGGCCGCCGCCCACACGCCCGGCACCTCGTGCGCGAACACGGCCGCGAGCACGGTGACCACCAGCGGGGCGGTACCGCGTGCGAGGGGGTACGCCTGCCCGAAGTCGCCGAGCCGGAAGGAGGTCATCAGCAGCGCGTAGTACGCGACGTGCACCCCGGCCGAGACGAGCAGATACGGCCACGAGGGCCCGGCCGGCAACGGCGTGAACAGCGCCATCACCAGCCCGATGACCAGCCCGCCCCCGGCGATGAGCGTGAACCCGGTCAGTTTGTCGGTGATGCGGTGCGCGATGGCGTTCCACCCGGCATGGGTGAACGCGGCGAGCAGGACGGCGGCGGTGACGAGCGGCGTCACCGGTGAGGACCAGTCGTCATACCCCGCACGCTAACGGATCACTGTGTGGCCTGTACACGGGGTTTGGGGGTGCCGGCGGGGGCGGCCCGCGCCCGTACGGCCGTGCGAATCCCTCGGCGTCACCCTCCGGCCGGACGGTGGCCAAGGCTCAACTCCCCTTGATCCAGGGCCGATAGCGTCCTGGGGCACACCGTACGGGCGCCCCCACGACACTCACCACGACAAGGACAGCTATGCGCGTTTCGGTGATCGGCTGCGGGCACCTCGGAGCCCCGCACGCCGCCGCGATGGCCGAGCTCGGCCACGAGGTCGTCGGGGTCGAGCTCGACCTCGACCTCTGCAAGATCCTCCAGACCGGCCGGGCCGCCTTCTACGAGAAGGACCTGGACGAACTGCTGGGCAAGCACGTCGCCACGGGCCGGCTGCGCTTCACCACCAGCCTCCACGAGGCCGCCGAGGGGGCCGACCTCCACTTCGTCGCCGTCGGCACCCCGCTGCGCACGGACGGCCGCGGCTACGACGTGGGGCAGGTCGTCGGCGCGGTGCGCTCCCTGGCGCCGCTGCTCAGGCGCCCGGCCACGATCGTCGGCAAGTCGACGGTCACCGTCGGCACGGTCGCCCGGCTGCGGGAGATCATCGGCGAGCACGCCGGATCGGCGGGCGTGGACCTCGTGTGGAACCCCGAGTTCCTGCGCGAGGGACACGCCGTCGAGGACTCCCTGCGCCCCGACCGGATCGTCGCGGGCCTCACGTCGCCCGCGGCGGAGAAGGCCGTACGGGAGGTGTACGCGCCGGTCCTCGCCCGTGGCGAGACGGAACTGATCCTCACCGACCCCGCGACCGCCGAGGTGCTCAAGAGCGCCGCCAACGCCTTCCTCGCCACGAAGATCAGCTACATCAACGCCATGGCGGAGGTCTGCGAGCTGACCGGCGCCGACGTCACCACGGTGGCCCACGGCCTCGGCATCGACCCCCGTATCGGCCACGGCGGCATGCGGCCCGGGATCGGGTTCGGCGGGGGCTGTCTGCCCAAGGACCTCGCCGCCTTCACCCACCGGGTCGGCGAACTCGGCGCGGCCGGCGCGGCCGGTCTCCTCACCGCCGTCGAGACCGTCAACCACGCCCGCCTCGACGCCGCCCGCGACCTGGTCGAGCGCGCCCACGGCGGCCCCCTCGACACCGCGACGGTCGCCGTCCTCGGCGCCTCCTTCAAGGCCGGCACCAGCGACGTCCGCAACTCCCCCGCCCTGCGCCTGGCCGGGCTGCTGCACTCCGCGGCCGCCCGCACCGTGATCCACGACCCCGAGTCCGTGCCCGCCGCCCGCCGGCTGCACCCGGAGTACACCTACGCCGACGACATCGGCACCGCGCTCCAGGACGCCGACATCGTGGTCCTGGCCACGGAGTGGCCCCGGTTCACGGAGGACACCTCCCTGCCGGCCACCGCGGCGGCGAAGGTGCGCCGCCAGGTCCTGGTCGACGTCCGCACGGCCGTCGACACCACCGCCTGGACAGCGTCCGGCTGGACCGTCCACCAGCTCGGCAGGCCCGTACAGCACCCCACGGCCTGACCGGTGTCGAGGCAGCCGGAGCGGCGGTCAGCCGATCGTCAGCCACGTCCAGAGCCCGGCCCCCAGTGACAGCGGGCAGGCCATCGCGCCCAGGACGGCCAGTCGGGCCGGGAGCCGCAGGCGGCGCAGGGGCGGGACGAAGCCCAGGGCCGTCAGGGCCGCCGCCGCGAGCGCCGGTATCAGGACGTACACCAGGAGCATGCCCCGCACCTCCGCCCACGGTGTGCCGTCCGCCAGCGCCCACAGGCTCGCCGTGCCCATCAGGAACGTCAGCAGGCCGAACGGGAAGAGGGTGACCAGCCAGAGGAGTACGGCCACCACAGTCAGCAGGGTGTCCGTGCGCCGCCGGCGGGGCACCGGCCGGTACGGGCCGTAGAGGGCCGCGTAGGTCTCGGGGTTCATCGCAGGCTCCTGCCGTGGGGAAACATGACCGTGCCCGCACCCGGGGAACGGGTGCGGGCACGATCCTGCTCGGAGAGCCGGCGGTACGGATCGGGGCGGGTACTCAGGTTCCGGGCCGGGTACTCAGGTTCCCGGCCCGGTACTCACGCCCGGACGAGTTCCTTCGCCTCGTCCGCGTCCGGCTCCGTCCGCAGTCCCTCGCCCTCCACGTCCACGTTCGGCAGGGCGCGGTCCAGCCAGGCCGGGAGCCACCAGGCGCGGCGGCCGAGGAGGGAGAGGACGGCCGGGACGATGGCCATGCGGACGATGAACGCGTCGAAGAAGACGGCGATCGCGAGGCCGAAGCCAATCATCTTGATCATCGACTCGCTGGAGCCGATGAAGCCGGAGAAGACGGCGATCATGATGACGGCGGCGGCGGTGACGACACGGGCGCCGTAGCGGAAGCCGGTGACGACGGCCTGGCCGGGGTTCTCCCCGTGGACGTACGCCTCGCGCATCCGGGTCACGAGGAACACCTCGTAGTCCATGGCGAGTCCGAAGACCACGCCCACCATGAAGATCGGCATCATCGACATGACGGGGCCGGTCTGCTCGACGTTCATCAGGCCGGACAGCCAGCCCCACTGGAAGACCGCGACGACCGCGCCGAGGGCGGCGAGCACGCTGAGCAGGAAGCCGAGGGCGGCCTTCAGCGGGACCAGGATCGAGCGGAAGACGACGATCAGGAGCAGGAAGGCGAGGCCGACCACCAGCGAGAGGTACGGCAGCAGCGCGTCGTTCAGCTTCTGGGAGACGTCGATGTTCATCGCCGTAGCGCCCGTGACCAGCAGCTTCGCGTCCGTCGCGGAGGTGATCTCCCCGCCCTTGCCGCGGATCGCGTGCACCAGGTCCTCGGTGGTGGCCGAGGACGGCTTGGACTTCGGTACGACGGTGATGATCGCGGTGTCGCCCGCCTTGTTGGGCGTGGCCGGGGTGACCGTGACGACGTCCTTGAGGCCCTTGATCTCGTCGCCGACCTTGGTGAACGCGGCCTTCGGGTCGTCACTCCCCTTCGCGTCGACCACGACCATCAGCGGGCCGTTGAAGCCGGGCCCGAAGCCCTCGGAGAGCAGGTCGTAGGCGCGGCGCTGGGTGGTGGAGACGGGCTGGGAGCCGTCGTCGGGCAGGCCCAGCTCCAGCGAGGCGGCCGGTACGGCGGCGGCGCCGAGGCCGATGACGCCGAGCAGCAGGACGGCGACCGGGCGGCGGACGACGAAACTCGCCCACCGGGTGCCCATGTTGGGGCGGCCGGACTCCTTCGCCCCGCGCCCGCCGCCCAGCAGCCGGCTCTTCTCGCCGGCCGGCTTGACCGTGCGGCCCGCGTAACCGAGCAGCGCCGGGATCATGGTGAGCGCGATGAGGACCGCGATGGCGACCGTACCGGCCGCCGCCACGCCCATCTTCGTCAGCATCGGGATGTTGACGACCGACAGGCCGACCAGCGCGATGACGACGGTGAGGCCCGCGAAGACCACCGCCGAGCCCGCCGTGCCGACGGCCCGTCCCGCCGCCTCCTCGCGCTCGCGGCCCTCGGCCAGTTCGGCGCGGTAGCGGGAGACGATGAACAGGGCGTAGTCGATGCCGACCGCGAGGCCGATCATCGTGGCCAGGGTGGAGGTGGTCGAGCCGAGGTCCAGCGGGTTCGCCAGCGCGGCGATCGCGGAGACCCCGATGCCGACGCCGACGATCGCGGTGAGCAGCGGCAGCCCGGCCGCGATCAGCGAGCCGAAGGTGATGACCAGGACGACGGCCGCGATGCCGATGCCGATGACCTCGCTGGAGCCGGTCTCGGGCGTGGCGTTGAGCGCGTCGCCGCCGACCTCGACGGTGAGCCCCGTCTCGCGGGCGTGCCCGGCGGCCTCCTTGAGGGCGTCCCGGGAGGCGTCCTTCAGCTCCATGCCGGAGACCTTGTACTTCACCGAGGCGTAGGCGATCGCGCCGTCCCGGCTGACGGTGTGTCCGGCGTACGGGTCGGCGACGGAGGCCACCTCGGAGCCGGAGGACAGCTCCTTGACGGTCTTCCGGACGGCCGACTTCTCGGCGGCGTCGGTCATCTTGTGCCCGGCGGGCGCCTTGAAGACGACACGGGCGGTGGCGCCGTCGGCGCTCATGCCGGGGAAGCGCTGTTCCAGCAGGTCGAAGGCGCGCTGCGCCTCGGTGCCGGGGATCGAGAAGGAGGAGTTCCCGGCGGGCGGCGCGGAGGCGGCGCCCACCCCGGCGAGGGTGAGCAGCGCGATCCACAGCAGGGCGACGAAGTGCCGTCGCCGGAAGGCGAACCGGCCTAGTTTGTAGAGATACGTGGCCACGAGGGCGTACTCCCGGTCAGGTCGTGACGGGCATCTGGGCAGGGGGGATCAGCCCGGCGACGTGAGCGGTGACGTCAGGTGGTGGGCTTGCGGGGAATATCGGGGAGGTCAGGAGGTGGGGACGCCCAGGGCGGGGAGGACCACGGCGTCGATGTACGAGCGCAGGAACGCCTGCGTCGGCGGCTGTTCGTCGATGAGCGCGCGCGTCGCGAACGCGCCGATCATCATGTGCGTGACGAACGGCAGCGCCGGGTTGTCCGGCGCGATCTCGCCCCGGTCCACGGCCCGGGCGACCATCGCGCGCAGGGCACCCATCTCGGGCTCGATGAGATGCTCCCGGAAGGCCGCGAGCAGGTCGGGGTTGTTGTGGACGGCCATGGCCAGGCCCCGCATCAGGGCGTTGTTCTGCTCCATGGCGCAGTCGTCCTCGTGCTCGACGACCGCGTGGAAGTCGCCGCGCAGCGAGCCGGTGTCCACGTCGGAGACCGGGCCCGGTTTGCCGTGCCGTATGGCGCGGGCGACCAGCTCGGCCTTGCCGCCCCACTGGCGGTAGAGGGTGGCCTTGCTGGAGCGGGTGCGGGCGGCGACGGCGTCCATGGTGAGGGCGTCGTAACCGACCTCGCGCAGCAGGTCGAGCACGGCCTCGTACAGCTCGGCGGCACGCTCGGGTGTGAGCCTGCTGCGCCGCGCGGTGGCGGCATCGGTCATCGGTCTCACCCTCCCGCTGGTCAACAGCACGGTCCCGTACGGGACTTTATACAAAAGCCAACTACGACACAGCGTAGGAGACCTCGCACGAGACGAAGGTAGCGCAGCCCCCCGCGAAACGAAACCGTTTCGTACGTGTCCTGCGTCACGAGGTTCCACGGCAACCGGAACGGCCCATCCGGCGTCCCCCGAAGACCCTCTCCCCGCCGCGCCCGGAAAGCCCGAGTTGCCCCACCCCCGCCGCCGGAAAAGCATGGGTAGGTGAGCTATCTGCGCCTTCCCCACATCAACGGCGATCAGCTGTGCTTCGTGGCCGAGGACGACCTCTGGCTGGCGCCCCTCGACGCGCCGGGACGCCCCTGGCGGCTCACGGCGGACCGCACCAAGGCCGGTCACCCGCGCTTCTCGCCCGACGGCAAGCAGATCGCGTTCACGAGCTGGCGCAGTCTGATGCCCGAAATCCATCTGGTCGGCACCGACGGCGGACCCGCGCGGCAGCTGACGCACTGGGGCACCGCCGACACCCAGGTCTGCGGCTGGACACCCCCGGACCAGAGCGGCCGCAGCGACATCCTGGCCGTCGCCTCCCACGGCCAGCCGTTCTCGTACTTCAGCTGGGCCCACAAGGTCCCCACCGACGGCGACCCGGGCGGCCGGCTGCCCTGGGGCCCGGTCGGCGACATCCAGGTCGCCGACGTGGACGGCGAGCACATGACGCTGCTGCTCACCGGCACCCCGCCGCACGAGATGGCCTCCTGGAAGCGCTACCGGGGCGGCGCCATGGGCCGGCTCTGGCTCCAGGGCAAGCGGCTCCTGGAGGACATCGACGGCCAGCTGGGCTCGCCGATGTTCGTCGCCGGGCGCATCGCCTTCCTCTCCGACCACCAGGGCATCGGCAACCTCTACTCCGTCGCCATGGACGGCACCGACCTGCGCCGCCACACCGACCACGACGCCTTCTACGCCCGGCACGCCTCCACCGACGGCGACCGGGTGGTCTACCAGTGCGCGGGCGACCTGTGGATCGTGGACGACTTCTCCCCCACCGGCACCCCGCGCAAGCTGGACGTGCGGCTCAGCGGGCCCAGCCCCGGCCGCCGCCCCTACCAGGTGCCCGCCGCGCACCACGTGGACGGCCTCTCCGTGGACGAGACCGGGCGGGCCAGCGCGGTCGTGGTGCGCGGCAGCCTGTACTGGCTCACCCACCGCGACGGCCCCGCCCGCACCATCGCCGACACCCCCGGCGTCCGGGTCCGGCTGCCGGAGATGCTGGGCTCCACCGGCCAGCTCGCCTACGTCACCGACGCCGAGGGCGACGACGCGATCGGCATCGCCCAGCTGCCCCGCGCGAGCGGCGACCGCGAACCCCGGCTGCTGGCGCAGGGCAGGCTCGGGCGGGTCCTGGAGATGGTCTCGGACCCGGAGGGCGAGCGGATCGCCGTCGCCTCGAACGACGGACGGCTGCTGCTGATCGACGTGGCGGAGAACGCCGAGGGCGGGGAGGGCGGAGAGGGCACGGAAGGCGTGGAGGGGGCCGCGGGCACAGCCGCCCCGGGCACCGTCACCGAGCTGATCCACTCCGTCAACGGCCCCGTCCGCGACCTCGCCTTCTCCCCCGACGGCGCCTGGCTCACCTGGTCCCACCCGGGCATCGGCCGCTCGCTGCGGCAGATCAAGCTGGCCCGGATCAAGGACCGGCTCATCGTGGACGTCACCAACGGCCGCTTCGAGGACGAGAACCCGGTCTTCACCAGCGACGGCCGCTATCTCGCCTTCCTGTCCTGGCGCGGCTTCGACCCGGTCTACGACGTGCACACCGGCGACCTCTCCTTCCCGCTCGGCTCGCGCCCGTACCTCGTCCCGCTGTCCTCCGCGACGCCCTCGCCCTTCGCGCTGAACCCCGAGGGGCGCCCGGCGGCCGGCGGGCTCGACCCGCTGGAGAGCGGGAACGGCGAGGCCGGCACGGTCATGGTGGAGCTGGAGGGGCTGGAGAACCGGGTCACGCCGTTCCCGGTGATCGCCTCCAAGTACTCGGCGCTGCGCCCGGTCGCGGGCGGCGGCCTGGTCTGGCTGCGCTGGCCGATCTCCGGCGCGCTCGGCGAGACCTTCGTCAACCCGGCCGACATCTCCGGCCGCCCGACGCTTGAGCACTTCAACCTCAGCAAGGCCAAGAAGTCCGAACTCGTGGGCCATCTCGACTGGTTCGAGGTGAGCGGCGACGGCACCCGGCTCGTGGTGGTGGACGAGGGCGAGCTGCGCGCGGTGCCGGCGACCGAGCCCGGGGACAGCGACAGCACCGTCTGGATGGACCTGCGCCGCATCCTGCACGAGGTGGACCCCGGCGCCGAGTGGCGGGGGGCGTACGGCGAGGCGGGGCGCCTGATCCGGGACTACTTCTGGGCGCCGAACATGTGCGACGTCGACTGGAACGGGGTCCTGGAGCAGTACCGCCCGCTGGTCGAACGGGTCACCTCCCCCGACGAGTTCGCCGACCTGCTCCGTGAGGTCCTCGGCGAACTCGGCACCTCGCACGCCTATGTCACCCCGGCCCGCCGCAGCGAGGGCCCGCCGCACTACCAGCGCCGGCAGGGGCTGCTCGGCGCCAACTTCGTGCGCAGGGACGGCAGCTGGGTGGTCCGGCGCATTCTGCACGGCGATTCCTCCGACTCCCGGGCGCGTTCCCCGCTGGCCGGCACCGGCATCCGCGAGGGCGCGGTGCTGACCCACGTCAACGGGCGCCCGGTCGACCCGGTGACCGGTCCGTACCCGCTGCTCGCGGGCTCCGGCGGCACCACCGTGGACCTCACCTTCACCCCGCCTCCGGGCGAGCCGGGCGGGCCGCGCCGGGTCGCCGTCGTGCCGCTGATCGACGAACGCCCGCTGCGCTACCAGGACTGGGTGGCGGGGCGCCGCCAGGTGGTGCGGGAGCTGAGCGGCGGCAAGTGCGGTTATCTCCACATCCCCGACATGGGCGGCTCGGGCTGGGCCCAGTTCAACCGGGATCTGCGCCTGGAGGTCTCGCGCCCCGCGCTGATCGTGGACGTGCGGGGCAACGCGGGCGGCCACATCAGCGAGCTGGTCATCGAGAAACTGACCCGGACCATCCTCGGCTGGGACCTCACCCGGGACGCGCAGCCGGTGTCGTACACCTCCAACGCGCCCCGGGGCCCGGTCGTGGCGCTGGCCGACGAGGCGACCTCCTCGGACGGCGACATGATCACCGCCGCGTTCAAGCTGCTCGGGCTCGGTCCGGTGGTCGGACAGCGCACCTGGGGCGGAGTCGTCGGCATGACCGGACGGCACCGGCTCGGGGACGGCACGGTCATCACGGTGCCGATGAACGCGGCCTGGTTCGACGAGTACGGCTGGTCCGTGGAGAACCGGGGTGTCACCCCCGACCTGGAGGCGCTGCGCACCCCGCTGGACTGGGCCGAGGGCCGCTACGCCCAGCTGGACGACGCGGTGCGGCTCGCGCTCGACATGCTGGAGACGACACCGGCCTCGGTGCCGCCCGACTACAGCGACGTACCGGACCGCTCGCGGCCGAAACTGCCGCCGCGCGAGGAAAGTTGAGAAGACACCGGCCGGGGGGCCACGAGGCCGGCCTCGCGACGGAGGCCGGGAAGAGGGGCGACGGGAGGAACACACACTCCCCGCCACTTACAAGCTATAGCGCAAGGGGGGCCTTGCGGCAAGGCCCCCCTCATGCCGCACAATCGCTGGCCGAGCCCAGAACCTGCGGAAATGAGTGATCCACGCCATGTGTGCGCTGCTGTCCGAGCGTGAGCCCGAGTCCCGCGCGTTCGACCTGCCCGACCGGCTCGCCGCCAAGGACGACCCGGCGCTGATCGCCGCCGACGAACGGCACTTCGCGGCCATCTCCGCGAGCCTGGAGGAGACGGTCGCCGAGCTGTCCGCGCGCATCGACGCGCTGCGCCGGGCGCCCGGCGGGGCCGGCCGGGAGGTGCTGGAGCGGGACCTGGAGATCCACCGGCTGACCGCCCGGCTGCGCGCCCTGCGCCGCTTCGGCCTCGACCTGTGCCTAGGCCGCGTCGTCCACGCCGACGACCCCGAGCCCGTCTACATCGGACGGCTCGGCCTGACCGACGGCGACGGACGCCGGCTGCTGGTCGACTGGCGCTCCCCCGCCGCCGAGCCGTTCTTCGCGGCCACCCACGCCCAGCCGATGGGCCTGGCCAGCCGCCGCCGCTACCGCTGGACGCGCGGCCGGATCAGCGACTACTGGGACGAGGTGTTCACCGCCGAGGGCCTGGAGCACCACGCGGCCCTGGACGACCAGTCCGCGTTCATCGCCACCCTCGGCACCAACCGCTCGGAGCGGATGCGGGACGTACTGGCCACCATCCAGGCCGACCAGGACGCCGTCATCCGCGCCTCCTCGCGCGGCGCCCTCGTGGTGGACGGCGGCCCCGGCACCGGCAAGACCGTCGTCGCCCTGCACCGCTCCGCCTACCTCCTGCACTCCGACCCGCGCCTCGGCCACCGCAAGGGCCGGGTGCTGTTCGTCGGCCCGCACCAGCCGTACCTGAACTACGTCGCCGACGTGCTGCCGAGCCTCGGCGAGGAGGGAGTGCGCACCTGCACCGTGCGGGACCTGGTCACCGAGGGCGCGACCGCCTCCGCCGAGGCCGACCCGGAGGTGGCCCGGCTGAAGTCCTCGGCGCAGATGGTGAAGGCCATCGAGAAAGCGGTGCGCTTCTACGAGACCCCGCCCACCGAGGGGCTCACCGTCTCCACCCCCTGGGCGGAGCTGCGCCTGACCCCCGCCGACTGGGCCGAGGCGTTCGAGGCCGCGGAGGCGGGCGTCCCGCACAACGAGGCCCGCGACCTCATCTGGGAGGCGCTGATCACCATCCTGCTGGACAAGCTCGGCAAGGAGGTCCCGCTGAAGCTGTTCCGCCGGGCGCTGGCCGCCGACCCCGAGCTGACCGGCACCCTGCGGCAGGCCTGGCCCCTGCTGGAGGCGGCCGACCTGGTCGGCGACCTGTGGACGGTCCCCGCCTATCTGCGGATGTGCGCCCCCTGGCTCACCCCCGACGAGGTACGCCTGCTGCGCCGCGCCGACCCGCAGGCGTGGACGGTGTCCGACCTGCCCCTGCTGGACGCGGCCCGGCAGCGGCTCGGCGACCCGGAGACCGCCCGGACCAAGCGCCGGCAGGCCGCCACGGCGGCCGTCGAGCGGGAGCGGATGTCCGCCGTCATCGACAGCGTCATCGCGGCCGACCCCGACGGCGAGGGCGCGGTGACCATGCTGCACGGGCAGGACCTCAGGGACAGCCTGGTCGACGAGGACGCGCTGCCCACTCTGACCGCGGACGAGCTGGCCGGTCCCTTCGCGCACATCGTCGTGGACGAGGCGCAGGAACTGACCGACGCCGAATGGCAGATGCTGCTGCTGCGCTGCCCGTCCCGGAGTTTCACCATCGTCGGCGACCGCGCACAGGCCCGGCACGGCTTCACCGAGTCGTGGAAGGAACGGCTCGCGCGGGTCGGCCTCGACCGGGCGGAGGTGGCCTCGCTGAGCATCAACTACCGCACGCCGGAAGAGGTGATGACGGAGGCGGAGCCGGTGATCCGCGCCGCGCTGCCGGACGCCAACGTGCCGACGTCCGTGCGGTCCAACGGGATTCCGGTCACCTACGGCGCGGTGTCCGACCTGGACAAGGTCCTGGACGACTGGCTGGCCGAGCACCCCGAAGGGACCGCCTGTGTCATCGGCGATCCCGCGTTCACGGAGCGGCCCCGAGTCCGGTCGCTGACACCGGAGTTGGCGAAGGGGCTCGAATTCGACCTGGTCGTGCTGGTGGAGCCGGAGGCGTTCGGCACGGGCGTCGAGGGCGCGGTGGACCGCTATGTGGCGATGACCCGGGCGACCCAGCGGCTCGTCGTCCTCACCGGCGCGTAACGGAACGCGCCGGGGGCGGGGTGCCCGGTGGCCTACCGGGCACCCCGCCGTCACGGCTGACGCCGGACGCTACGCTCAGGCGCTGTGGTCCGGGTCGAAGCGGTCCTCGCGCTGGTCGCGGTGCGCCTCGTGGGCACCGGCCTGGCGGGCGTCGCGCTCCGGGCGGCCCTCACGCTGCTGCTGGCCACGCTGACCGGCGGCGGCCTTCTCGCGGCCCTGCGTCGCCTTGTCCCGAGCCTGCCCCGCCTTCTCGCGGGCCTGGCCCATCTTCTCCTTGGCCTGGTCCTGCGCCTGGCGGGACTTCTCCTGGATCTGGTCCTTCATACCCATGTGGGTTCACATCCCTGTTGGGGTGGGGGAATCGGCCCTTGCTGGGCCACGACCAGATTCACACGGGCGAACACGGAGCGCATGTCGATCAGTTACGTTCCGTAGCCCTCTCCGCCTCGTCCGCCGCGCCGCCCGCGCCCACCAGTCCCGAGCTCATCCCCTGCAGCCGCGAGGCGTAGCGGCGCATCTCGCGCTGCCCGACGGTGCCGATCAGCGCCGGGAGGTAACCGCGCACCCCCTGCATCCCGCGCAGCCACCACTGCCCGTACACATGCGCCGAGCGCCGCTCGATGCCGTCCGCGATACGGTCCACGGCCGGGCCCAGCGGGTAGGTCTTGTTCGACGGCCAGGGCAGCCGCTGCCTCAACTCCCGCATCACGTCGTCCTGATCGGCGCCGCGCACCATGTCGGTGTCGGTCCAGGAGAGGTAGGCGACACCCACCCGCACGCCCTGGTGGCCGACTTCGGCGCGCAGGCTGTGCGCGTACGCCTCCACGCCCGACTTGGAGGCGCAGTACGCCGTCATCATCGGCGCCGGGGTCATCGCGGCCAGCGAGGCGACCTGGAGGAGGTAGCCCCGGCTCTCGGTCAGCACCGGCAGGAAGGCGCGGGCGGTGACGGCCGAGCCGATCAGGTTCACCTCGATCACCCGACGCCAGGCCACCGGGTCGGAGTCGGCGAACGGACCCCCGGTCGCCACACCGGCGTTGGCGACCACGATGTCCACCTTGCCGAAGCGTTCCTTGACCTCCCGGGCCACCCGGCTCATCGCCTCGTGGTCGGTGACGTCGGCGTACCAGTAGCCGCCGTCGCCGTGCAGCCGCTCGGAGGCGGCCTTGAGCGCCTCCTCCTCCAGGCCGACCAGGGCCACCGTCGCGCCGCGCGCGGAGAGCTTGCGCGCCAGCAGCTCCCCGACCCCGCGCGCCGCCCCGGTGACGACCGCGACCTGTCCTTCGAGACCCACCCTGCTCATGCGCCCTCCTCCAGCGATGCGGGGGCGTTCCCCGCGGCGTACGTGGTGACGAGTTCCCTTATCCGGGCGGTCACAGCCTCCGGTGCCTCCACCGGGGTCATGTGGCCGATGCCGGGCAGTTCGGTCCGGCCGACGCAGTGCGGCAGCGCGGCGACCAGCGCGTGGGCGTGCGCCGAGGGGGTGAGCCGGTCGGCGGTGCCGTGCAGCACCTCGGTGGGCACGGTCAACCGCCGTACGCCGTGGTCGAGATCGAGCGTGTCCAGGACCGCGCCCCAGGTGTACCGGGCGGTGCGCGGGCAGGCGTGCACGACGCGGGCGCAGGCGTCCACCATGTGCGGGGCCGAACCGGGGCCCATGGTCGCGTACTTGAGGACCGCGCGGGCCACCGGCGTGACCGGGCCGAGCGGGGCGCGCGAGCCGAGGACGCGGCCGGTCAGCCAGGTGCGTACGCGTCCGGCGGGCAGCGGCACCACCCGGGCCAGGGCGGTGAGCCGCGAACTGCCGGTGCTGCACAGCAGGACGGCGGCCGCGTGCTCGCGGAAGCGGGGGCGGTTCGCGGCGGCCATGACGGTCATGCCGCCCATGGAGTGCCCGACGATCACGGCCCGCTCGCCGGGCGCGAGGGTGTGCGCGAGGACGGCTTCGAGGTCGTCGGCGAGGGTCTCCGTGGAGCAGGCCGGGCTCAGCGGGCTGCGGCCGTGGCCGCGCTGGTCGTAGGCGATCACCCGGTGGTCGCGCGCCAGGTCCCGTATCTGCGCGGCCCAGAAGGCGGTGGAACAGGTCCAGCCGTGGGCGAGTACGACGGCGGGCGCGCCGTCCGGGCCGTGCACCTCGGCGTGCAGCCGGGCGCCGTCGGCGGAGATGACGTCCACGGTGCGGTCGGGGACGGGCGGGGCGTAGGGGCCGGTGGCGACCGGCGCGGGGCGGCTCACGCTCCGGCCTCGGTGCGGGCGGGCTTCTTGGCGGCGGCCGGCTTGGCGGCGGGCTTCGCGGGCTCGGGTGCCTCGGGTGCCTCGGGTGCCTCGGGTGCCTCGGGTGCCTCGGGTGCCTCGGGTGCCCCGGAAGCCTCAGGCGCCTCAGGCGTCGCCTTCCGCGCGCGGATCACCTCGTACTCCCCGAGGTCCACCCGGCGGGTGGCGTTGCGGAACTCGGTGGTCGTGCCCGGCCAGAGCGTGGTGTTGCGGCCGCCGGCGTCCAGGTACCAGCTGGTGCAGCCGCCGTTGTTCCACACCGTGCGCCGCATCCGCTCCTGCACCCGGTCGTTCCAGGCGTCCACGGCGGCCGGACGGGCGTCCAGGGCGGCCCGGCCGCCGAGCACGTCCAGCTGGCGCAGATAGTCGGCGAGGTAGTTCAGCTGGGACTCGATCATGAGAATCATGGAGGAGTTCCCGAGCCCGGTGTTGGGCCCGATGACGCTCAGCCAGTTCGGGAACCCGGCGGCAGCACCGCCGCGCAGCGCCTGCATCCCGCCCTTCCAGGAGTCGGCGAGCGTGATGCCCCCGACGCCGACCACGCGCTCGGCGATGGGCATGTCCGTGACGTGGAAGCCCGTGCCGAAGATGATCGCGTCCACCTCGGTCTCCGTGCCGTCGGCGGCGACCAGGGTCGAGCCGCGTACCTCGCTCAGCCCGCCGGCGATCACGTCCACGTTGGGCCGGGTGAGCGCCGGGTAGTAGGCGTTGGACAGCAGGATGCGCTTGCAGCCGATGCGGTAGTCCGGGGTGAGCTTGGCGCGCAGGGCCGGGTCCTTGATCGCGCGGGCCATGTTGCGCTTGGCCAGCCGCTCGACCAGGCCGAGTTCGTCGGGGTGCTTGGTGAAGGCCTGCACCTGGAGTTCCCGGATGCCCCACAGCAGCCCGCGCCGCAGCCGGGTGGTGAAGGGCAGCGCCTGGTGCAGCCGCCGCTCGGCGCCGGTGATGGCGCGGTCCACGCGGGGCATCACCCAGGGCGGGGTGCGCTGGAAGAGGGTGAGGCGGCCGACCTTGGGCTGGATCTCGGGGACGATCTGGATGGCGGAGGCGCCGGTGCCGACCATGGCGACGCGCTTGCCGCTGAGGTCGTAGT
Organism: Streptomyces sp. NPDC005435; assembly: GCF_040703155.1. NCBI lineage: Bacteria > Bacillati > Actinomycetota > Actinomycetes > Kitasatosporales > Streptomycetaceae > Streptomyces > Streptomyces sp. NPDC005435. The sequence goes on from NZ_JBEXEQ010000006.1 coordinate 18,025, forward strand.
CGTGGTCCCAGCGGGCGGAGTGGAACACCTTGCCGGGGAAGGAGTCCAGGCCCGGAATGGCGGGAATCTTCGGGTCGGACAGCGGCCCGGTGGCGGAGACCACCATGTCGGCGGAGTACGACCCGCTCGTCGTCTCGATGTTCCAGCGCAGCCGCTCCGCGTCCCAGGTCATCAGCTTGACCTCGGAGTCGAAGCGCAGGTGCGGACGCAGCCCGAAGGTGTCCGCGACGTGCTCCAGGTAGGCGCGGATGTGCTCCTGCCCGGAGAAGGTGCGCGGCCAGTCGGGGTTGGGGGCGAAGGAGAAGGAGTACAGGTGCGACGGGACGTCGCAGGCGCAGCCGGGGTAACTGTTGTCCCGCCAGGTGCCGCCCACCCCCCTCGCCCGCTCCAGGACGACGAAGTCGGTGATCCCCTCGCGGCGCAGCCGCACGGCCGCCCCGAGCCCGCCGAACCCGGACCCGATCACCGCCACCCGTACATGCTCGTGCTGGGCCATCCCGAAGCCTCCACGCATCAGCTTGGACTCTGCCAGTGAACACTGGCGCAATGGGACTGTAGAGCAGCTCCGTACCGAGCGGTAGGGGGCGCGGAAGGAAAGTTACCGGCGGTACGCCATAGGCTGCGGGCGTGACGGACGAGGGCGGACACAGCGCGGAGCAGACCGGCGGCGTACGGGAGTACCGCATGGAGGAGCTGGCCCGCCTGGCCGGCATCACCGTGCGCACCCTGCGCTTCTACCGCGAACGCAGGATGATCCCGCCACCGCGCCGCGAGGGCCGTATCGCCTGGTACGACGACCACCACCTGGCCCGGCTGCGCACGATCTCGGCCCTGCTGGAGCGCGGCCACACGCTCAGCGGCATAGCCGAGCTGGCGGAGGCCCTCGACAACGGCCGCGATGTCGCCGACCTGCTGGGCGTGGGCACGCCGAGCGAGGAGGAGCCGGTCCGCCTCACCCCCGAGGAACTGGCGGCCCGCTTCGAGGACGACATCACCCCGGAGAACCTCGCCGCCGCCCTGGAGCTGGGCTACGTCGGCACCGACGGCGACGAGATCGTCCACATCAGCCGCCGGCTGCTCGACGTCTCCTCCGCCCTGGTCCGCGAGGGCATCCCGCTGGCCGAGGTCCTGGCGGCGGGCGCCCGCGTCCGCGAACACGTCGACGCCCTCGCCGACCTCTTCGCCTCCCTGGTCCTCCGCCACGGCCCCGAGGAGGACCTCCACCGGCTGCGCCCGCTGGCGCGGAGCGTGGTGGAGGCGGAACTGTCGCTGGCGCTGGACCGGCGGCTCAGGAAGCCGGAGTGAGCGGGGCCGAGGGGGCTCAGCGCTCGTAGACGACCGTCACCGGCGCGTGGTCCGACCAGCGCTCGGCGTGGGTGGCCGCGCGCTCGACGTACCCCTTGACGGCCTTGGCGGCGAGCCCGGCGGTGGCCAGGTGGTAGTCGATGCGCCAGCCGGAGTCGTTGTCGAAGGCGCGGCCGCGGTAGGACCACCAGCTGTAGGGGCCGTCCACGCCGGGGTGCAGGGCGCGCACGACGTCGACGTAGCCGCCGTCCTCCGCCGTGAGCACCCGGCTCAGCCACTCCCGCTCCTCGGGCAGGAAGCCGGAGCTCTTGCTGTTCGCGCGCCAGTTCTTGAGGTCCGCCTGCTGGTGGGCGATGTTCCAGTCGCCGCAGACCAGGACCTCGCACCCCTCGGCGGCGGAGCGCTCGCGCAGCTGCTTGAGGTGGGCCAGGAACTCGCCCATGAAGCGGATCTTCTCGTCCTGCCGCTCGGTGCCGACCTCGCCGGAGGGAAGGTAGAGGGAGGCGACGGTGACGCCGGGCAGCTCGGCCTCGACATAGCGCCCGGAGCCGTCGAACTCGGCGGAGCCGAAGCCGGTCCGGACCCGGTCGGGCTCACGGCGGGTGTACAGCGAGACACCGGCGCGGCCCTTGGCAGCGGCCGGGGCGTGCACGACGTGCCAGCCCTCGGGTTCGCGGACCTCCTCGGGCAGCTGGTGCGGCTCGGCGCGCACCTCCTGGAGGCAGACCACGTCGGCCGGCGTCTCGGCCAGCCACTCCACGAAGCCCTTCTTGGCGGCGGCACGGAGCCCGTTCACGTTCACGGAGGTAACAGTCAGCACCATGGCACGATACCGGGACACCCCGGAAAACCCGGCGCTCCACAGCCCGCATGGAAGTACGGTCACCAGCATGAACATACGCCGCGTCCGCTTCGACCACCCCGACGCCGTGAAGCTCAACGACGAGGTCCAGGCCGAATACCACGTGCGCTACGGCGACGGCGGCGACGCCACCGTGCTGGACGTCACCGACTTCGACCCGCCCCGGGGCGTCTATCTGATCGCCTACGACGAGCGGGACCGCCCGGTCGCCACCGGCGGCTGGCGCGGCCAGGACGCCAACGGCGAGGGCAACGAGGACGGCGACGCCGAGCTGAAGCGCATGTTCGTCGTCGAGGGCATGCGCGGCCGCGGCCTGGCCCGCCGGATGCTCACGGCCCTGGAGGACGACGCCCGCGCCGCCGGGCGCCTGCGCATGGTCCTGGAGACCGGCACCCGCCAGCCGGAGGCCATCGCCCTGTACACCTCCAGCGGCTACACGCCGTGCACCAAGTTCGGCTTCTACCGGGAGTACGAGAGCAGCCGCTGCTTCGCGAAGCGGCTGTGAACGGGCGCGACGGGTTCAGGGGTTCCAGTAGACCGTCGTGAACGTACGGTCGAAGCGCCGGGCAACCAGATCCTCCCGCTGGATCGACCAGTGCACGGTGGCCCCCTCCCACCCCGCGATCCCGGGGCTCCAGTCGGCGAGCAGCACCCAGTCGGACACGTCGTCGGACACCGGGCCGTCCCAGCGGCCCGCCTCCGCCTCCTCCCGGGCGCAGAGCACGGCCCCGGCCACCGGGTCGGTGTAGACGGCCTCCTCCGAGGCGTAGCCCCCGAGCTGCAGCGGCCCGCCGCTCGCCACGTCCCCCCGGACCTCGTCCCAGACCTCCACCAGTTCCCCGGCACGCGGATGTCCGGGCAGCGGCTCGCTCCAGGGTTCCCCGGTCAGCTCGACCGCGCGGTGGTACGGCAGCGACACATCGACGGTGGCCCGCAACTCCCCCCGCGGATACGCCTCCACCATCCGCCGGTACTCCTCGATCTCGGCCAGGCCGCACGCGTACCGGTCGCGCTCCTCCACCTCGGCGCCGGCCGGGACGTACACCGCGCTGCCCGCGCTCCCGTAGTCGCCCTCGTCCTCCGGCACGGCGAACAGCAGGAGTTGGCCGTCGGGCGGCAAGGGCAGATCGGTCGCGTCGGCGGGCAGCGCCGCGAGATCGAGGGCGGCGACGAAGGGATGGAACGGCTGCTCCACGCCCGGGGGCAGCAACAGCGGCCCCCCGAACCGCCCCACGACCGGCCCGTCCCCGCCCTGCGCCAACGTCGCACAGGGCCGCGCGAGCCCGAGCCAGCGCTCCACGTCCTCGCCGGGTATCCCCCGCGCGACCGCCTTGTCACGGAAGGGACTTAACCGGCCCCGCAGTTCAGAAGTCATGGGGAAACCGTAGAGGGAGGGTCTGACAGACCCCGGAAACGCCGAGATCCCCGTCCGACGAATCGGACGGGGATCTCGTGACCGCCTCTGAGGCGGCGCTGCGTGGACCTGAGGGGATTCGAACCCCTGGCCCCCTCGATGCGAACGAGGTGCGCTACCGGACTGCGCCACAGGCCCTTGCAACGAGTGAAACTCTAGCATCCCGATCCGGGTGCCCGGAAATCCCCTCCCGGACTGGTCAGGGCGGGGGTCACTCGTTGGCCGCGCGGGGTCGGCCGTCGGTCTCGTACTGGTCGAAGAGCGGGGTGCGGCCGCGCTCGCGGGAGCGACGCGCGGAGGCGGCGCGGCGGACGGCGTCGCGGGCGTCCTCGGCGCGGGGCTCCGGCGTCCCCTCCGCCTCCGTACCGGGCTCGGACACGACCGGTCCCGAGCGGGCGGAGCTCCAGGTGTCCGGGGCGCCGAGATCGACGTCGGAGGTGGCGCGCGGGGCGACCGGGGCGGTGACGTAGGTGGGCAGCGGGACCGGGACCGGCTCCCAGCTGTCGCCGTGGCCGGGCGGCCGCGTGCGCTCGCGCTGCTGGTCGACCCATTCGGCGTGGTCGGTCTGCTCGACGAGGGCGCGGCGGTCGGCGGCGAGGGCGGCGGACAGGGCGGGATCGGTCTTCGGCTCTGATCCCTCCTCCGGTTCGTCGGCGACGGGGCCCGCGTCGAGCGTGGTGCGGCGGCGCGGCCGGCGCGCGTTCTCGCGCAGCCGGCGGGCGGCGTCCTCGGCGCGGCGGCGGTCCATCTGGTAGGCGAAGCGGCGCCGTTCCTGGGTGCGCAGATAGGCGATGTAGCCGCTGAGCAGGAGGGCGGGCACGGCGGGCGCCCACAGGAGGGCGAGCCCGCCGACGGCGGCGACGATCGCGCCGCAGGTGAAGGCGAGGAAGAGCACCACGGTGGTGCGTCTGCGCCGCGCGAGCACCTTGGAGCGCTGGGCGCGGGCGGCGGCCGTCTGCGGCGCCGGGGCGCGCCGGGCACCCTGGGCGCCCTGGGCCGGGCCGGAGGCGGCCGGGGCGGGGGTGCCGCCGCGCTGCCGCGCGGGCGAAGGTTCGGGGTCCGTACCCGGCCGGTGCGTCTGCGCCGGGTGCGAGCCGGAGTGATGTACCTGCGCCGGGGGGGACTTGAGGACCGGTTCCGGGTGCCCGGGTTCCTCCGCGGGGACGTCCGCGCGCGCCTGACGGCGGGTCGGAGGCATGGCGAAGGCCCGGACGTCCACCGAGTCGGTGGCGGTGTCCGGGTCACCGGCGTCCGGCTCCCCCTCCTCGGCGGAGCGCGCCCGCAGGTCCTTGGCGTACCGGCGCTCCATCCCCGCCCGTCCGGACAGCAGCCGGATGGCGGTGCTGAAGCGTTCCGTCGGACGGGCCTCGTTCAGCTCGTCCTGCCTACGGAGCCACATCGGCACCAAGTAGGCGGCCCAGGCCCCGACGATGACTGCGTAAATGAGGCCGCTGCTGCTCACGCCTCACACGGTAGAGGGGTTTCTATGAGGCCATCCGCCAATTGGGCCGGTGTGTCGCACGATCTGGCTGATATTCCGAGCTTTTTTTGCGACTGATGCGATCAGCCGACCGTCGAAGTCATGAATTGATATGCCTCGGAACGTTCAGTGACCGATTGAATTCGAACACTTATTCAATTTCCAGTGGCCGGCCGATTTCCGGACGCGTTCTCCGCGCGAGTGCGCCGCCAGCGCGAGAGCAGCCCGTCGGGGACCTCCTCCGCCGTGAGGGCGTAGACGAGGTGGTCGCGCCAGGCGCCGTCGATGTGCAGATAACGCGGCCGCAGCCCCTCCTCGCGGAATCCGAGTTTCTCCACGACCCGGCGGCTGGGCCGGTTCTCGGGGCGGATGCAGACCTCGAGGCGGTGCAGCCCGACCGAGCGGAAACAGTGGTCCACCACCAGCGCGACGGCGGTCGGCATGACCCCGCGCCCGGCGACGGACTCGTCCACCCAGTAGCCGATGTGCCCGGAGCACATGGAGCCCCAGGTGATCCCGGCGACCGTGAGCTGGCCGACCAGGCGGCCCTGGTACTCGATGACGAACGGCAGCATCCGGCCCGCGTGCGCCTCCGAGCGCAGATGGCGGACCATCTGGCGGTAGGTCGGCCGGTGGGTGATCGGGCCGTTCGGGGTGGGCGGCGGGATGGTCGCCTCCCAGGGGCGCAGCCAGTCCCGGTTGCGCCGGTTCACCTCGCGCCAGGCCCGCTGGTCGCGCAGTCTTATCGGCCGGAGGACGACATCCGCGTCCCCCAGCGCGACGGGCCAGGACCGGCCGGTCAGCTCGCACCCCCGAAGCCGGCGGCGTGCTCCGTCCCGGCGGGGCGGGGGTGGTCGCCGCCGCGGATCTGGTCCACCGCGTGGATCAGCAGCGGCTCCAGGACGGCCAGGCCGTCGCGTACTCCCCCGGTCGAGCCGGGCAGGTTCACGATCACCGTGGCGCCCGCGACTCCGGCGAGGCCGCGCGAGAGGACGGCGGTGGGGATCTTCTCCCGGCCGTACGCCCGGATCGCCTCCGCGATGCCCGGCACCTCGTAGTCGAGCACCTCGCGGGTCGCCTCGGGGGTGCGGTCGGTGGGCGAGATGCCGGTGCCGCCGGTGGTCACGATCACGTCGTACCCGGCCGTCACGGCCTCGCGCAGGGCCGCCTTCACCGGTTCGCCGTCGGGCACCACCCGGGGGCCGTCCACGGCGAAGCCGAAGCCGCGCAGGCCCTCGGCGACCGCGGGGCCGCCCTTGTCGGCGTAGACCCCGGCGGCGGCCCGGTTGGAGGCGGTGACGACCAGCGCGCTGTACGGCGCGGTCAGGGCGTCGCCCAGGGGGGACTGCGCGCTCACGCCCGGCTCCAGTCGCCCGACTTGCCGCCCGTCTTCGTCTCGACCCGGACGTCGGTGATGACGGCGCCCTTGTCCACGGCCTTGATCATGTCGATGACGGTGAGGGCGGCGACCGACACGGCGGTCAGGGCCTCCATCTCGACACCGGTGCGGTCGGTGGTCTTCACCGTGGCGGCGATCTCCACGGCGTCGTCCGCGACCGCGAGGTCCAGCTTCACGCCGGAGACCGCCAGCGGGTGGCAGAGCGGGATCAGGTCGGGGGTCCGCTTGGCGCCCATGATCCCGGCGATGCGGGCGGTGGCGAGGGCGTCGCCCTTGGGCACCCCCTCGCCGCGCAGCAGCTCGATCACGCGGGGTGAGACGAGCACCCGGCCGGTGGCGCGGGCGGTGCGCGCCGTCACGTCCTTGCCGGATACGTCGACCATGCGGGCCGCGCCCGCCTCGTCGATGTGCGTCAGTCGGTCCTGCGTACTCATGGTGTGCCGTGCTCCCGGTCCCGGCCCGTCGCCGATGCTGGTTGTACGGGCCTATGTGCGCGACACGGTACCGCCAAGTCGGCCCGGACACCGGGTCGAGACCCCGCGCGGCCCCTGCCGGGACCGCGCGGAGGGCGCCCGGTCAGCCGAGCAGCACGACCTCGACCTCGGTGCCGGGCTCGGCCGAATCCACGTCCTCGGGAAGGACGATGAGGCAGTCGGCGTGGGCCAGCGCGGCGATCAGGTGCGAGCCCGCGCCGCCCACCGGGGTGACCTCGCCGTCGGCGTACGTGCCGCGCAGGAACTGGCGGCGCCCCTTGGGCGAGCGCATCGGCTCCTCGGTCCTCAGGACGGCCCGGGTGCGCGGCCGGTGCACGTCCTCCAGGCCCATCAGGGCGCGGATCGCGGGGCGCACGAACAGCTCGAAGGAGACGTACGACGACACCGGGTTGCCGGGCAGCGCGAGCAGCGGGGTGTGGTCGGGGCCGACCGAGCCGAAGCCCTGGGGCTTGCCGGGCTGCATGGCGAGCTTGCGGAAGTCGACGCCGCCGCCCGCCTCGTCCTCGTCGGCGACGGCGGTGAGCGCCTCCTTGACCACGTCGTACGCGCCGACGCTCACCCCGCCCGTGGTGACCAGCAGGTCGGCGCGGACGAGCTGGTCCTCGATGGTGGAGCGCAGCACGTCGGCGTCGTCCTCGACGGCGCCGACCCGGTAGGCGATGGCGCCCGCGTCCCGGGCGGCGGCGGTCAGCGCGAAGCTGTTGGAGTCGTGGATCTGTCCGGGGCCCAACGGCTCGCCGGGCTGGACGAGTTCACTGCCGGTGGACATGACGACCACGCGCGGGCGCGGGCGCACGCGTACCGAGCCCCGGCCGACCGCGGCGAGCAGCGCGACCTGCGGCGGCCCGAGGACCGTACCGGCGGCGAGGGCGAGGTCACCGGCGCGTACGTCGCTGCCGCTGGGGCGTACATGGGCGCCGGACTCGACGGGCTCGTAGATCCGCACCTGGCCCTCGGCGCCCTCGGGGGCCTGCGAGCGGGCGCGCATGCCGGCCGCCGGGCCCTCGCCGAGCCCGCCGTCGGTCCGCTCGACGGGGACGACGGCCTCCGCGCCGGGCGGCAGGGGGGCGCCGGTCATGATCCGGGCGGCCTGTCCCGGGCCGACCCGCACGAGGTCGGCGGCACCGGCCGCGACGTCGCCGACGACCTCCAGGACGGCCGGGTATTCCTCGCTCGCCCCGGCCACGTCCGCGACCCGGACCGCGTACCCGTCCATGGAGCTGTTGTCGAACGGGGGCAGGGACAGCGGCACCACCACGTCGTCCATGAGGACACAGCCCTGGGCCTCCAGGACCGGCAGCTCGATGGGGTCGAGCGGGCGGATGGTGGTGAGGATGTCCTCAAGGTGCTCGTCCACCGACCACACGTGGTCCGGTCCGGCGGGACGGTTCGGGGCGGTGCTCAACTTTCCTGCATCTCCTCGGCTACGTACGTGCGAAGCCAGGTCCGGAAGTCCGGGCCCAGGTCTTCACGTTCGCACGCGAGTCTGACAATGGCGCGCAAGTAGTCGCCACGGTCACCGGTGTCATAACGGCGGCCGGTGAAGACGACGCCGTGCACGGGACCGCCCGCCTTCTCGTCCTGCGCGAGCTGCTGCAGGGCGTCGGTGAGCTGGATCTCGCCGCCCCGGCCCGGCTCGGTGCGGCGCAGGGTCTCGAAGATACGGGGGTCGAGGACGTACCGTCCGATGATCGCGTAGTTCGAGGGGGCGTCTGCCGGGTCGGGCTTCTCGACCAGGCCCGTCACGCGGACGACATCACTCTCACCGGTGGTTTCGACGGCGGCGCAGCCGTAAAGGTGGATCTGCTCGGGAGCGACCTCCATGAGCGCGACGACGCTGCCGCCGTGCCGCTCCTGGATGTCGATCATGCGCTGGAGCAGGGGGTCGCGGGGGTCGATCAGGTCGTCACCGAGGAGGACGGCGAAGGGCTCCTGGCCGACGTGCGGGGCCGCGCACAGCACCGCGTGGCCGAGGCCCTTGGGGTCGCCCTGGCGCACGTAGTGCATGGTGGCCAGGTCGCTGGACTCACGGACCTTGCCGAGCCGTTGGGCGTCGCCCTTCTTCTGGAGCGCCGATTCCAGCTCGTAGTTGCGGTCGAAGTGGTCTTCCAGGGGGCGCTTGTTGCGTCCGGTGACCATGAGGACGTCGTCGAGGCCCGCCGACACCGCCTCCTCCACCACATACTGGATCGCCGGCTTGTCGACGACCGGCAGCATCTCCTTGGGAGTGGCTTTGGTGGCCGGCAGGAACCGGGTGCCGAGGCCCGCCGCCGGGATGACAGCCTTGCTGATCCTTGGGTGCGACTGAGTCATGCCGGCAACCCTATCCGGTGTCTTGGCAGGGAATCCGCTACTCCGGTTGGCTGACCCTCATATGAGTGGATTGAGTGACAACACGGAGAAAGTGGAGAGTCCATTGGGACACCGAGGACACGACGACGAGCCTGGCAAGCGTGCGTTGCGACGGGAATTCCTCCAGGTGAGGAGCGCATTGCCGGAGGATGACATCCGGTCGTCGGCGGCCGCGCTCGCCGGACGGGCGCTCCTCCTGCCGGAGCTGGCCGACGCCCGCACGGTGGCGGCGTATGTCTCGGTGGGGAGTGAACCCGGCACCCGCGCGCTCCTTGACACCCTGTGCGCGCGGGGCGTACGCGTCCTGCTGCCCGCCCTGCTGCCCGACAACGACCTGGACTGGGCGGAGTACACGGGCCCCGGCTCGCTCGCCCCGGTCCGGCACGGCGGCCGCATGGAGCTGCTGGAGCCGTCCGGCCCCCGGCTCGGCCCGGACGCCGTCACCCTCGCCGACGCGGTCCTGCTGCCCGGCCTCGCGGTGGACGCGCGCGGGATGCGCCTGGGACGCGGCGGAGGGTCGTACGACCGGGTGCTGGCGCGGCTGGAGAGCGCGGGTGCGCATCCCGCGCTCGTGGTGCTGCTGTACGGCACGGAGGTCGTCGCCCGGGTGCCCGCCGAGCCGCACGACCGCCCGGTGGACGCGGTGGTGACCCCGGCGGGTGTGCGCCGCTTCCCGCGCCCCTGAACAGCCCCGGACCCGGGGAGCCCGGGATACGCGGAACGGCCCTCCACGCGCGCGTGGAGGGCCGTTCCGGTGCCGGTCGCCGTCAGCGGGTCACGGCTTGAGGACCAGGGTGTCCTTCGTGCTCCCGTCGACCGCCTTGCCGGTGAAGGACCAGGGCAGCAGCTCGCCCTTGGCCCACTTGTCCGTCTGGTCGGTGTAGTGGGCGCTGAAGGCGTGGCCGGAGGCGCCGGAGACGTTGATCCACTTGGACTTGTCCAGGTCGGCCAGGTTGACCACCATCCGCATGGACGGCACCCAGACCACGCCGTAGCCGCCCGCCGCGTTCCAGCCGGTGGCGTCGACCGTGGCCTCGCCGCCGCTGAGCTTCCAGGGGCCGCGGTTGAGCGCGTACCGCAGGAACTCGGGGCCGTCGGTGCCGAGCGTCTGGTTCTTCAGGAACAGGCGGTGCAGCCGGCCCCAGCTCCAGGTGTCGATGTCCTTGCCGAGCTTGGCGGTCAGCTCCCAGCGCGCGTCGATCATGGCGCGGGTGAACAGCTGGTCGCGGTTCTCGGCGGCCGGGCGGTTGCCCGACTTCGGGGCCTTCCACCAGTCGCTGTCGGGCTTGTCCATCAGGGTGCGCACGACCTCGAACCAGCGGTCGCCGCCGTCCGGCTGCGCCTGGTCGGCGTCGCGCCGGCCGCACTCGCGCACCTTGGTGTTGTCGTCCACCGGTCCGGTGGAGTCGGCCCGCTCGACCCACAGGCACTGGCCCTTGACCCGCAGCTCCTTGGGGAGCTTGTCGCCGAAGGCCAGCTTGAGGATGTTGCGCCAGACCGCGTTGAAGTACGCGGCGGCCGCCGAGTCGGCGTCCTGGGTGTAGTCCCAGCCCTCCAGGAGCTTCTGCGCCTGGCGGACGTCCGGGTCGTCCAGGTTGAGCTTCAGCAGGCGGGGCACCAGCAGCCGGGCGATCTCGCTGCTGTTGTCCGTCTGCATCTGGCGCATGTCGTCGGTCGAGATCTTGCCGCCGTCCTTGATCTTGGACTCGATCAGGTCGGTGATGCGCTGGCTGCGGGTGCCGTAACCCCAGTCGGTGGTCAGGGTGTACGGGTACTTGTCCTTGTCGATCACGGCCTGGTTGGCGGTGACGATGTAACCCCGCTCGGGGTTGTACTCGTAGGGCAGCGCGTCCTGCGGGATGTAGCCGGTCCAGCGGTACTTGGGGTCCCAGCCGGGGGCCGGGAGCGAGCCGTCGTCGGCGGCGGAGCGCGTGGGAATCCTGCCGGGCAGGGTGTAGCCGATGTTCTTGGCGTCGGCGTAGACCAGGTTCTGCGACGGCACGTCGAACAGGGCGGCGGCCGAGCGGAAGCTCTTCCAGTCGGAGGCCTTGTCCATGGCGAACACGGCGTCCATGGAGGTGCCGGGCTGGAGCGCGGTCCACTTCAGGGCGACGCCGTAGCCGTCGCCGCGGTCGGGGGCGGCGGTGTCGACACCGGCCTTGCGGCCGACCTCGACCAGCTCGTCGTCGCGGTCCGAGAGCAGCGGCATCCCGTCGGCGGTCTGACGCACGACGATCTTCCGGGACGGGCCGCCGGCGACGTTGATCGTCTCCTCGCGGGTGCGGAAGGGGCGGACCTTGCCGTCGTAGAGGTAGCCGTCGCCGGTGATCTTCTCCAGATAGAGGTCGGTGACGTCCACCCCGGAGTTGGTCATGCCCCAGGCGATCTGGCCGTTGTGCCCGATGATCACACCGGGCATTCCGGCAAAGGTGTAACCCGTGACGTCGTACTGGCACTTGCTGCCGACGGTCCGGCAGTGCAGGCCCATCTGGTACCAGACCGAGGGCAGCGTGGCCGACAGGTGCGGGTCGTTGGCGAGCAGCGGCTTGCCGGTGATCGTGTTGGCGCCGGAGACGACCCAGGAGTTGGAGCCGATGCCCTGGCCGTTGACGCCGACGGCGGTGGGGAGGTCGTCCAGGACCTTGGAGAGGCCCATGAGCTGGCTGGTGACGGCGGAGCCGGAGTTCGCGGCGGTGCCGCCGGTGGCGCCCGTGGAACCGGTCGTGCCGGTGGTGCCCGTGGTCCCGGCCGTGCCCGTCGCGCCGGTGGCGCCCGAGGTGCCCGCCGAGGTGCCGCTGTCCCCGAAGGTCTTGGTCAGCTCGTCGTACTGGCCGGTCTGCACGATCGGCTTGTTCCGGCCGTACGGGTAGTCCGGGTAGAGGTCGCGGATCTGCTGCGGGCCGAGGCGGCTCGTCATCAGGGCGCGGTCGGCCTCGTCCCGCATGTTGCCGCGCAGGTCCCAGGCCATCGCCTTCAGCCACGACAGCGAGTCCACCGGGGTCCACGCCGAGGGCTTGTAGTCGTTGGTGAGGTTCAGGGCGGCGTACTCCAGGGAGATGTCCTTGCCGTCCTTGCCCTGGAGATAGGCATTGACGCCCTTGGAGTAGGCGTCGAGGTAGGCCTTGGTGGAGGCCGACAGCTTGGTGTCGTACTCCTGCCTGGCCACCCGGTCCCAGCCGAGCGTGCGCAGGAAGGCGTCGTTCTTGACCTGGCCCTTGCCGAACATCTCCGACAGGCGCCCGGAGGTCATGTGCCGGCGCACGTCCATCTCGTAGAAGCGGTCCTGCGCCTGGACGTAGCCCTGCGCCATGAAGAGGTCCGCGTCGGAGGAGGCGTAGATCTGCGGGATGCCGTAGCCGTCGCGCTTCACGTCCACCGGCCCGGAGAGGCCCTTGAGCGTGAGTGCGCCGCTCGTCTGCGGGAAGGAGGCGCGCACGGTGCTGACCGTCCAGTACCCGCCGAAGGCGATACCGCCGATGACGGCCAGAACCAGGACGAGGACGATAAGTCGGGCTTTGCGCCCCTTCTTCCTGCCGGACTTGCCAGGCTTGTCACCTGTTGTGGCGGTGGTGTTGGGGGGCATCGCTGTCCTTGCTGTCCTAACGCGAGCGGCAGGTCGGGCCATGACTTTGAATGAGCGCTGGAGCAACCATAGGCGCAGGGCCCCGAGCCACTTGACGCGGAGTCGGGAACTGGCGCGCACGGGCGTTCGATCTTGCCAACGCGAGCGTCAAGGAAACGTCAAGAGTTAGGTAAGGTAACGAAGTACTTGGGTGCGGTGCGCCGCAGCCCGGGGTCTTGTGTACTGAGCCCCGCCCCGCGCCGGACGCGGGCCGAGGAAGGGAAGCGCCGCTGACTGTCCACCACCTCAACCAGCTCCTGCTCGCCTGCTCGCTCGTGCTCCTGGTCGCCGTCGCGGCCGTGCGGATCTCCTCGCGCAGCGGGCTCCCCAGCCTGCTCGTCTACCTGGGGATCGGCGTCCTCATGGGCTCCGACGGCGTCGCGCACATCCACTTCGACAACGCCGAGATGGTCCAGGTCATCGGGTACGCGGCCCTGGTCGTGATCCTCGCCGAGGGCGGTCTGGGCACGAAGTGGAAGGAAGTGAAACCCGCGCTGCCGTCGGCCTCCGTGCTGGCCACCCTCGGTGTCGCGGTCAGCGTCGGGGCCACGGCCGCGGGCGCGCACTATCTGGTCGGGCTGGAGTGGCGGCAGGCGCTGATCGTCGGTGCGGTGGTCTCCTCGACGGACGCGGCGGCCGTGTTCTCCGTCCTGCGGCGCATCCCGCTGCCCTCACGCGTGACGGGCACGCTGGAGGCCGAGTCCGGCTTCAACGACGCCCCCGTCGTCATCCTGGTCGTCGCCTTCTCCCAGAAGGGCCCGATCGACCACTGGTACATGCTGCTCGGCGAGATCCTGCTGGAGCTGGCCATCGGCGCCGCCCTCGGTCTCGCGGTGGGCTTCCTCGGCTCCTGGGGGCTCAAGCACGTCGCACTGCCCGCCTCGGGTCTCTACCCGATCGCCGTCATGGCCATCGCCGTCACCGCCTATGCGGCGGGCGCACTGGCCCACGGCAGCGGCTTCCTCGCCGTCTATCTGGCCTCCATGGTGCTCGGCAACGCCAAGCTGCCGCACTGGCCGGCCACCCGGGGCTTCGCGGACGGGCTCGGCTGGATCGCGCAAATCGGCATGTTCGTCCTGCTCGGCCTGCTGGTCACCCCTCACGAGCTGGGCGACGACATCGTGCCCGCGCTGGTCATCGGCCTGGTGCTCACCATGGCGGCCCGTCCGCTGAGCGTGGTGCTGAGCCTGACGCCGTTCCGGGTGCCCTGGCAGGAGCAGGCGCTGATGTCCTGGGCGGGACTGCGCGGCGCGGTCCCCATCATCCTGGCGACGATCCCCATGGTGAGCGGCATCGAGGGCAGCCGCCGCATCTTCAACGTCGTCTTCGTCCTGGTCGTCGTCTACACCCTGGTCCAGGGCCCGACCCTGCCCTGGCTCGCCCGCAAGCTGCGGCTCGGCGAGGAGGGCGAGGCCTCCGACCTCGGGATCGAGTCGGCGCCCCTGGAGCGGCTGCGCGGTCATCTGCTCTCGGTCGCGATCCCCGAGGACTCCAAGATGCACGGCGTGGAGGTGGGCGAGCTGCGGCTGCCGCCCGGCGCCGCCGTCACCCTGGTCGTGCGCGACGGCAAGTCCTTCGTGCCCTCGCCGACGACCGTGCTGCGGCACGGGGACGAGCTTCTGGTGGTCGCCACCGATCCCGTGCGCGACGCGACCGAGCGGCGGCTGCGCGCGGTCGCCAAGGGCGGCAAGCTGGCGGACTGGCTGGGTACGGGGCGGCCGGAGGGCGGGCGTTCCCGGCGGTGAGGCAGGGGGCCTTTGGGGGTGCTGCGGGGTGCCTCCGGGCCGCTGCGGGTGCCATGAGGGTGCCCGTTCTCACAGGCCTGGCGCCGGGCGCCCGCTGTACGATCAAGGCACCTGATCGAACCAACTCTGTCTGATCTGTCTGACGCAGAGCTGGCGCGACCGTATGGCGGCCGGAACGCCCTTCGCAGTGCAGCACCGGTATCTACCGCAGTCCCGCGCAAGAGGACAGCTCTCGGTGCCCCCCGCACGGGCGCGCTACCAGGCGGAAGGAAGGCACGGGCCGTGGAGTCCACGGTCATCACCGAGCCGGCCGAGCAGCGGCCGGCTCCGCCCCGTCCGGGCTACGGACAACTGCTGCGCACCCGGGGCGCCTGGACCTTCCTGGTTCCGGGCTTCGCCGCACGCCAGCCGTTCGCGATGCTCACCATCTCCATCGTGCTCCTGGTACGGCACACCACCGGCTCGTACGGCGCCGCCGGGGCCGCGGCCGCCGTCACCGGTGTCTCCATGGCGCTCTGCGCGCCCTACGGCGGCCGTCTCGCCGACCGCTACGGGCAGCGGGCCGTCCTGGTCCCCGGGGTCGTCGTACACGCGCTGGCCGGGCTCGGCCTGACCGCGCTCGCCCTGTCGCACGCGCCCCTGTGGGCGCTGTTCGCGGCGGCCGTGCCCACCGGCGCCTCGGTGCCGCAGATCGGCCCCATGGTGCGCGCCCGCTGGGGCGTGAAGCTCCAGGGGTCACCGCTCATGAGCACGGCGGCGGCCTTCGAGTCCGTCACGGACGAGCTGACCTTCGTCGTCGGCCCCCTCCTCGCCACCGCCCTGTGCACGACCGTCACGCCCTCCGCCGGGCTGGTCACCGAGGCGCTGCTCACCCTGGTGGGCGGGCTGCTGTTCGCCGCACAGCGGGGCACGCAGCCTTCCGTGCACGCCCCCGCCGACGGCGAGCACGCGCGCGTGCCGCACACCTCCGCCCTGCGCGTGCCCGGCGTACGCGTGCTGATCGTGACGTTCCTGGGCATCGGCGCGGTCTTCGGCGGGATGCAGGTCTCGCTGGCCGCGTTCACCGAGTCGATCGGCGAACCCGGTCTGAACGGCGTCCTGTACGGCGTCTTCGCGGCGGGCAACATGCTCTCCGGCTTCGTGTGCGGCGCGATCGCCTGGCGCGCCACGCCCCGGCGGCGGCTCGCCGTGGGGTACGCGGGGCTCGCGCTGACCGCGTCCGCGCTGTGGACGGCGCACTCGCTGCCGCTCCTCGCCGGGCTCGGCCTGCTGGTCGGCGTCTGCATCGCGCCCGCGCTGATCACCGGCTACACCCTGGTCGAATCACTCGTACCGGCCGGCGCCCGCACCGAGGCGTTCACCTGGCTGACCGGCGCGGTGGCACTCGGCCAGGCGGCCGCCGTCACCGTCGCGGGCCAACTGGAGGACCGGCTGTGGGGCGGGGCCGGATTCCTGGTGCCGATGGCCGGTACGGTGCCCGCGCTGGCGACACTCCTGCTGCTGCGTTCCCGGCTCGTGCCCCGGCCCGTGAACCGTACGGTCGCACGTGGCGTGGGTCACCGCGCGCCGGTCGCGGTGGACTGATCCCCGGGAATGCGTCAAGATGGACCGTCGTTAGCACTCATTGAGTGAGAGTGCCAGGAGGAAGACAGTGCCGACCTACCAGTACCAGTGCAAGGACTGCGGCGAGGGCCTTGAAGCGGTGCAGAAGTTCACCGACGACGCCCTGACCGAGTGCCCCAGCTGCGGTGGCCCCCTGAAGAAGGTGTTCTCCGCGGTCGGCATTGTCTTCAAGGGCTCCGGTTTCTACCGCAACGACTCGCGGGGCGCGACGTCGAGCAGCAGCCCGGCCACGAAGTCGTCGTCCTCGTCGTCCACGTCCTCGTCGTCGTCCGACTCGAAGGCGTCCTCGTCTTCGTCGTCCACGTCGTCGTCCTCGTCGTCCTCGTCCGGCTCCGCCGCCTGAGAACCACGCCTTCCGACCCTGCCGTCCGGCTGTCCGCGACGGTGGGGTCTTCGGCGTTCCCGGGGGCCGGCGTTCCCGGGGGCCTGGCGTTCGCGGAGCCTGGCCGGTCGTCGTGTGCGTGACGTTCCCGAACCGTTCCCAGGAGCCCCTGGGGCCGGTTTTCGGCTCCGGCTAGGGTGCTCGGCATGGCGAACGCAGAGATCGGCGTAATCGGCGGCTCGGGTTTCTACTCCTTCCTGGAGGACGTGACCGAGGTCCGGGTGGACACCCCCTACGGGGCGCCCAGCGACTCCCTCTTCCTCGGCGAGATCGCCGGCCGGCGGGTCGCCTTCCTGCCCCGGCACGGCCGGGACCACCACATCCCCCCGCACCGCATCAACTACCGCGCCAATCTGTGGGCGCTGCGCTCGGTCGGCGTCCGCCAGGTCCTCGGCCCGTGCGCGGTGGGCGGGCTGCGCCCGGAGTACGGCCCCGGCACGCTGCTGGTGCCGGACCAGCTGGTGGACCGCACCAAGTCGCGGGAGCAGACCTACTTCGACGGGCTGCCGCTGCCGGACGGCACGGTGCCGAACGTGGTGCACGTGTCGCTGGCCGACCCCTACTGCCCCACCGGACGCGCCTCCGTGCTGAAGGCGGCGCACGGCCGGGACTGGGAGGCGGTGGACGGCGGAACGCTGGTCGTGGTCGAGGGCCCGCGCTTCTCCACCCGCGCCGAGTCGCTGTGGCACCAGGCGCAGGGCTGGTCGGTGGTGGGCATGACCGGGCATCCGGAGGCGGCCCTCGCCCGTGAGCTGGAGCTCTGCTACACCTCGCTGACCCTGGTCACCGACCTCGACGCGGGCGCCGAGACCGGCGAGGGCGTCTCCCACGAGGAGGTGCTGCGGGTGTTCGCGGCCAACGTGGACCGGCTGCGCGGGGTGCTGTTCGACGCGGTGGCCGCGCTGCCGGGGACGCAGGAGCGGGACTGTCTGTGCGTGGGGGCGCTGGGCGGGGTGGAGCCGGGGTTCGCGCTGCCGTAGGGGGTGCCGGCCGGGGGTGTTCCGGGGCTTGCCAGGGGGCGAGGGCCTGGTTTCCGGGGTGTGGACTTCCGTTGTTTCCGGGGGACTCCCCGTTGTTTCCGGGGTGCGGGCTCCCCGTTCGGGTGACGGAGTTTTCCACAGGTGCCCGGCCGTTCACAGGCCCCGGCGGGAACCGGCGAAAGCCGTCATCGTGGGCATCGCAAGCAGCCGATTCCCTCGCAGCAGGCGGTGATCCCGATGTCCTCGGCCAACCTGGCTTCCTCCCACCCCTCGACCACCCGCTCCCCGGTCCCGCACGCCTCTCCCCCGGCCTTCCGCGTCCCGCGCCCGCCGGGTACGGACGTCCCGGCGACCCGTGAGGTACCCGCCTTCGCGCCGGTGTGCGCGGGCGGCGGACGGTACGCGGCGCGGCAGCTGACGCGGAGCCGCAGGCGGGCCGTCGCGGCCGGCCTGGCCGTGACGGCGGCGGCGCTGGTCGCGGCGGGACCGCGGGCGATGTCCGGCCCCCGGGACACGGGCGCCGAGCGCCCACGCGGCCGCCCGGCCGCCGAACCGCTGCGCCGGCACGGCCCGGCCGCGATGGTGCGGGCACCGGTACGGATCGCGGACGCGGCGAGCGTACGGCTGCTGCGGCCCGGTGACCGGGTCGATGTGATCGCCGCCGAGGAACGGCCCACGGGCGGCGGTGCCCAGGTGCTCGCGCGCGGCGCGCGGGTGACGCGGCTGCCGGAGCCGCTGGGTGACACCGGGGACGGGGTGCGCGGGGACCCGGTGGGCGGGGGCGGTGCGCTGGTGGTGCTGGCCGTGCCACGTGCGACGGCGGCCCGGCTGGTGGGCGCGAACCCCTCGGCGCGGCTGGCGGTGACGCTCTGGTGAACGACCGTCGCCTTCTGCTCGCAGGCGCGCTGTCAAGTCGCTCGATCGGGCGACGGGATTGGACAGGATGGCCGCACGGTGCCGTAGGTTGCGGAGCGTTTTGTTCCACAACCTGTGCACACGACGAGGAGGCTCACCGAGGTGAGCAAGGCGAAAAAGGAAGCGGCGAGCATTCTGGACGGCTTCAAGGCCTTCCTGATGCGGGGCAATGTCATCGACCTGGCGGTCGCGGTGGTCATCGGTGCCGCCTTCACGAACATCGTCAACTCGGTGGTGAAGGGCGTCATCAACCCGCTGGTCGGCGCGATCGGCACGCAGAACCTGGACCACTACAGCCTGTGCATCCAGTCCCCGTGCACGCCGGCCTCGGACGGCAAGGCCGAGCAGGGCGTGCTGATCCTGTGGGGCTCGGTCGCGGGCGCCGCGCTCCAGTTCCTGATCACCGCGGCGGTGGTCTACTTCCTGATGGTGCTGCCGATGGCCAAGTACCTGGCCCGTCAGGAGGCCCGCAAGAAGGCCCGCGAGGGCCAGTCGGCGGCCGAGCCGACCCCGGTGACCGAGGTGGACGTGCTCCAGGACATCCGCGACCTGCTGGTCGCGCAGCGCAACGGCAGCGCGGACGGCGCGGTCACACAGCAGCGCACGGCCGGGCCGGACGGGCGCTAGCGGGGCTCTTCCATACCGCTCAGAAGTGGTGGGGCGGCTTCTCGTCGAGGAAGCGCTTGAGGTCGGCGGCACTGCTGTCGCCGACCGGGCGCTCGCCCCACCCCCGGTCGGTGTCGTCGGAGGACTGCTGGTTCAGCGGGTCGTCGAAGACGAGCGCGGCCTTGGGGTCGCGCGGCTCGGGTGCGGGGGCGGTGCTCATGGCACCAGGGTACGGCCGCCCCGCCCCGGCACGGTTCGGCGACCACCGAACCGACCGGTTCCTAGGCTCCGGCCATGAACACGACGACACCGTCCGACCATGTGACCATCGAGCCGAGCATCCTCTACTTCGGGACACCGGTGGTGCTCCTGACCACGGAGAACGAGGACGGCTCCGTCAATCTCGCCCCGATGTCCTCCGCCTGGGCTCTGGGCCGGACGGTCGTCCTGGGGCTCGGCCGCGAGGGCCAGACCGCGCGCAACCTGAGCAGCCGCCCGGACCTGGTGATCAGCCTCCCCGGCCCGGACCAGTGGCGGGCGGTGGAGCGCCTGGCCCCGCTCACCGGCCGCCATCCGGTCCCGCCGACGAAGGCACGGGGCTGCCGGTACGAACCCGACAAGTTCGCCGCCGCCGGCCTGCGCCCGGAACCCTCGGACCTGGTCCGTCCGCCGCGTGTGGCGGAATGCCCCCTCCAGCTGGAGGCCCGTGCCGAGCACGTCCGGCCCGACGTCTCGGGCGGCCACGTCATCGTCGAGACCCGGGTCCACAGGGTCCACGCGGCCCCCCGCCTCCTCGTCCCGGACAGCCATCACATCGACCCGGCCGCCTGGAGTCCCCTCATCTACAACTTCCGCCACTACTTCGGTCTGGGCCCGGAGCTGGGCCACTCGTACCGCACCGATACGCCCCGGGACACGGCGGCCACGGAAGCGGCGTGAGCCGGCGGGCTCCGGGCCAGACTGAGGGCATGACTGCTGACGCGGTGACCGATGTCGGAGGCGTGCGGGTCGGACATGCCACGCGGGACGGCGACGGGTGGCTCACCGGGGTCACCGTCGTGCTGGCGCCGGAGGGCGGTGCGGTCGCCGCCGTGGACGTGCGCGGTGGTGGGCCCGGTACGAAGGAGACCGACGCGCTGGACCCGCGCAATGTGGTGGCCAAGGTGGACGCCCTCGTACTCACCGGCGGCAGCGCCTACGGGCTCGACGCCGCGTCCGGGGTGATGGCCTGGCTGGAGGAGCGGGGGCGCGGGGTGCGGGTCGGGGCGGACCCGGCACATGTCGTGCCGGTCGTGCCGGCGGCCTGTCTCTTCGATCTGGGGCGCGGCGGGGACTTCCGGGCCCGTCCGGACGCGGCGCTGGGACGCGCGGCGGTCGAGGCCGCCGCGGCCTCCGGGCCGGGTGCCGCGCTGCCGCAGGGCTGTGTGGGCGCGGGGACTGGTGCCGTCGCCGGGGTGCTCAAGGGCGGGGTCGGCAGCGCGAGCACGGTGCTGGAGTCGGGGATCACGGTCGGCGCGCTCGCGGTGGTGAACGCGGCCGGGTCCGTGCTGGAGCCCGAAACGGGCGTGTTGTACGGGGAGTTGTTCGAGGGGAGGGTGCCGTATCCGGAGCGGCGGACGCACGAGGCCGCGCGGCGGCGGCTGGCCGAGGTGGCCGCGCGGAACCCGGAGCCACCGCTCAACACGACGCTGGCGGTGGTGGCGACCGACGCGGACCTGACCAGGGCCCAGGCGCAGAAGCTGGCGGGCACCGCGCACGACGGCATCGCCCGGGCCGTACGCCCGGTGCATCTGCTGCACGACGGCGACACGGTCTTCGCGCTGGCGACCGGCGCCCGTCCACTCGACCCCGGGCGGCCCCTGGCGCTCAACGCGGTCCTCGCGGCGGGCGCGGATCTGGTGACGCGCGCGATCGTGCGCGCCGTGCGCGCCGCGCGCCCGGTGGCCGGTCCGGGCGGGGCGTGGCCGTCGTACGAGGAGCTGTACGGGAAGCCGTGAGAGAGCGGGGTGTGGACGGAGAGACCCGGTAACACCCGCTTTTTCCAAGGCTGTTGGGGCTGCCGTGACGGAAGGAGTGAGCGGATTTTTTTCACGGAGGCGCAGCTCACGGGAACCATCCGGGCCCGGCGGGCGTTTACCCCTAGTACGTTTCTCGGTTCCCGGGCACGATGTCCGACCGAGGGGCTACGGTATGCACCCACCAGGTGACATGCAGCGACGCCGGGAGAAACCTTGAGCGTTCCGTACGAGACGGCGGAGTACGAATCCGCCGAGTCGCCCGAGTCTCCCGAGGAGCACCTCGCGCGGCTCCTCGGCCGCACCCTGAACTCCTTCGAGCTGCCCGACGAGGTGATACGCCGACTCGACTGCGCGCTGGCGCACGACAGTTCGCTGCACTCCGCGCACCACAGCGCGGGGCTGCACCGCGAGACGTACCGCCACACCTGGCTGCTCGCGGACGGTTCGGCGGTCACCCTGTGGGAGCTGGTCCACAACACCGCCCCGGGCGGCGAGGCCCAGCACGAGGTGTACATCGACGAGGAGGAACTCCAGACGGCCACCGCACGCCTCGCGCTCCCCCAGGAGACGCCCGACTTCGAACTGCCGCTGCTGGCCGAGCTGTCGGCGGTCCCCGAGCCGCGCCATGTGTACGTCGCGGACAACTCGGCGGACCACGCGCGCCGGCTGCTGCGCCGGGCGGAGAACCCGGACCGGCCGGACGCGGAGACGGCGGCGCTGCTCGCGACGACCGCCGCGCACCAGATCACTCAGGCCTTCGGCCGCCCAGGGCGCCGGACGGCGCGGGCGGGACTGAGCTTCGCGCTGTACGAGCACGCGTTCCTGCTGCGGGACGGCCGGGAGGTCTCCCTGTGGGAGGTCGAGCACACGGCGACGCCCGACGGGCGGCACATGTGCGAGGTGTACACGAGCCAGGACGCGGCCCGGGACGCGATGGAGCGCCGGGCGGCGGCGCACGGCTGACGGTTCGCCCCCGTCCGAGAGATGTCCCGGGCGCCGAAAAGGCGTCACGGCCCGGGACTCGGAGGTCCGGGCCGTGACGCCTCGCGTCGAAAGCGGCTGCCGTCAGGCGGCTATCGGCTGCTTCGCGCCCTGCTTGTCCTCGGCCGGGGTCCCGGCGGAGCCGGAGGCCGTGTCGCCGGGCTGCTTGCGGGTGCCCTTGAGCAGGATCACCAGGGCGGTGCTGACGCAGACGCCCGCGGCGATGGCGACCAGGTAGAGGAACGCGTTGCCGATCAGCGGGACCACGAAGATGCCGCCGTGCGGGGCGCGCAGGGTCGCGCCGAACATCATCGACAGCGAGCCGGTGACCGCGCCGCCGACCATCGCGGACGGGATGACCCGCAGCGGGTCGGCCGCCGCGAACGGGATCGCGCCCTCGGAGATGAAGGAGGCGCCGAGCACCCAGGCGGCCTTGCCGTTCTCGCGCTCGGTCGGGGTGAAGAGCTTGCCGCGCACGGTGGTGGCCAGGGCCATCGCCAGCGGCGGGACCATGCCGGCCGCCATCACCGCGGCCATGATCTTCATCGCGGAGTCGCTGGGGCTGGCGACGGCGATACCGGCGGTGGCGAAGGTGTAGGCCACCTTGTTGACCGGGCCGCCGAGGTCGAAGCACATCATCAGGCCGAGGAGGGCGCCGAGCAGGATGGCGTTGGTGCCGGTGAGCCCGTTGAGCCAGTCGGTCATGCCCTTCTGGGCGGCGGCGATGGGCTTGCCGATCACCACGAACATCAGGAAGCCGACGATCGCCGAGGAGATGAGCGGGATCACCACGACCGGCATGATGCCGCGCAGCGCCGCCGGGATGTTCACCCGCTGGATCGCCATCACCACGCCACCGGCGATCAGACCGGCCACCAGGCCGCCGAGGAAGCCCGCGTTGATGCTGAGCGAGATCGCGCCGCCGACGAAGCCGGGGACGAGGCCGGGCCGGTCGGCCATGCCGTAGGCGATGTAGCCGGCCAGGACCGGGACCAGGAAGTTGAAGGCCATGCCGCCGATCTGGAACAGCAGCGCGCCCCAGCTGTCGGCCTGGGTCCACACGAAGTGGTCCATGACGGAGGGGGCCTTGTTGACCGTCCAGCCGCCGATCGCGAAGCCGAGGGCGATGAGCAGACCGCCCGCGGCGACGAACGGGACCATGTAGCTGACGCCCGACATCAACCATTTGCGGAGCTTGGTGCCGTAGCCCTCGGTGGAGTCGCCGGTGCGTTCCACCGGGGTTCCTCCGGCCGGGGCGCCCGCCGGGGCGGTCTTCTCGCCGCGCTCGGCCTTGGCGCGGACCTCGGTGATGAGGTCGGCGGGGCGGTTGATGCCCGCCTTCACACCGACGTCCACGGTGGGCTTGCCCGCGAAGCGGTCCTTCTCGCGCACCGGCACGTCGTGGGCGAAGATCACGGCGTCCGCCGCCGCGATCACGGCCGGGTCGAGCCGGGTGAAGCCCGCCGAGCCCTGCGTCTCCACGACCAGCTCGACGCCCGCCTCACGGCCCGCGTTCTCCAGCGACTCGGCCGCCATGTAGGTGTGGGCGATGCCGGTGGGGCAGGAGGTGACGGCGACGATCCGGAAGGGCCGCGCCTGCGGAGTGGCTTCGGTCGCGGCCGACTCCTCCGCGGCCGACTCCTCCGGGGCCGCCGGTACCGTACTGCCCGCCGCGGCGTCGGCGGAGGCCGCCGCCGACGCCGTGGCGGTGTCCTCGGGGGCGCTCTCCGCGGAGGCGCTCTCCGCGCCCTCGACGCCCTCGGCACCCTTCGCCTCGCCGCCCTTCGCCTCCGCCGCAGGCTCCTCGCCCCGGATCAGCGCCGCCGCCGCACCCGCGTCGGAGACCGCCCGCAGCGCGTCGGTGAACTCGGA
Organism: Streptomyces sp. NPDC005435; assembly: GCF_040703155.1. Lineage (NCBI taxonomy): Bacteria > Bacillati > Actinomycetota > Actinomycetes > Kitasatosporales > Streptomycetaceae > Streptomyces > Streptomyces sp. NPDC005435. The sequence continues at coordinate 42,075 of NZ_JBEXEQ010000006.1, forward strand.
GTTCATCAGCTGGCGCGCCAGGGAGGAGAGGATCGCGAGGTGGGCGTCGTCCGCGCCGGCCGGGGCGGCGATCAGGAAGATGAGGTCGGCGGGGCCGTCCGCCGCGCCGAAGTCGATCCCGGCCGCGCTGCGCCCGAAGGCGAGCGTCGGTTCGGTGACGTGTGCGCTGCGGCAGTGCGGGATGCCGATGCCGCCGTCCAGGCCGGTCGGCATCTGCGCCTCGCGGGCGGCCACGTCGGCGAGGAAGCCCTCCAGGTCGGTCACCCGGCCCTGGGCCACCATGCGTGCGGCGAGGGCGCGCGCCGCCGCTTCCTTGCTCTCGGCGGACAGGTCGAGGTCGACCAGGTCCGCGGTGATCATCTCGCTCATCGCGGGCTCCTTTGCTCGCGTATCGCCCGGGATGTGGGGTGGGCGTGACGGGGGACGAGGGTGGTGCTGTGGGGGAAGTCGGAGGGGTGGGACAGGGCGGGCACGGCACCGGCCGCCCGGGGGGACCGTCGGGACGGGGACCCGGCGCTCATGACACCGGCTCCCGGAGCGGGCGGTCGGACGGGATGTCCGCCGTGACCGTCACGCCCGCCGGGTCCAGGTCGGCGGGCGTCGGCATCACACTGCCGGGCAGCTGTACGGCGGCCGCGCCATGCGCGACGGCGGAGGCCAGGGCCTCGGGCCCGCTGCCGCCCGCGATCAGGAACCCGGCGAGGGAGGAGTCTCCGGCGCCGACGTTGCTGCGCACGGCGTCGACGGGCGCGGTCGCGAACCAGGCGCCGTCGCCGTCCACGAGCAGCTGGCCGTCGGCGCCGAGGCTGGCGAGTACGGCGCGGGCGCCCATCGCGCGGAGTTCCTCGGCGGCCTTGACCGCGTCGCCCACGGTGAGCAGCGGGCGCCCGACGGCTTCGGACAGTTCCTCGGCGTTGGGCTTGACCACGTCGGGCCGGGCGCGCAGGGCTTCGAGGAGCGCGGGCCCCGAGGTGTCCAGGGCGATGCGCTTGCCCGCAGCGTGCGCCCGGGTGACGAGGTCGGCGTACCAGGCGGGGGCCAGGCCCCGGGGCAGGCTGCCGCAGCAGGCGATCCAGTCGGCGTCGCCGGCGTGTGCGCGGACGGTGTCGAGGAGCGACTCCTGCTCGGCCGGGGAGAGTTCGGGCCCCGGCGCGTTGATCTTCGTGAGGACGCCGTCGGCCTCCGCGAGCGCGATGTTGGAGCGGGTGGCCCCGGCGATCGGCACCGGGGCGACCTCGATGCCCTGCGCGTCGAGCAGTTCGGAGATGAGGGCGCCGGGGGCGCCGCCCAGGGGCAGTACGGCGACCGTGCGCCGGCCGGCCGCGGCGACGGCGCGCGAGACGTTCACGCCCTTGCCGCCCGGGTCCATGCGCTCGCCGGCGGCGCGGATGACCTCGCCGCGCTCCAGGGCGGGGACCTCGTAGGTGCGGTCCAGCGAGGGGTTCGGGGTGACGGTGAGGATCATGCGCGTACTACTTCCGTGCCGCCGCGCTCGATGGCGGCCGCGTCGTCGGGGCTCAGCCCGCTGTCGGTGATCAGCAGGTCCACCTCGTCGAGACCGGCGAAGCGGGCGAAGTGCTCCTGGCCGTGCTTGGCGGAGTCCGCGAGGAGGACGACCCGGCGCGCGGCGGCGACGGCCGCCCGCTTGACGGCGGACTCCGCGAGGTCGGGGGTGGTCAGACCGTGCTCGGCGGAGAAGCCGTTGGCGGCGACGAAGGCCACGTCGGCGCGGATCTCGCCGTACGCGCGCAGCGCCCAGGCGTCCACGGCCGCGCGGGTACGGTGCCGGACCCGGCCGCCGATCAGATGGAGCTGGATGCCCGGGTGGTCGGCGAGGCGGGCGGCGATGGGCAGGCTGTGGGTGACGACGGTGAGCGAGGCCTCCAGCGGGATCGCGGCGGCCAGGCGCGCCACGGTCGTACCCGCGTCGAGGATCACCGTGCCGTCCACGGGCAGCTCCGCGAGGGCGGCCTTGGCGATGCGGTCCTTCTCGCCGGCGGCGGTGGACTCGCGCTCGGTGAGGTCGGGCTCGAAGTCGAGGCGCCCGGACGGGATGGCACCGCCGTGCACCCGGCGGACCAGGCCCGCGCGGTCGAGGGCCTTCAGGTCGCGGCGGATCGTCTCGGCCGTGACCTGGAACTCCTCGGCCAGCGACAGCACGTCCACCCGGCCGCCCTCACGGGCCAGCCGGAGGATCGCCTGCTGCCGCTCCGGTGCGTACATCCGTGCCACCTCCGCGTCGTCTCCGGACCGCTGTCCGGTCGTCGTACGGTCCATTCGTCTCGTCCCACGCGTCCGGTCATCGCCGTTGATGCCCGAACGTGTGGTTTCACTCGGAGGCTACGCCGGGATTTCCGGAAAGTAAACGGGTTCGGACTCGATTCGGGCATGAACGGACTTCCGGGCGGACCGGAACGGAAATCGCCACAGGAAAGCGGACGGCTTCCGTCCTCTTTCTCCGTCATCCTCGACCCCATGACGACGGACACCCCGGCGCGCCTCCTCCGCCTGCTCTCCCTCCTCCAGACCCCGCGCGAGTGGCCCGGCGGCGAGCTGTCGGAGCGGCTCGGGGTCTCCCGCCGTACCGTGCGCCGGGACATCGAGCGGCTGCGCGAGCTGGGCTACCCGGTGCAGGCCACCAAGGGTGCCGAGGGCGGGTACCGCCTGGTCGCGGGCAAGGCGATGCCCCCGCTGCTGCTCGACGACGAGGAGGCCGTGGCCATCGCCGTCGGACTGCGCGCCGGGGCCGGGCACGCGGTGGCGGGCGTGGACGAGGCGTCGGTACGGGCGCTGGCGAAGCTGGAGCAGGTGCTGCCCGCCCGGCTGCGCCACCGCGTGACCACCCTCCAGGCCGCGACCACCCCGCTGACCGGCGGCGACGGCCCGAGCATCGCGCCGGAGACGCTGACCGCGCTGGCCTCGGCGGTCACCGGACGCGAACGGCTGCGGTTCGCCTACCGCGCCGGGGACGGCGGCGAGTCCCGCCGGCTGACCGAGCCGTACCGGCTGGTGTCCACCGGCACGCGCTGGCACCTCGTCGCGTACGACCTGGGGCGCGAGGACTGGCGGACCTTCCGGGTGGACCGGGTGGACGAACCGTTCGGCACGGGGGCGCGCTTCACACCCCGGGAACTCCCCGAGGGCGGCATCGAGGCGTACCTGCGCCGCTCGATCCACCTCCACCAGGAGAGCTACGACTTCACCGTCCGCTTCCCGGAGCCGCCCGAGTCGGTCGTGCCCCGGCTGCCCAAACGGCTCGGCACGGTGGAGGGTTACGGGGACGGCGGCTCGGTGCTGCGCGGGACGAGCGGCGAGCCCGTGGAGTGGCTGGCGGTACGGCTCGGGCTCACGGGGAAGGAGTTCACGGTGCTGGAGCCGGAGGAACTGATCACCTGCGTAAGGGAGTTGGGCGAACGCCTGAGCCGCGCCGCCCCCGACTCCTAGCCCTTGCCCGGCTCTTCCTCCCAGGCGAACCCCGTCAGCGCCTCCAGGTTGCGCAGGGCGAGCGCGGCCGGGCCCGTGGCGCCGGTGTGCGGCGCGGCGGTGTGGGCCCAGGACTCGACGGCGACCCGCACGGCCGCCCCCGCGACAGCGGCGGCGAAACGGAGGCGGGGGGTGACGGGGGCGACCTCACCCTCCACGGAGGCCGCAGGGCCGACGCCCGCCGCAGGACCGGGACGCGTCGCCCCGGCAGTCGACGCCGCCTCGGCCCCGGCGCCTGCCGCAGCCCTCACGCCCGCCGAAGAGCCGGCACCTGCCGAGGGCCCAGCACCCACCGCCGCAGGACCGGTACCCGTCACGGACCCGGCACCTGCCGCAGGACCGGTACCCGTCGGGGACCCGGCACCTGCCGCAGGGCCGGCGCCTGCCACGGACCCGGCAGTCGCCGCAGCCCCCGCGCCTGCCGAAGAGCCGGCAGCCGCCGCAGCCCCCGTGTCCGCCGAAGAGCCGGCACCTGCCACGGACCCGGCGCCCGCCGCCGCCCCGGACCCGGACCCGCCAACGTTGTCGGAGCCGTCCACAGCCCCGCCCCCCGACCGGCCCGCTGCCCCCGCGCCCGTCCGCCGTTCCGCCAGTACTCGCGCCAGTTCCTCCTCCGCCTCCTGGCAGACCTCTGCCCACACCTTCCGCAGGGCGGGTCCGGTGTGGGCCATGCGGATGAGGGTGCGGGCCCATTCCCAGGTGGAGGCGGAGACGCCGGTGCCGGGGGCGAGGGTGTGGTCGACCGCGTGGCGGAGGGCCTCGGGGAGGGTCAGGTGTGCCGGGGCGGCGCGGACCGCCTCTGTCCAGCACTGGGCGCCGGCCGCGTAGAGCGGGGCGACCGCCTCTTCCTTGGAGGCGAAGTAGCGGTAGAAGGTGCGCGGGGCGATGCCCGCCGCCGCGGCGATGTCCTCGGCGCGGGTGGCTTTGAGGCCCTGGCGGACGAAGAGGGTGGCCGCGGCGCGGGCGATCTCCATGCGGGTCTCGGCCTTGCGGCGCTCGGTCAGGGACGCCGAGGGGGAGGCCGGAAAACGCTGCCGGTGTGCGGTGGTGCCGGTGGTGCCGGTGGTACGGGTGGTGCTCACGTCGGCAGGCTATGCCCATGTGGCAGAATCTGCCATTCGGTGGGCCACCCCGCGGTTCAGGTGCGGGGTGGCCCACCTCCGCACAGGCGTCCACAGGTCTCCACCCGAGTCTCACCCCGTTCCGCCCCACGCAAAAGCCGGGCCCGGCACCTGGGGGGGATAGGTGCCGAGCCCGGCTGGGGAGTCCCGGCGCCGGGGGGGATGGCGCCGGAACTGGTTCGGTTGGGGAGTGCGGCCCCGGGAGCACTCGAACTCCTGGGCCCGGAAGGGTTGTTCCCCCGGGACCGGGCGTTGAAGCGACGGTACCGCGCCATGTTGACGCGGCCCCCGCGACGCACCACCGCGGCCCCCGCGACGCACCTCCACGCTCCCCGCGAAGGGGCCCGCACTCCCCGTCGATCAGGCGGCCGCGTCGAACCCGGTGTCGCGGGCCAGCTTCTTCAGTTCGAGCAAAGCATGCTTCTCGATCTGCCGGATGCGCTCGCGGGTCAGCCCGTGCTCCTTGCCGACCTCGGTGAGGGTGCGCTCGCGGCCGTCCTCGATGCCGTACCGCATCTTGATGATGGAGGCCGTGCGCTCGTCGAGGCGGCCGATCAGGTCGTCCAGCTCCTCGCGGCGCAGCAGGCTGAGCACCGACTGCTCGGGCGAGACGGCCGAGGTGTCCTCCAGCAGGTCGCCGAACTGGGTCTCGCCCTCGTCGTCCACCGACATGTTCAGCGAGACCGGGTCGCGGGACCAGTCGAGCACGTCCGTCACGCGCTCCGGCGTCGAGCCCAGCTCGGCGGCGATCTCGGCGGGCTCCGGCTCGCGGCCGTTCTCCCGGTTGAACTCGCGCTGGACGCGGCGGATGCGGCCCAGCTCCTCCACCAGGTGGACGGGGAGCCGGATGGTGCGGGACTGGTCGGCGATGGACCGGGTGATGGCCTGCCGGATCCACCAGGTGGCGTACGTCGAGAACTTGAAGCCCTTGCGGTAGTCGAACTTCTCGACCGCGCGCACCAGGCCGGCGTTGCCCTCCTGGATGAGGTCGAGCAGGGGCAGACCGCTGCGCGGGTAGCGCCGGGCCACGGCCACGACCAGGCGGAGGTTGGAGCGGATGAAGACGTCCTTGGCCCGCTCGCTCTCCTCGAACAGCGTCTCCAGCTCTTCGCGGCTCGCCTCGGCGGCGGTCTTCTCCACTCCGTCGAGCACCTGCCGCGCGAACACACCCGCTTCGATGGCCTGGGACAGCTCGACCTCCTTGGCGGCATCGAGGAGCGGCGTACGCGCGATCTCGTCGAGGTACATGCCGACCAGGTCCCGGTCGGCTATCTCGCCGCTGTGGACGCGGACGCTCCTTGCCGAGTCGGCCGTCTCGCCGGTGACCGACCTACGACGGGCGACGGCACGGGTTGCCATGCGTGCTCCCTTGCGATTGGGCGGGTGGGTCCTGAAATGAACGCTCAAGCACTCCCGGGACTCTCTCTCGGGACTCTCGTCGAGTGCCCTGCATCCGTGGGAAACAACGACTGGAATCCGGACAGAATTCCCAACCCGGCCCCCGAATTTCCTGATCATGCAGTACCCTGCGGGGCCACACAGGGAGGGGCGACGGTGACCGGACGTACGGAGGCGCAGGTCAGACCCGGCGCGGAGGCCGATCTCGGCACCCTCACGGACCTCTACAACCACTACGTGCGTGAGACGGCCGTCACATTCGACACGGCGGAATTCACCCACGCGGACCGCAGGGCCTGGCTGCTCTCCCACCCGGAAGACGGGCCGTACCGGCTGAAGGTTGCCACCGACCCGGATTCCCAGGAGATTCTGGGGTACGCGACCTCCAGCCCGCACCGCCCGAAGGCGGCGTACGCGACCTCCGTGGAGACCTCGGTGTATCTCGCGCCGGGCGCGACCGGGCGCGGGGTCGGCACCCTGCTTTACACCGCCCTCTTCGCCGCGCCGGCGAAGGAGGACGTGCACCGCGCGTACGCCGGGATCGCGCTGCCGAACGAGGCCTCCGTCCGGCTGCACACCCGCCTCGGCTTCCGGCACCTGGGCACCTTCGGCGAGGTGGGCCGCAAGTTCGGCCGCTACTGGGACGTGGCCTGGTACGAGAAGGCGCTCCCGGGCCGCCCGGGCCAACCGGGCCACCCGGGCCGCTGAGACCGCCCGGCCCACCGAGCCCTCACCCGAACTGCAGCGACCGCTTCGCCAGCCCCATCCAGAAGCCGTCGATCACGGACTTCGGCCCGTCCAGGTCGCCCTCGGCCGCGCCCATGGTGACGAAGAGCGGCGCGAAGTGCTCGGTGCGCGGGTGGGCGTAGCGCCCGGCCGGGGACTTGTCGAGGAAGTCGAGGAGCGCGTCCCAGTCCCGGGCCTCCAGCGCCCGCCGGCCCCAGTCGTCGAACTCGGCGGACCAGCCCGGCACGCCCGCGTGGCGCAGGGCGGCCAGGTTGTGGGTGAAGAACCCGGAGCCGACGATCAGCACGCCCTCGTCGCGCAGCGGGGCGAGCCTGCGCCCGAGGTCCATCAGGCGGGCCGGGTCGAGGGTCGGCAGCGAGACCTGGAGGACGGGGATGTCGGCGTCCGGGAACATCTCGACCAGCGGGACGTAGGCGCCGTGGTCCAGGCCCCGGTCGGGGATGTCCTGGACGGGCATGCCGGGGGCGCGGAGCAGCTTGCGGACGGATTCGGCCAGCTCGGGGGCGCCCGGGGCGGCGTAGCGGACGCGGTAGTAGTGCTCGGGGAAGCCCCAGAAGTCGTAGACCAGCGGGACGGTGGTCGTGGCGCCGAGTGCGAGCGGGGCCTCCTCCCAGTGGGCGGAGACGACGAGGATCGCGCGGGGGCGGGGCAGATCCGCGGACCAGGCGGCGAGCTGGCCGGGCCAGACGGGGTCGTCGGCGAGCGGGGGCGCGCCGTGGCTGAGATACAGCGCGGGCATGCGCTCGGACACCTGCGGCTCGGCGGACATGGCGGCTCCTCCCGGCGGTCTGCTCGGCTCAGCATCCCGATGACCGGCGATGCTTGAACTCTCAAGCTTTACTCGGACAGAGTACGGCCAGATTGTTCAAGTTTCAAGAACGGCACTCGTACAGTGGGCACATGAACACGGCATCGGACTCCGCCGACGGGCACCGCTGGCTCACCGACGAGGAACAGCGCGTCTGGCGCTCGTACCTGCACGCCACGACGCTCCTGGACGACCATCTCGACCGGCAGCTCCAGCGCGACGCCGGAATGCCCCACATGTACTACGGGCTGCTCGTGAGCCTCGGCGAGGCACCGCGCCGCAGGCTGCGGATGACCGAGCTGGCCCGGAAGTCGAAGATCACCCGCTCCCGGCTCTCGCACGCGATCGCCCGCCTGGAGAACAACGGCTGGGTGCGCCGCGAGGACTGCCCCTCCGACAAGCGCGGCCAGTTCGCGGTGCTCACCGACGAGGGCGCTCAGGTGCTGCGCCGGACCGCGCCGGGCCATGTGACCGCCGTACGGCAGGCGCTGTTCGACCGGCTGACCCCGGAACAGCAGAAGACCCTCGGCGAGATCATGCATATCGTCGCCGAGGGTCTTCAGCCGAGCGAAGCGGGTGCCGACCTGCCCTGGCTGCGCTGAGCCGGGCAGGCCCCTCCTCACGTCAGGGGGTCAGCGGTTCAGTGCGCGACCACCGGGACCGGCACCTCGTCCGCCGCGCCCTCGCCGTCGCCGGAGGCCACCTTGGTGGAGCCCGGACGCCCGGCGTTGACGAAGGTGAACGCGATCAGCGAGGCCAGCGCCAGGATGCCGACCGCGAACCAGATCGCCGTGCTGTAGCCGTGCACCATGCCCTGGAGCTGGATCAGCTGCGCCTGCGGCTTGGAGGCCGCGCCGGCGATGTGGTCCTTGACGTACGACGTGGTCGCGGACGCGGCGATGGTGTTCAGCAGGGCGGTGCCGATCGCGCCGCCCACCTGCTGCGAGGTGTTGACCATGGCGGAGGCCACACCGGCGTCGCGGGGCTGGACGCCCATGGTCGCCAGCGACATCGCGGGCATGAACGCCGTACCCATGCCGAGGCCGAGCAGCACCATGGCGGGCAGCAGGGTCGCGGTGTAGGAGGAGTCGATCTTCAGCTGGGTCAGCAGCAGCATGCCGACACCGGCGACGAAGAAGCCGGGGCCCATCAGCAGGCGCGCCGGGACGCGGGTCATCAGACGGGCGCCGATCTGGGTCGAGCCGGTGATCATGCCCGCGACCATGGGCAGGAACGCGAAGCCGGTCTTGACCGGGGTGTAGCCCTTCACGATCTGCAGGTAGTAGGTCAGGAAGAGGAACAGGCCGAACATGCCGATGATGGCGAGGCCGAGCGAGAGGTAGATGCCGCCGCGGTTGCGGTCGGAGACGACGCGCAGCGGGAGCAGCGGGGCCTTGACGCGGGACTCGACGACCACGAACGACAGCAGCAGCACGACGGAGGCGACGAACATGCCGATCGTCAGGCCGTCGCTCCAGCCGTCGGACTCGGCGCGGGTGAAGCCGTAGACCAGGGCGACCAGGCCCAGGGTCGAGAGGATGACGCCGGGAATGTCCAGCGGGGAGCGGTTGCGGCCGCCCTCGGGCTCACGGATGACGAACCAGGCGCCGAGCGCGGCGACGATCGCGAACGGGACGTTGACGAAGAAGGTCCAGCGCCAGTCCAGGTACTCGGTGAGGAAGCCGCCGAGGATCAGGCCGACGGCGCCGCCGCCGCCCGCGATGGCGCCGTAGATGCCGAACGCCTTGGCGCGCTCCTTGGCGTCCGTGAACATCACGGCGAGCAGGGAGAGCGCGGCCGGGGCCAGCAGGGCGCCGAAGACGCCCTGGAGGGCGCGGGCGCCGAACATCATGACGCCGCTGGTGGCGATGCCGCCCAGCGTGGAGGCGGCGGCGAAGCCGATGAGACCGATCAGGAAGGCGCGCTTGCGGCCCCACTTGTCGGCGATGCGGCCGCCGAAGAGCAGCAGGCCGCCGAAGGCGAGGGCGTAGGCGGTGACGACCCACTGCCGGTTGCCGTCGGAGATGCCGAGGTCGCGCTGGGCGGACGGCAGGGCGATGTTCACGATGGTGGCGTCGAGGACGACCATCAGCTGGGCGAGCGCGATGAAGACGAGCGCCTTCCAGCGGTTGCTGTCGCCGCCGGACGCGGCGACGGGAGCCTTGTCGGCTGTCTGAGACATGGGGGTACCCACTCCGGTACTTCGTGAGGATGAGACTCGTGAGGATGCGTGCGCCTCGCGGGCGATCCGTACGGCGCTGTACGGGCGAGAGGCGTGCGGTACTGGCGGCGCGCCCTCGGGGCGGCCGTAGGCATGCGGGGTCGCGGAGCCGGGGCGCGGGCCCGGACCGGTCGGTCGAGCGGTCAGGCGGTCAGGTCGGTTCGGTCAGGGCCGGCGCAGATCCTCCATGGTCACGGCCGTACCCGGCAGGACGGAGCGGGCCGGGGCCCGCAGACCGTCCAGGAACAGCTGGAGATGACGGTGGACGAAGCGGTCGGCGCTGAAGCAGACGCTGCCGGCCGGGGGCCGGCTGAGCTGCGCCGCGGCGACCAGCACGTCACCGACGCCGACATCGGTCCGCAGCTGCCCGGCGGCCTTCGCGCGGTCCATGATCTCCACGACCAGCCCCTCGATCCGCCGGCGCGAGGCCTCCAGGTCGGGGTGGTCGTGGTCGAAGGCGCTGGAGATCATCGGGCACAGCGCGCCGATGCGTTCGTCGGCGGAGGTGTGCACGAAGCGCTCCAGCGCGGCGAAGGCGTCGCCGGTCTCCGTGAGGGCCTGCTCGGCCGCGCGGGCCGTGCGGTCCATGACGGAGCAGACGACCTCGCGGGCCAGGGCGTCGCGGTCCGGGAAGTTGCGGTACAGCGTGGCGTTGCCGACGCCGGCCCGGCGGGCGATCTCGTCGAGCGGCACGTTGAGGCCGTGTTCGACGAACATCTCGCGGGCGGCGGTGACGATCCGCTCCCTGTTGCGCAGCGCGTCGGCGCGGGGCCGGGACGCCTTGCGGGCGGGGGCTGCGGTCTGCACGGCAACTCCAGTTCATGACGGTCGGGCGGGTGGACACGGGGACGAGCGGTGCTCGCCGTCCGGCGTTGCGGGGAACGTCTCCCCGTTTCGCGCGGACACAGGGCTAAACGGGGAGATGCTCCCCGGTTATTTCCACCGGCGGGACATTTCGCGTGTGACCTGAGTCACGCAGCTCCGCACCCCTGTCCCACTTGCCGCGATTCACCCCCAGCCTATGTGATTCACACCCGCTCGTACGGAAATCCCACGATCGGTCTCTCCCAGCGCGCGACCCCCGCACCGCCGACACAGGGTGAGCGCAAGGGTGCAGTCGGAGACGGGTGGCTGCCGTGGAGCGAGAGGTCCCTGCATGCAGCCGCAGTCGCCCCGCCGCATACGCTCGCGCCGCGCGGCCGCCCTGGCCTCCGTCACCGTCCTGACTTTCGCGGTCAGCACCTCGGCCGGCACCGGGCAGCTCACGGCGCACAGCCCCACGGGCCCCTCGGGCCTCACCCGCGCCGGCGCCGCCCTGGCGCCCTGCATGATCCACGGCGGCTCCGACGTCCAGATGACGGAGGGCGTGCCCACCTCGGGCGGCTACTCCCGCTCCACCGGCACCGTCCACGCGCTCACCCTGATGATCGACTTCCCCGACGCGAAGGGCCGGGGCAGCGCGCTCGACCGCTTCCACGAGTTCTTCCCGCAGACCCAGGAGTGGTTCCGCAAGGCCTCCTACGGCCGCCTCGACTACCGCCCCGAGACCCCGATCACCCACTGGCTGCGGATGCCGAAACCGTTCAAGGACTACGGCATAGAGCGCGGCGCCCCCTTCGACCCCGGCTACCGGGACCTGGTCCACGACATCGTGGCCGCCGCCGACCCCGAGGTGGACTTCCGCTCGTACGACCTGCTGAACGTCCTGGTCACCCCGAACGCCGGGCCCTCCGCCCTGGACACCGTGCTCTCCGTGACCTTCGCGGGCAACGGCGACGCCCCGGTCGCCGACGGCTCGCCCATAGCCAACGCGTCCTTCGTCTACTCCCGCCAGGACGACGGCTCCGGCACCTACGACAAGACCGGTTACCGGGTGCTCCCGCACGAGAACGGCCACACCTTCGGGCTGCCCGACCTCTACACCCAGGACGGCGGCAGCTCGGTCGGCCACTGGGACATCATGAGCGAGGACTGGGGGGCCAACAACGACCTGCTCGGCTGGCACAAGTGGAAGCTCGGCTGGCTCGACACCTCCCAGGTCGCCTGCGCGACGGTCAAGGGCAGCTCGGACTACACGCTGACCCCGCTGCACACCAAGGGCGGCGGCAAGCTGATCCTGGTCCCCGTCGACGGGCAGGCCGCGTACGCCCTGGAGGTGCGCACCGAGGGCGGCAACGACGAGGACGTGTGCCACCCCGGTGTCCTCGTCTACAAGGTGGACGCCGACGTCGACACCGGCCGGGGACCGGTGACCGTCGCCGACGCCCACCCCGACAGCGCCGGCTGCACCCGCAGCCCCAACGTCCAGGCCGAACTGTCCGACGCGCCGTACGCCCCCGGCGAGACCTTCGAGGACGCCAAGCACGGGATCACCGTGCGGGTCACGAGCGCGGACTCCTCCGGGAGATACCGGGTACGGGTGACGCGCGCGAAGGGGGTGCCGGAGGGGACGGGAGCGGCGGGGGCGGTGCCGGAGGCGCTGGGGCGGGGGTGACGGGGTTCTGGGGGCGGCGGGGGCGTCCTGCGCGGAGGCGAACCGCCCGGCCGGGCAGGACCGAGAAGTTCCGCACACCGGCCACCCCGAGCCGGCCCAACTCGGCGAGCGGGCGGCCGTGCCCGTACAGCGGGCCCACGGCCGTAGCGGAGAGCACGTCGAGCGCGTCCGCGGCGAACCCGAGCCGGTCGGCCGGCCGGCCGCAGGGACTCGCCCATGGCCGCGAAGGCGAAGACGGTCATGCCGTTGACCACCATCTTGAGCGCGACACCGGCGCCCGGGCCGCCGACGTGCCAGACGGTGCCGAGCGACTCCAGCACCTCCTTGGCCGCGACCGCGTCCTCACCGGCGGCGCCGATGTCCAGCCCGCCGGCCCGCGCCTGGGGCAGGCTGCCCTGGACGGGCGCGTCCACCAGCCGTACGCCGTCGGGCAGTTCGTCCCGCAGCGCGGCCCCGGCGGCGGGCCCGACGGTCGACATCTCCACGACGAGCGCACCGGCCCGGCCGCGCGGAGCACCTCACGCACCGCCCCCGGGTCCGCCGGCATGGTGACCACCACCTCGGCCCTGCGCCTTCGTGGGTCTATGGAAAATTGCGTCGCCGCAGGTCAGGCGCGATGCTATGTGGCGCCCCCAAACGTTGCAGCGCTGAATCCCAAACGCCTCTTCTATGCTTTTGCAGCTCACGACGCGTGTCGCACTCGACAGAACGAGGCGTGACACACCGCAATCTGTGGACGCCCGCGATAGCAGGGAGACCCCGACTGGCCGCACACACCTGGCACTCTGAGGGTGAGGGGCTCACCCTCAGGAGCGCACACGGCTTGCTACTTGAATAGCTAGCTGTGCGGTCTTGCAGCGTGCCCAATTCCTCCAACCCACAGCGACTCATCGACCGCCGCGTCTACCTGCTCCTCCTCGACGAACAGGACCGCCTAATGCTGTGCGGCGGTTGCTGCAACGGTTGGACCATCCCTCAACTATTACTCGCACCTGGCACAGATTTTCGAGACGGAGCCGCTCACTACCTCACCCAGTGGCTTCACATCACTAACCCCCGCTTCGGATCTGTCTATGGAGTCCTTGAATCACAGGATCTCAACCGCTGGGAGCACGACCGCCACACCATTTCACACGTATTCATCATGAGGATCAGCTCTGACGAGTCCGATTCGATTCAGGCAACTTCTCGGACACATGCCAGGTGGGGACTCTACGAACTCAAGTCCCGCTACCGGGAAGGCTCGCCGGAGGGAGTCGTCCCCCTCGCCTCAGGCTACGTGGAGGGGGGCTTTCATGACGTACTGGGTGACCTGCTGGTTTCTGCATCGCCCGGCGAGGACGAGATTACGCAGGCGGGCGATGCCGAGCATGACGTGGTGAACTACCTTTCCCTTCAAGCGGAAGTCGCGAAGAATATTCCAGGTCTTGATCCGGGCGAAGGCATGCTCGACGCGGACTCAGACCTTGCGGTTGGAGGCATTGTGTTCCCACTTTCAGACGAAGAGTGCGGCCGGCTCAACCTTCCGCGAGTTCGCGCAAGATAGCAGACGAGCCCCGAGAGTTAACGAGCACGACTGGTCGCGTTCCCCGCTTGGCGGTAATGAAGTCGGTGGCGGCATGCTTCGCCGATGCTGTCACCACGACGAAGACGTCAGCGTTGGCTGCCTGTGCGGCAAGTTTGCTGCTGCCGTCATGTTCGGCACTCGTCTCGATGTCGATCTTGGGCACCAAGATACGCAGTACCTGTGCAACTCGGGTGGTGGCCGATTCGGTGAGGGAGTACAGCACCACCTTTGAGTCCTGCAGGTAGCGGTACGGCGCTCCGGGATCGGCGTCCTGTACCTGCTCGGCGAGCAAGTCTTCCGGGACGCCGACTCCTAGTTCGCCGGCTATAAGCTTGATGGCCTCAATGTCGGTTGGGTCCAGTGCCGTCTTAAACGGCCTTACCGTATTGGTGATCTTGTAGAAGAAATCAACAGTGGCGGGGTTCGTTGCCGCTGCCGATGTAGCTGTCGCCGTCTGCAGTATGTCGATCGCCCACGTCGTGGTCACAGCTGAGACGTTCGCGGAGATGATGAGATCGGTCCACTCAAGCGCTGAGGCGAACACCGCGGATGTGGGGTTGGCAGACAACAGATAGTCCAGCAGGGCTTGGGTCTGCACCCGAACGCCAGCCGAGTTCTTGCCGCTGAGCGCGAGACCGGCAAGGACACGTTCGCTGAGTTCGGCTGCTCCATCTTCAGTGAAGATGTCGCGGTGCGCCGCCATGAACTGGCCTCCGATCTCACCTAGTTTGCCGAGTACTTCGTCAGAGGCATCGTGAAGCCATACGATCAGTGCACTGTTGCTCAGCGGCGTCCAGACATCAGTAATTTCGGGGCCGGCAGCCAGTGCCGCGCTGCCACGGCCCTCTTCCAGAGCATCCAGCCAGGTACGCCAGTCCAAGCGGGGTCCGTCTTGAGTGAACTGCTCCAGCCAGGCAAGATCATCGCGCAGGCGTGCACTCGCTCCGGCGATCGAGCCATGCAGGTGATGCCTGGAGATGTATTCAAGTGCCAATGCTGCTTGCTGTGGTGACTGCAGGTCGCGCGCACAGGTTAGGAGCAGGTATGCCACGTGCAAGCTCGGTTCGAGCGTCAGCGCGAGTTCGATGGCTGCCTGAAGTTCGCCCCGGGCCATCATCCCGGTCGCGCGCTCGAGGGGCGATTCGCTCGGGGCGCCGGGCTGATCCAGGGGAGTAGGTGGCTCCGACGGGGCGGTGGGCTGAGGAGTTTGTTCCCGGTGCAGGTGCAGCACATTGCGCAGATGGGCGGGGAGGCCGGGTTCGATCGTGCCGGCTTCGTCGAGGAGTCGGTTGAGGGTGTCGTCTCCCGCGTCGTCTTCGACGGCGATGAGAAACTCCACGACGGCCTGCGCCCGACTTGTTGTCGGGGTGCCTGAGAACAGCGGCCGGAACGCCGCAGGGAGTTCGGCAACGGCACCGAGTATTTCTTCCTCTTTGCCGACTGCGTCGTGCGGGGCGAACCATCTGGCGTAAACCGCCTGCTGAATCACTTGGGTGACGCTCAAGGGACGGCGCATAGCGAGGACGTGGTCGAGATCCCGGTCCCCGAGAACGGCCTTCCAATCCTCGAGTCCAGCGAACAGCCTCAGTCGCAGGAAGGCCAGGTTCGACTGGTCGAGATCGGCGGTCGCCTCAAGTTCGCGCAGGCAGGCCAAGGCGACAGTACGGTCGCGGGCAGCGATGGAGTGTCCGAGGTCGTCGAGGACCTCGACGGTGGTCCGGGGGGCGTCGAACTCCGAAGGCGGCCGGCCGTTGAGGAGTTTGCTGAGCACCAGCAGAGCGTCGCGCACCTGGCCTCGCGCGTGCACCCACGCCTTCGAATCCGCTGTCTGTCGGGGCAGCACTTCAAAGCGCAGTGGCTTGACAGGTCCCTTTGCCAGTGCGGCGTCGAACGGGTCAGTCGGGTTGAGGGCACCGCGTTGGCGGGGCAGGTCGCTGAAGGTGGGTCCGATCCAACTGTCGAGGAGGGCGAGTGTCTCACGCTGCTGGCGCGGGGTGGGTGCGAAGCCGTACCACCACAGACGGCCATGAAAACTTCGCGGCAGGAATCCGATCTGGCGCTGCTGGATGCCTGCCATGAAACTCTCGAGGATGAGTTGCAGGTTCGGGTCTACCCGTGTGGGCGTGATGTCGTTGCCTGGACCGAAGAATTCCTTGAAGTCGACGCTCATGGTTGGTACCTGTTCTGGTATTCGACCCAAGCGCGGGCGATCTGGTCGGGGTCGGATACGACGGTGACGCCTTCCTGGTTCACTCTCTGGCCGAAGAAGGTGAAGTTCATCGATCCGTGAACGTGGAACCGGTCGCTCACCATGCCCTTGTCGTGCAGTGTGTTCCGGATGAGCAGGGTCGGCCGTGGCCCCACCGGGGCGAGGTTGGTGAGGCGTTGTTTTATGACGGCGTTGCGCGGCTCGTCGCGCATGATCACTCGGACGTCCGAGCCTCGGCGGGCGAGTTCGATGAGTACTTCCGTCAGCCGGATGGGTCGGGCCGGCAAGGCGGGGAGCACGCTCTTGAACTGTCCGGATGCATTGTCGATGACGACAATGTCGGAGATCCACGGGGACAGTACCCACAGGCGGCTTGACGGCGCCAGCAGCTCGGCCACCAGGAGGTTCTGCAGCAGATCGGTGAGTTGCCGGGTCTCACCGGCCCCGAGGGTGGTGATCCTTCTCATGCGGACACCTCGGCAAGTTCGAGCGTGGCCACGACGCTGCCCTCAGAGCGGTGGTCGATCTCGACGACTCGTGGGAACACCTGGAGGAATTCCGTTTCGATGGCACGGATCGAGAGATCCACCAGCATGTCTGCCAGAGCGGGTACGTCCTCGGGAGGCGCGATGAGTTGGGCGGATCCCTGTTGAGCCAGGCGCGTGCGCACCAGGTTGTCCGCGTTGGGATCTGTCACGCTGATGAGGTCGTCTGTGGACGTGAACAGCCCCCGGATCAGATCGGGTGCGGTCGGCGGATTGTCGAAATAGGGGTTCCACGACTGCAGTGCTCCGGAGCGTATGGCCCATCCGCGTGGCCAGAGTGCGCTCTGGATGGCGTCGATACGCTGGCGGTCCGAGGAGTTCGCGGACAGGTTCAGTCCGGCGTCCAAGTCGTGCCTCTGACGCATCAGATAAGCCCAGGTACGCGGCGAGATTTCAAAGCCCAGACGTTGCTCTTGGACCTCCCACTCGTCGATGAGGGTGCGTAGTGCCTGGTCCGTCTGTGCGGTCGATCCGGGCCGGAGCAGGCGGTTCGCCAGGCTCGAGACGACGGACTGCTCCGCGCCGTGGATGCCTGAGGCGCGCAACTGTGCCCGTATGCGGTCAAGGTTTTGCACCCGGTCCGCCTGCGTCGCCGAGCCCCGGTATGCGGCAACGAGGTCGAGCCAGTCGCTGCGCTCGGTGGTGTAGCGCACTATCCGCCGCATGTGCGCGTCGACCAGTTCGCTGGTGGAGGGCTGGACGGCTCTCATAATCAGCCGCAAGAACCGCCGCGGATCGGGGCGTACGCGCGTCGCCAGCGCTTCGATGAAGCCGCCGCCGCCGATCGAGGCTTCGGTGAGCCAGACCTGGCCGTGGCGCCATGTGCCGTCGAAGGCGTAGCCGGGTTCTATGTCGACGATGATGCCTTCGGGGTCGTGCTCGGGGCAGATCTCCCGGGCGGCCCACAGAGCGGCCTGTCCGAGGGTGGCAAGGACGCGCTGACGCAGCCAGGCTTGGAATCGTGCGGGGTCGGGGTTCCAGATCTGGTCCGTCAGGTGGTCCAGACGGGCGATGATGTCTCTGTCGGCGAGGAGTTGACGCAGTCGCTCGCCCACTCGGCCGAGTGTGGCGCTTTCGCTCTCCTCGACGTCCGAACTGCGGAACATCGCCCTCAGGGTGTCCGTCAACCGGTCGGCGAAGGTTTCCCGCACCGTCTGGTAGGCGTGGGGAAGCGGCGTGCCATCGGTCACGGCGGACATCAGCAGCATGCACTCGATGGTCTGGTGCAGCCATTCCAGCTGGAACTTGTTCATCTGTTTCAGCAGTTCGGGGTCGTTCGTCAGAACGTGCTGGAACCAGGCGCTGCGCAGAGCCGGGTCGAGGTCGCCGGGTGGAGCAATCACGTCCGGCACCGTGATAGTCAGGCGCAGGCCGTCCACGTCGTAGGCGGCTCCGAGACCGACCCGCTCGTCATCGAGCGAGAACTGTGCTTTGACCCGGGCTTCGCCGCCGCGGTCGAAGACCAAACTGGCCTCGCTCTCGACGGCAAGACGGCGGACCTCGACGTGGGCGTTTTGAGCGTGCAGGAAGAAGCGTGCTTCGTCGATGAGGCCGCCAATGGGGTCCGACAGGGGGAGGCGGGCGACTAGGCCGAGGCCCCTCTCCAGGAACTGGGATCGCCAGACCAGGGCCGCGTTGGAAGCATCCTTGAGTTCTGGCGGGGCAAGTTGGAGTTCCACCCTGTCGGGACGGACGATGGGGATGAGGGTGGGGACTCCGCCGACTTCGACGACGGCGGCCTCCTCCCGATGGTGCGCCTGGAGGACAGGGGCGAGGTCCATGACGGTCTCGCGCTGCCCGTAGGGAACGGGGATCCAGTGCCGGTGCTCGAGGTTGCGGGTGGCAAAGCGCCGTGACACCCGTCCCGGCGCGTATTCGCGCAGCATCTGAGCCAGGCCCATCGCCTGCAGTTCGGGTTCCTTCTCCCACGGCTGCTGTGGGGGTATGACCACGTGCCCTTCGGGAAGCGCGAGTTCGCTGAAGAGGTTCTCGGGGAAGAAGTCGGGCAGCGGATTCTTGCCCATCGTGTCCTTGCCCCTGGCGTACGTGTGGTCCTCCGCAACGGCCCACTCGTTGTCCAATCGTCGGGCCAGCGTGGGCACGGCCGCCAGGATGAGCGGGCGAGGGGGGTGCCACAGGATCTCGGCGGCCAACTCCTCGGGCACCTGGAGTGCGCCTTCGATCCACAGACGGAGGCTGCGCTGGCGGCCGGGGTCGCGCAGCAGGTCGCGCAGGATGGCGACGGCCGTCTTCTGGACCTTGCGGTTGTCTGGGTAGTCCGGATCGGCGAGACCCTTCAAGTCCCGCCACAGCTTTGCGTACCGGTGATCGCGCTGCAGTTGATCCGCCAGCCAGTCGAGCATCGCCAGGGTGGCTTGAATGCGCAGGACCGCCCGGTTGCGGATGGGAAGCACCAGTTCGGGCAGGACGGGATCGAACAGTGCGTCCCAAGCCTCGTAGGTGGCACGGTCGCGTCCGTAGTCGGAGAGCACCACCACGGTGTACGGGCGCATGCGGCGGCTTCGGCCGGCTCGGCCCTTGCGCTGAAGGAATGCGGCGACGCCGCGGGGCGCCTTGTGCTGCAGCACGGCACCGACGTCTGGATCGTCGAAGCCGACCTCGAGCGAGGCGGTTGCGACGACAAGTTGGGACGCGGTGTCGACTCCCGCGTCTTGCGAGGTGGTCCGGCTCACGTTGAGGCCGGGGCGGTCAAGGGCATGGCCCAGTTTCACCGGCAGGTCCCAGACCTGGCCGGCGTGCCGCTGGTCGGTCAGGTTGTCTTGCCCGGGACGTCGCAGGGATGCCAGGGGGTCTTTGAACTGCTGGGTACGGGGGGCGCGGTAGCGCTGGCCTTCCGCGTCGAGGAGGTAGAAGAAGAGCCGGTTGGTGACATCGAGGTCGTCGGTGAAGACGAACGCCTTGGTGCCCAGAAGTCCCTGGGATGTGCGCTCTCCCGGGTGGTCGAGGACGCGCGGGAGGAGCATCGCCGTCTGGATGGTGGTGGAGAGCACGGAGGCGCCGCTGGTGGGGTCACTACGCACTGCGACCATGTATTCGGCGCCCTCGTACTCCATCTCGTCTGCGTCCGGTTCGATATTGGTGACGAGTCCGTCGTCAACACCCGTCAGATCGGCCATGTGGCGAACGGCGTTCGACAGCGTTGCGGACAATCCGACGAAGGTGACCGGACTGCGCAGAGAGTGATGCCAGCGCCGCAGGACGAAGGCTGCCTGGGCGCCGGTGGTGCCGCTGTAGGTGTGGATCTCGTCGAGCAGCATCAAGCGGGGTTTCTTGGCCGCGCCGACACCAAACAGTTTGCCCAGCGACAGGTCGGACAGACCACGATTGAGCATCTCGGTGGTGGTGAACAGCACGTCCGGCGGCCGCTGACTCATCCGATGCCGGGTCAGGACCAGCACGGAGTCGTCGAACACACGCTTGCAGGTGCCGCAGGTCAGGCGTTCCGTTCTGGCCCTGGCGTCCTTCTCAGACCAAAACAGTGTGCCCCCGCACCCGGTATATCCGTCACCGGGACAGGTGAAGTGAGGGCACTGAAAGCCTTCGGGCCGTTTCGTCCATGCGGAATAGGAGGCCGTCAGGCTCTTGATGCTGGTCGGGGTGTCCTTGTTGAGCACCCCGATGGTCATGGGCCTGCCGTTGGTCTTCTTCCACAGGTCATCGAGCCGCCGGGCGTTGGCGAAAGCGGTGTTGAGTTGGTCCTTGAGGAGTTCGTTGCGCGGGTAGACGGCGAGCGCACGCGTCCATGCCGACTCGTCCCGGAGTCCCGTCAGGTAGGCGAAGGCCGGCAGGTAAAAGGCGAGTGTCTTGCCGCTTCCGGTGCCAGCACCCACGACGGTGGCGGTGGTGATGTTGGACTGCAGGGCCGTGAAGATCTGGCGGCTGGCACGGACTTGGAACCCGCTGAGATCGGCGTGCTGGGGCTCTCGCCACGTCATGGCGTCGATGACCTGGCGGTAGAGGTCATGGAGCGCATCGGTGCCGTCGATGACGGCGTGTCTGGACTGGTCGCGCCTGGGGTAGGCGCGGGGGCGCCGGGCGTAGCGGAAGTCCGAGACGATCGAGGCGCCTTGGCGCCAGGCCGTGGTTGGGTCACCGGAAGGGAAGATCTGGCGCAGCCGGGCCAGCAGACGCAGTGTCTCGCCATTGCGAGTACGCCACCGTGGCGGTGAGACCGCATTATCGCGGATGATCAGGCCCTTATCCTCGAGGGCCTCGATTGCTTCCTGGGCGGTGTCAAGTTCGCAGCGCTCCATGAGGACGTCATCGACGTGGGTGTGCAGTTCGTCGTCGGTGAATCCGCCGTCGACAACGCCCCAGGACAGCAGGAGGTCCTCATGTGCTTCGAGGACGCCGAGGATTTCGCTCTCGGTCTCAAGAGTCACCGCAGCCTCACCCTGAAGCGGTCCAGAATTCCCAGCCTCGACAGCCCGGCAAGGACCTCCGGAGTGAAGGAGTTCAAGGGCGTCCCGGCGGCTTCTAGGGCGCCCGTGATCGCTCGGGCGACGACCGGGTCAACAAGTGCGGTGATCTGCTTGCCGCATGCCTGGAGGCTCTCCAGCGCCGCGGCCAGCCTCGCGATGTCACCCGTTTCGGGGACAGCGAGGTTCTTCAGGACATTGAGCACGCTATGCGCCTTCTCGATCTTGATGCGGATCTCTTCCACGTCGATCCCGCTCTTGCTCAGCGTAGCGACGAGATCCTCATTGATCACCGGTACCTCACGGTTGCGTTCAGCAGTCCATGCCTGCTCGACAGACTCGCGAAGGCCCTTCACGAAACCATCAACTGCCTTGACATGCACCTTCAGTGCTTGCGGTGGGGTATCGGCATCCTGGCCGGGGAGCGTTTCTGCGAGCACGTGCAGGTCTGCGGCCAGTTGAGCGGCCCGCAGACCGAGATCTGCGTCGAAAGCGGCATGGGCTGAGCGCAGTTCGGCCACGCCCCGGCGGAGGCGCTGGACCGTCTCGATGAGCGTCTCGACCCTCTCGGCCTGCCCGGCCAACTCGCCGGTGCGGCGGTTGATCTTGTCCTCGTCATGGGCAGCGATCGCTGCCACACGCAGACGCTGAACTCGTTCGATGAGCGTCATGCGCCCCCCTCGGGTCCGACCACGTCCATAACCTCACGGCTCAAGGTCTCCAGCCCGGCCACGAGCCGCTGGAGGGTCTCGTCGTACTCACGCTGAGCTTCCGAGGCGGGTCCGGCCTGGAGCTGTTGCTCCAGTGCGTTGACGGCTTCCAGCGCAGGGTCGAGCCAGGCTCGGATGCGCAGGGCCGGCCCTTCGTCCAGGGTCATCAGGCGCAGGCGCTGATCGGCGGTGAGGGTGGGCCAGGCGTCGAGGCCCTTACGCAGGTCTGTCACCTTCTTCAAATCACCGGCTTTCACCGACTTCACCGCGTCGTGGAGGGCGGATGGGTTGATCGAGTTGGCTGACCGGCCAAGCGCCGCCAGGTCGGAGAGCAGGGTGTTGAGAGCATGAGCCACCTCGGCGACGTCACCGCCGAGATCGCTCACGTCGGGTACCAGCCGTCGGGTTTCGTCGAGCACCGGATCCAGCATGGTGGTTCGCTTCTTGACGTCGTCCGCCACTTTTCTGATCTGCTCGGGGACGTGCGCGGGCCAGGGCGCCTCAGCCGCGTCGTCGCGTATTGCGCGCACCAGGCGCGGCAGGTCAATGGCCAGCGGCTTGCCGGTGCCCTGGCGGTAGGACGTCAAGCGGAGCAGCCGCCGCTGAAGGAGGTTGCGATCCGCCTTCGGGTCAGCACTGGTGTAGCGGTCTTGTAGTCGTCGTATGTAGGGCCGTTGCACAGGATCGGCCAGCTTCGACGGCCTGGCGAAGAGCGCCTTGACCCGGCTGAGTGCGTCGCTCTTGTACGAGTCGGCGATCCCCAGGACTCTGCTGACGGACAGGAGGGCGTGCACAAGCCGGGCCAGTTCGGCGTCGTCGCCTTGCGCAGGAAGGAGGGAAGCGGACACGCTGTCCGCCCATTCCTGGACCTTGTTCACGCACAGGCTCTGCAGGGCGTCGCCCTGCTCCACGTTCTCCCAGGACTCCTTCGCATTCACCCAGGCGAGGGCGCGAAGAACGCGGACGTCCTCTACGTTGCGGTGGTCGATCGAGATCAGCGCGGTCTGCAGGCCGCTGCCGTCCAGCGCGATCGAGGTGTTCGCATCAAAGCTCGGCGCGAGTTCTGCCCTTGCCCTTACCCAGTCTCCGCTGTCACCTCCGAATCCGTCTTCGAGCCCCAGACAGCCGATGATGGCGGTGTGCACGATCTTCCGGAGATCGTTGCGATGGCTCTGCACAAGCTGGCCGGTCTTGTGCCATTCGTCGACCGCCTGGACCAGAGGCGGCTTCGAAGCCGCCGGGGACGGACGCGCGGGTGGCGGCGTGAGCGGGGGCAGCGGCGGGTCTACCACAATGGGTGTCTGTGTACCGTCCAAGGGCCGGACGGGCTCTTGCGCTGGCGGCTGAAGCGGGAGGGTCTGCTGCTCGGTGATGAGGTCAGGCAGGGGCGGTATGGCGAATGCTTCGTGGATCGTCGGGTGCAGGTTCTGCGGCCCGTGACCCGGCCCCCAGAAACGCACCATCCGCACGCGGCGCTCGGAGAGTGCGGGGTCACCTGGCGTGCGCAGCCGGACCTGATCCTCGACGTTGTCGAGGATGTCCAGCGCACCGGTGCGGAAGTCGCTCTCGAATCCGGTGCTGGGAAAGCGACCTTCGTCGAGTTCGGTCTGGTCGCGGTGGAGGACGGGGCGCAGCACGCGGGTCAGCACATCGCGGGCGACGAAGGCATCGCCCTTGGACTGGCTGCGGATGGCCCGGTCGAGTGCCGTCCTGCTGAACGGGAACAGACCGACACCTTCAACCTCCCCGAACGCCTGGTGGCACTTGTCCCGGACGGGGCATTGCAGACACTGGTTGGGCTCCGGGCGCTCGCCTGTACGGTGCTTGTCGATCTCCTGGGAGCCGACGCGTACTGCGTTGAGGTACCGGGCGGCGAACCGTGCGGGGTCGAACGGGGCTGTCTTGTCCGCAGGAAGTTCGAGATCGAAGACCTTATAGGTGCGCGTGTACACCGTCTCCGGCATCTGGTTGACGAAGTAACCAGTGGTGACGGCCATGACAACACGCATCGGGCACAGGGCGAGCGTCTCGGTGGGCAGCAAGGTGATTGCGTCGATGAGGCCGCCCTGGATGCCTTGAAAGATCGAGAAGTCCTCGATCAGGAGGAGGAGTTCCAGCCCCTGCAGGTGCAGATCGAGGCGTAGTTCGACGAGGAGTTGCTTGAGGTCGTCTCCCCCGATCCCGAAGACCTCACTGACCGCCGGCCCGAGTTGCTCGTTGAGCATCTTCGCTGCCAGGTCCCGCAGGGGAGCATCGCTGGCGAGTGCGCTGGCAACACTCGCGGCGTCGACGCCGGCCTTGCTGACATCGTCGACCGAAAGGTCCAGATCTGCCGCGGTGAAACCGAACGCGTCCTCCTTGTCCTCCGAACCCTTGCCGGAGAGCTTTTCCCGGACCAGACGCGCGATGGGACCGTTGTCGGCGAGCAACCGCCTGCGGAAGACGGGGTCGCCAAGCAGTGCGGGCAGGCCCTCCGCGGAGGCAAGGAAGGCGCGGAGATCATTCTCCTCGGGTGTGCCGTCTTTGTCTGCTCCGCGGGTCTCGACCAGGACAGCCAACTCGTTGCGCAGGCGGAGCTGCGCTGTGGTTTCATCCGCAGCTGCATCCGAAGCAGCGGCGACCTTGGCACGCAACTCTGCGGCACGTTCGCTGGTGGCGTGTTCCAGGATGAGTTCAAGGATCCCGCGCAGCGACATGCGGTGTTTGGGGACAAAGATCAGCCGGGTCGCGTCGTTGGGCTTCAGGTTAATGCGAAGCCAGCGGATCAGGTGCGACTTGCCTGTGCCCGACTTCCCGAGGATGGGGATGATGGGCTGGTCCGCCGGCAGTTCCTCGACGGCGCGCCGCAGGTTGTGTTCGTCGACGATGGTGCCGCCGACAGCGCTGTCCACCCGGTCGCGCAGGAGGATCGGAATCGAGGTGTGCGTGGCAAGGAAGACCCCGTTAGAGGCGCTCTCCGCCTCGACCGGAATGATGGCCGTGGCCTCACGGGCCTCCCAGCATGCAGCAGGAAGAGTGCCCCGCCAGGTCATCGCTTTCCTCCTTGAACCAGGGTGACGTGCGTTTGGCGTTGGCTGTCGAATCGCGACAGCCGGATGCCGTCGGCGTCCGGCAGGGTGTCGAAGACGAGCCGACCGCGGTCCTGCAGGATGCGCAGAGCCTGGCCTACCGAACTGTCGGCGCAGTCTTGTGCGATGCCCGGGTCGGGGTCTCCGTCGGGAAGGGACGCCACGAGCGAGGCGCGGACGAGACCGCCGTGCAGCACAGGCAGTTTGGCCGCCAACTGGCTCAGGAAGTCGCCGATGGGCACCTGTCCTGCAGGCAATTCATCCAAGACGTCGTTGATCGCCACGACAGGGAGAGGCACAAGTCCCGATCTGGCCTGTACGAGCGAAGGCGCCGCGAGGCCAAGTGCCGGTCCCCATCGGGTGATGGCACCCCAGCGGGTGTCGTTGGTGATGGCCCAGGTGTCATTGTCCGGGTCCGGGAACTGCGCGTGCTGCTGGGCCTGAACGCCGCTGATCCACGACAGGGGACGCCCGAGCGCATCCTGCGCGAGGAACCACGACATCGCTCTCAGCAGATCACGCGCCCCGCCGGTGAGGCTCTCTCCTGGGCCGGTCTGCCACGGGTCCCCGTCACGGTCCAGATCGAGGGCATGCTTTTGAAGTGCCCGGCGGAACGCCGCCAGCGACAGGGTGCCTCCCGTGGCAGCGACGGTGTCGCTCACGGTGATCACACCGGCCGTGTCGCTGCAGAGCATCCCGATCGCCCGGAAGGTGTACACGGTGTGCGCGACACCTTCGAAGGAGGAACTGTCCCCGTTCAGGCCTGGCGGTCTGAACGCCTCGATCAACTCTTCCTCGGTCCAGGCCCGTCGGGATCCGGTGAGGAAGTTGATGATGGAGCGGCCAAGCGCCGGGAGGCTTCGCGGTGGGTTCAAAACAGCCATCAGAGTCTCCTGAGGAAGTCGTCAATGGTCCAGTGAGGGCTGCGGATGTTCTTGATGAGGGCATCTGGATAGGCCGGGTCGGGCATGTCTTCCGGGACGACCACGACACGCAGCGGTCCGCTGGTGGGGGCGAGCCATGAGACGGGCGGCGTCTGCCCGTGGTCCATCAGGATCAGACTCGGCACCGAGAGGCGCACAGGCACCCCACCGGTAGGCAGGGGGTCCACGACGACCATGCCCTCGTCGGCGAACCGCGATGCCGTACGGATGGCCGGGAGCCCAAGCAGCGCGGCGGGGGCGACGATGCCGCGTACGCCGTTGGTGACGCATGACTGGATGAGGTTGCTCAGGGCAGTTCTGAGGCGTCCGCTGGGGTAGGTGACCACAATGCTGCGGTGGCCGGCGACCAGATTCGCCAGGGCTGCGCTGGGGCTTCTGCCGAGGTCGGGCATGAGCGCTTCTGCGACGAGGGGACGCGCGGTGTGCAAGGTGGGCTGGTGCACGTGCCCCTCTGCAGGGCATCCGGAGCACGCGGGCGCCACGTTCTGGCTGGCCCTCATCGCGCCTATGTCCGTGTAGGTGTACTCCTCGCTCAGTACGCGTCCCCAGCATTCTCTTCTTGCCAGCAGGCGGGTGATGCGCGCAATTGAGGCGGCTTCGGCGTTCTTGATCTCCGTGCGGGTCTGCTGCAGGGCAGCCTCGAGAGTCTCCTGGTCCAGGTTGGCCACGTGCGGTCTGAGGCGCACCGGGACGTGGCTCACGAAGGCAGTCCACTCCTTGTCGAACCGTGCTTGCCACGCCTGCTCGGACTCGCCGGGTATGCGTTCGACGACCGGGGCGGCCAGCCTTGCGATGGTGATGAGGTTGGCACGTTCCATAAGGACGAGCGTGTTGCGGTTCCACAGTTGGTTGGCGTCCGAGGGCTCGTCGCCGTGCTCGGGTACCACCGTGGTGTCCAGGACCAAACCGTTGCCCGCCTCCTTCAGGGGCGGGTCCTGATCCCGCATGGCTTGCCATCGGTTCCACGCCTTGACATCCCCGATCACGGTCGCGTTTTCGACTTGCTGGCCTTCGGCCTCGTCAGGCACGGCGGGAAGCCAGACCGACAGCGCCGCGTGGCCGTCGCGTCCCGCGCGGCCGACTTCCTGGTAGAAGCGGTCGACCGAGGCAGGCACGCACGCATGCACCACGGTACGGACGTCGTTCTGGTCCACTCCCAGGCCAAAAGCGCTGGTACCGACTACGATGTCAGTCGTGGTCGGCCCATCGTCGCCGGACCATCCGCGCATGATGCCAAGACGCTCGGCAGAACCGAGGTCTCCGTGGAAGACGGCGGTGCGTGCAAACCCGGCAGCCCTCAGGCGCTCAGCGATGATCCTGGCGGGCTCCTTCTTGGTGGTGTAGATGATCGCCGGCCGCGGAAGATGGTGCATCGCCTCGGTCAGACGGTCCATCCGGACGTCGGGGGAGGTGGTGGTGCCCAGGAGGTAGCGCAGTTCGGAGCGCAGGAAGGTCGATCCGACGAACAATGACTCGACGCTGCCAGCGAAGAGTCGGTCGTTGAGTCGGAGGCTGGGTGCCGACAGCGTTGCGGACAAGAGTGTGACGCGTGGCGGGGGGTGCCCCGCACCGATGGCGAGTTCTCGCAGTTCGCCCACGAGTGAGGCGACGATCTGAAACTCTGGCCGAAAGCTCAGGCCCCACAGACGCACCAGGTGCGCCTCGTCGATGACCAGGCTGGTGAGTTGGCCGGTTGTCGCAAGGGTGCGCAGCGTCGTGGTGAAACCTCGTACGAGGGATTCGGGCGACGTGAGAAGGATCCGCTGAGTTCCCTCGCGCAGGCGTTCCTTGATGGCTGCGCGTTCCTCGCTGATGCGGTCGCTGTGATAGGCCAGTTCGCGAGGGAGTACGGACGCCGGGAATCGCTTGCGCAGGTGGCGTTCCTGGTCGAGTGCCAGGGCGATGGTGGGCAGCACCACGATGGTGGTTCCGCGTGCACGAAGCAGTCCAGGGGCCAGACCGACGAGGGATTTGCCCGTGCCTGTGGGCAGAACGACGTGCAGGGTGGAGGCCGGGTCCGCCAGGGAGGCGGTGCGCACTGCGCTGGCCTGGCTGCGTGAGCGGTAGTGGTTAATATCGGGAGCGATCGCGTGGAGGGCTGGATCGACGGGCACCGGGCTGTTCGGGCGGGCGCTGGTGTCCACCATGGTGTTGCCGGTGCCGATGAACAGACCGGGGCTTGCGCAGGCGAGATCGATCCAGCGGGGGTCGCCGTGGAGCCAGTGGGGCGTCCAGGCATCACCTAGGCGCACGGTGTGCCGTGTAGCGCCGAACCGTTCAACACGCAGGTGTGCTCGCTCGAGCGCCTGCAGGGCGATTCCGCGTTCGTGGAGGTTGATCTCCAGTTCGTGGTGGCGCTGGCCCGTCACGCCGGCTTGATGGCGGAGCATCTGCGCCAGCAGGGCCGCGATGTCGCCGCTGAAGGCGGGCCCGGCAAGGGGTGAGCGCCAGGCATCGGCGAACCGCCGGTGGGGGCCGGTGAGCTGTTCTGTCGATGCCTCCTTTCCCAGGACCATGCGCTGGATGATGTCGAGTTGAGCAGTCACGCGCACCCGTTCTGCTCCGGGCTGCGGCCCGAGACCACGACCACACCGGTGCTGTCCAGGCGGAGCGATGGTGTCTGGAGGGCTGTCATGAGCGCTTGGCCCGCCAGCGCTTCCGTTTCCACTTCTTCTTCCAGTTCAGCGCGCTCATTTCCCTCCGAGCGCGCGGCACGCAGTCTCATCTGTCGCAGTCGGGTGGCGATGTCGGTCTCGGCCAAGGCCAGGGCCCGGGTGCGGGTCGCCTCTACGGCGTCGTCGCTGTGGACCAGGCGCTGGGCACTGTGTTCAGCAGCTCGCCAGCGCGGCGCCCATTGGTCGGCCGGGATGAATGCGTATGCGTGTTTGATGCGCTCTGAGTTGAGCGCGTAGTCGCCTCCGGGCTCTGCGGGCGTCGGCTTGGCATAGCGTGCCTGCAGGGCGTCGAGGTGGCGCCCGTCGATGATGGGTGTGCCGTCTGCGTCGGTCCACACGGTCGCGATGAGCGGCGGGAAGAGCGCGTCGGCGCGGCGTCGCAGCGACGGCAAGTCCACCAGGTCGCTGGTCCAGGCTGCAGCAAGTTGGTCGAGCAGGTCGCTTCCCGGGCTGGCCTGCAGCGGCTGCGCTTCGATGGCGTAGTCGAAGCGGTAGGCAAGGCGCTCTGCGTAGGGCCAGGTGGGGATCCACCGCCACATGCCGAAAGCTCTCCCCCGGTCGTCGTTCCACAGGAAGTCGGACACGGCATCAATGAACTGATCACCGTAGCGGTAGAGGCGGACGTCTTCGTGCTCGACGGCCACTTTGCGCATGAAGGTGCCGCGGTGTCCTGCGAGCGGCACGAAGTCGCGCTGCAGTCGTGCTGCGGATACCAGCGGCATCTGAACGTGTCCGGCTGCCAACCGGCTGACGGGTTCGTAGCTGCCGATCGCATGGGCGGGGTCGCCTGCGGGGGCGAACCGCAGGTTCCCGGGCGCCCGCTGCGAGGACAGCAGTGCATCGGTGACGTCGGCGAACGAGGCTGCCTGGCTCTCCGATGCCATCATCCGCCCGTACACCGAGCGCTCGTCAGCGGGTGCTTCGATGCTGTCCAGGGCGTCCTGTTCCTGTACGCGCTTGACCTCGTCCTCGAGCATGGTGCGGACGATGTGGATGGCGTCGGGTGCGGCATCGGCACCGTGCTCGAACAGCAGGTCCCAGGCGGCGTCTGTGGCGGCGTCCACCGCATGCTGCAGGCTGGCTATCGACGTGTCGAAGACGGAGAACCCTTCGCTGAGGATCTGCATCCACGCTGCGGCAAACGACTGCGGGTCGGTCGTCTCGGCCACCCAGTAGGAGCGCCAGGCGCCGCCTTCGCAACGGGCGTCCCAGCGGTCGCACCGGCCGATACGCTGCTCGAGGCGGTTTGCCCTGGGCGGCAGGCCCACGTGGATGAGGAGATCGGCGAACTGGAGGTTGCGTCCTTCTTCTGCTGAGTGGTCGGCAACGAGGACGGCTGCCGTCCGGCTCTGCTCGAAATCCCGCACTGCCTGCTCGGAGGCTGCGGGCGAGTCGCTCGCCAGGTGCTGGTAGACAGCCCCGGGAAGCACTTCCTTGAACGCGCCGGTCAACTCCCCTGCCAACTGCGGGGTCGGGCAGAAGATGACCACCCGCTCACGTGCTTTGAACAGGTAGGTCAGTGCATCGGCCAGCGGGCGTGCCATGTCGCGGCGGCAGCTGACGAAGCGCAGGTCGCTCTCGATGCGGTCGAGCGCGTCCTGCTCGCCCGGCGTGGCGGCCACTCGGGACTGGGCCCACGCGCACAGGGCGTCCGGGTCCAAGGACAATGCCACGGCCGTCGCGAAGGCCGACGATGCCTCGCGGCGGGCCTCCTCGTCGAACTCACAAGCAGCAAGAGCCTCCTGGCGCCAGTTGTCCAAAAGAGAGGCAAGGCCGGCAAAAGCGGATGCGGGAAGAACCACCTGCTGGGGGCGCAGACGCCCGGTGACCCGGTACGACTCGTGCAGCGCAGCGGTACGACGGGTGCGCAGCATCCGGCGGTGGACCCGATACACCTCGGACACATAGGTGCGCAGCGCGCCGATCGCAACGGCCAGCGCATGCCGGTCCGATCCTGCGACTGCCTGCCTGACCTCACCGATCAAGGCGGCGACTTCAGCGTCTTCAGGGAACGCGGCGCCGATCTCCGTCAGGCGCTTGTTCAGCAGCACGCCAGGAAAGTGGGGCTGCAGTCCAAGGAACAGCCGGCCCAGCGCGGAACGCGCCTCCATGCGCCGTCGCAGGTCCTCGGCCGTCGTGTCCCGGTACACGGCCGGGTCGAGCAATTTGAGCATGGCCAGGAAGGTACGTTCGTTGTGCAGCGCGGGCGTCGCCGACAGCAGCAGCAGGCGCGGGCTGGCAGTGGCAACCGCGGCAAGGCGCGTGTAGCGGCTGGACAGTTCGGGCTGCTCGCTGTGCGCCAGGCGGGCCAGATGGTGCGCCTCGTCGACCACGACGAGATCAGCCGGTACCCACGTGTCGGGTGCGTCGTCGCGGGAGTACATGATGCGGGCGCCCGGGAAGTCACCGGTGCGGAACTTGCCCGACAGTTCGCGGCGCCATTGCTCCACTAGGAACGGCGGGAGAATCAGTTGCACAGTGAGGTCTGACTGGTCCAACAGGAGTTCCCGCATGACAAGGCCGGCCTCGATCGTTTTGCCGAGACCGACCTCATCAGCCAAAAGGTAGCGCTGCACCGGGTCCTGCAGCACGCGCCACACGGTCTCGACCTGGTGCTCGTACAACTCGATACCGCTCGAGAGGGCGCCGCGCATGCCATGAGCCGCCGAACGCTGCGCCAGGGTGCTCTGCAGGAAGGGGCGCCGCATGTCGGCCAGCAGAGGCGATTCCAGCAGTCCGGCGTCGGCAAAGCCGACGGGGTCGGTCAGCGGCTGGTCCCAGCGGACATACAGGTCCTCTTCAGCAAGGTATCCCTCCCAGTTGCGCGCCCGCACGTGAATGTCCCGATGGGCTGTGGCCTCGATGACGCGCCCGGAGCGCCATGCGGCGCCCGTGAGCCAGAACACCCGCGTCTCGGGTGCCAGCGTGAACCGCTTGAGCCCCTTCCTGGGGACGGTGTGACGACGGCGCTCGTCCGGAGGCTGTCCTGGGGTGTCGAAGTACTCGAGGATCAGGCCATCGCCGTCCTTGCCCACCAACTTACCGGCCCCCAGCGTGTTGGCGCTGGATACGAGCAGGTCACCACGGTGCAGTGCCGATTTCCGAGCGGGGCGAGGGCTGCTTACCGAACGGCTTGCAACTGTTGTGCGGGGGCGGGCCGGGACCGCCTTGACCGTACCATCGGCGGAGCGCGAGCCGCGGCATTGCGGGAAGCGCGAGCAGCCCCAGAAGTAGGCGCCTGCGTTGGGCCCGCGGGAAGCGAACTGCATGATCATCCCTGCACCACACCGAGGGCACAGGACAGCATCATCCGTCATCATCGGGCAACCCCTGAGAGAACTGCGGGGGCAGGCGCCGCCGAAGGCTGGGGATGATGCGCACGGCCCAGCACCATTCTGCCGAACTGCCGGGACGACCGAGGAGTGCACACACTCAGGTCCGGCGGCCACTGGGTGGCGGCAGCGTCAGGCAGCGAGGCGTCCAAGAACGGCGGGGCGCCCGGGCGGCATACCACGAGGCCGCTGCACGGCGCGGACTGTCGACTCAGAGCACCGCGCTCGCAGCCTGGGGAACCGGTCGGCCGACGCGTCGGTGCATGGACCTGTGCAGCGGTATGGTGCGCCTGGAGCAGGGATCCCGTTATCGCTTCACAGTGGACAAACGCGACACCCTCTCCCTTGCGCAAGACGACCCGCTCAAACCCCCGATAAGCAGCAAAAAAGACCAAATCCCCCACGCTCAGCCTCGACATTGCACTTCCTTCACAAGGTGCTCACATCCAGCTGGTTGCAGCGTAAACGGAGCCACTGACAGTTCCCCCGCCTGGGTGTACCGGTCTGCTGCGCGCCGCGATGGAAAAACGCCTCTCACCATGATGGAAGCCCCCCTGCCCCGCGCTACGTCACCGCGGCCGCGTATCGACTCGCGCGACCTTGCCCCCTACGGGGTATACAGCGCACGTTGGCGGTGATCGTGCCGTTCACGATCCATGGAATAGTCGATCCATGGGGTACATGCAAGGCGATCGGCTGCTTCTGACCGAAGCAGTGTGTCGGCGGAGCCGCTCGGGAAGAGGTTAGAACTGGGCCGATCAAGCCCGATGCGGCCGTTCAGGCCGGCAGGTGCAGGTGGAGTGTTCGACGTGACAGCGGGGCAGCTCGGGCACTGCGCGCTCGATGACCAACGACATGGGGAGATTGGTGCACTGTGACTACTGCGTCACTGGCCAACAGCACGATGAAGAAAGCCTGTTCTTAGCTTGGCGTTTAACATCGCGAGTCACTCGTCCTGCTGACCTGCGATGTTAAACGCCAAGCTGAGTCCAGAAAGGTTCGGTCTCACTGTCGCCGACCACGACGCCGACGACTTCACGGCCACCGTCCTGGGTGACGCCGGCGGCTATGACGACCACCTGGGAGACAATGCGGTGATCGACGCGGCCTTGACGTAGGTAGCGTCGAGAAACAGGTAGGGGAAGCGGATGTGGTCCAGCGGGCGGGTCTGGAAGGCGTCGAACTGTTCGTCCAGGTCCGCGCAGATCCGGGAGACCTCACTCTTGGATATCCCGATGTCCGAGCCGAGGGCTTTGACGAGGTCGTCGACGGGGCGGGTGGAGACGCCGTGGACGTATGCCCACATGATGACCGCGTAGAGGGCCTGGTCGATGCGGCACCGGCGTTCCAGCAGGCTGGGAAAAAGCTCTCGGCCCGCAGTTTCGGGATGGCGGGTCCCAGGTCGCCAGCCTGCGTGGTCAACGTCTTCTCGCGGTGCCCGTTGCGCCAGGTCGTGCGGCTGTCGGTGTGCTCGCCCCACTCGGCGCCAATCTTGGTGGTGGCCTCGGCCTCGATCAGTTCCTGCAGCAGCCGCTCGGCGACCTCGCGGGCGACTCAAGACCATCCGCCGAACGTAATGATTCAAGCAGGCGAAGTAGGTCATGCTGGGACAAGGGCACCGTGTACCCCCCCCCCGGGGCCGAACTCCTCGTTCACTCAGGACAGTTACACGGCGACCTGCCAGTTGAGCAGGGAGCATTCACCGGCAGGCGGCGCAGACGAGGGAGCAGAACCCGCGCGCTCAACCGCGAAAATCCCCTACGCCACACAGCGGGACGCCATCCTTAAGCGATGACAGCAGGCCGACGTCTTCGACCAGTTGCATCGCATCCTACTCGCCGAACTGAACGCGGCGGGCGAACTCGACTGGTCGCGGGCCTGCGTGGACAGCTCCCACATCTGCGCGAAAAAAAGGGGGCCGACACCCGTCCGTCGCCGTCGACCGGCGCAAGATGGGCAGCAAACACCACCTGATCTGCGGCGGACGCGGCACCCCGCTCAAGGTCATCACGACTGCGGCCAACGTCAACGACGTCACCCAGACCATCACCCTGGTCGACGGCATTCCACCCGTCGCCGGCCGTCCTCGCAGGTGTCCCGAAGCCCTGCTCGGAGACAAGGGCTACGACTCCAACCCGAACCGCGAAGAAATCCGCAAGCGCCGCATCCTGCCCGCCAAATCCGGCAAGGTCGCCCTGAACATCCAGGGCCTGGGCAAACTCCGTTACGTCGTCGAGCAGACCTTCGACCTGCTCTTCCACTCCAAGTGACTCGACGTCCGCTGGGAACGCCACACCGAACTCCACGACTCCTTTCTCTCCCTAGCCTGCTGTCTGATCTGCTGGCGACACCTCAAGAAGGCCCGAAAATTATCGTGTTACGAACTCTCAGGGGTCAGCGTCCCAGACGAGAAACAGCTCGACGCCACCGTGCTGCCGCCCCGCGAGGGCACGTGTGTTGCCAGGAACTTCTCTGTCGCCTCGCACCTCTCACTCGCGCTCCGGAAGCCGAGCGTCTCCCCAATCCGCTTCGATTGCACGTGCTTGAAGCGCCGTGCCAGCCAGGCATGACGCCAGCGCCCTCGGTGGGCAAGGTATACGCGGCAGCAGCCCTTCGTGCTACTGCCGAGTGTGGGCATCCATCGGATGGTGCAAAAAAGTTGGCCGACAGGCGAGATCTGGGATCACCGTGCCCGGAGCCAGGGCACGGTGGGCGGGTATGCAAGGTTAGTTGCGGACGGCACGCACCAGCAGGTCCGTAAGCAGACGGATGTCGGTGGGGGTGTTTTGCAGCCCGTTCCAGCGGCGCTGCTCGCCGTCGGCGAAGCGCCACATGCCGGAGGTCCAGGCGGTCACCGGCATGAGGCCCAGGACAGCATTGCGGACCTGGTCGCAGTCGACGCCTTCGGCGGGCATTCCCTCGGTGAGGGTGTCCATGACGAAGCCCATGGCCTGGATGCCGACACCGTGAGTGAGGCGGGACTGACGAGGCGGAAGTTTCCAAGCGTCGCTGAAGATGTCCTTCACGATGTTCCAATACGCGCGCAGGTGCTTCACCATGCGCTCAACATCGCCGGAGCCGTCCTCGGGGTTGCGGTACTGGTAGAGGGCGCCCTCGAAGAGGCTGTGTTCCAGCATGCGCAGCAGGCTGGTGTCCTTGATATTGCCGTGCGGTGAGGTAGGGCTGGCGATTCGGCCGAAGAAGGGGCCCTGGCCGTCGGTGTTGAGGCGGGTCATCAACTGGGCCGGCAGACGCTTGCGGGCGTAGACGGGCGGGAGGTGGCCGCTGGTTTCCGGCAGCAGCTCGTGGATGAGGCCCTTGGGCAATGGCTTGGTGGAGTTGACCAGGATGAACTGGGAGCGCTGATCTTCTTGATTGTCAGCGATGAACCCGACGGCGGCGACGGGGAACTCGGCCAGGTCCGCGTCGCGGATGGCGGCGCTGCGCTGCTGGCCATCTACGATCAGGGCGGGCTTGTCCTCGTCGGTAAGGGACTCATCGACCGGGATCACCAGAACTCCGGGGACTGAGTAGTCCACGCCGGCATTCGGGCGGATGCCGGTTTCGAACCGAATGGTGTCGCCGAAGGCAAGGACGAGGGCGTTGGGGAGCATGGCGTGCTCGGACTCGAGGTAGCGGCGGATACCGCGGATGTGACTGAGGACCTCGGGCCGCTGGTAGCCCTGTAGTTCGCTGGTGTCGTTGCGGCGGACCCTGGAGACGGCGGCGAAGCTGTGGAGTTTCTTCCCGTCGACGGCAAAGCAGTAGATTTTCCGGTTACCTTGGCGCACTTCAAGTGCGGGAAGCCTCAACTCGTATCGGTCGGCCATCATATCTCCTGGCAGGGGTTGAAAGAAAAGCTAGAACGGGTGAGTTTACGCGAAGGTGAGTTGCCTCATCTTGGCTTCGAGTACGGTGAGATTATGGAATCCACGACGCTTGTTCCGTTCACTTCCACGGAATATAGCGATTTCTATTCCGTGCTTCTTGCACAGGGCGCAAGGGCAGTTGCGCCAGGGGGCGTCACTCAGGGTGCGTTCGTAGAGCTCGAGGTAGCTTTTCTTTTTTGGGCCGAGCACGAGGGCTTCGTAGGTCGCGAGAGCACGCATGACTTCTTCGAGTGCTGTTTCTTCCTGGTCGAATTCACGCAGGGCACGTAGACATGAGCGTTCGGCGATGATGGCCTCGGCCTGGGAGACATGGCCGGAGAGAATGAGGCGCTTCAGGGCGGGGTTGCCGTCGACCTGAGGGACGCGGATTGCCGTATAAGAGCCGGTAGCCGTGTGATAGTTATTGCGGTCATCCATGAAGGCCTGACGGAAGGCGGAGGTACTGTCGAAGCTGGTCACGCCGTGGCGGGCGAACTGCTCCATACTTTCCACGCGGTTAATGCCGAGCAGGTGTAGTCCGGTTTCGGGGGTGCGGACTTCATCGATGGCGCGCAGGCAGGCAAGGATCTCGTGCGATTTCAGTGGGACCATGCCACCGAGAGCGATACGCCGATATCCCATTTTCTGGAGTTGCGCGACACTGTGGGCGTAACTGTCAGGCCCCCACCCCTGGGCGGCGCCGACAGGCTCGAAGCGGACGCCTTGTGAATTGGTGGCTATGATGAATTCTTCGGCGAGTTCGAGGGAGATCTGCTGGCGCTCCACCCACGCTGACTCCGGTTCCGCGTCGGATTCTTTCGGAATATATCCGAAAATGATGTGGTCGATACTGATGCCCGCATCGAATCCGCAGCGATCGTAGAAGTCGAGGACGTCGTCCACCTCATACGGCGGGCGCGCTTCATCGATGTAGTTGAAGGCGCCACAGTCGCCGATCGTGGAGCATGTGTCGGGGAGGCGGAAAAAGTTCCTCACGCCCAGGCGGTAGAGACGCTCGCGCTGTGGGGCGGAGTACTTCCCTGCACCCTTCATGGATCCGTCAACAACCGCTTTGCTGACAAGGATCCCGTCGTAGGGGATCGGCGTCACGGCCTGATGTGCGTAGACGTCATCGCGCTGGCGCACTCGGTAGGGCGAGTACTCATCGTTGATGAAGTCGTAACTAGGGCTCACCAGGTCCTGACTGTCAGGGAAATAGAACTTCACGCGACTTTTGCCTTTTCCTGCACGTAGGTACGGAGGAGGTAGTTCGAGAGGGTGCTGATGTGGCGCGGGTTGTTCTGCAGTTCGTTCCAGGGAAGGTTCAGGTCGGGCCAGCGTCCGTGAGTCCAGCGGCAGTGGGGGGCGATCAGTGCGAGCTCGGCCCGTGCCTGGTCGATCGCGTGGGGGGAGGCGGGATGGACGGTCATCATCACGCGGTCCATCAGTCGCCCCATGGAGCGAATGCCCACGCCGTGCATCAACCGGGATCGGGTCGGCGGGAGCCCCCAGGCCTGGGGAAAAGTGTCACGCACGGCACTCCAGTAGATAACGAGGAGTTGGCGGATGGTGGCCGTGTCGACGGTGCCGTTGGACAGATTCTTGTAAGGAAAAAAAACGCCCGAAGGGGAATTGAGGGATTCCTGTATGGCCGTGGTGAGGCTGTTGTCCGTGACGACGGCGTCCGCCTTTTGCTCGGCCGTGGTGGACGGGCGGCGCACCAGTCCGCAAAACGGTGAGTCCTTGTCGTGGTTGAGGGCTTCCACCAGGACGGAGGGGAGTTTGCGGGCTGAAAGTTTAGTCGGCAGGACGGTGCCGACTTCCGGGAGGAGTTCGGTGACCAGGTTGGTGGGCAGCGGGGAGACCGTGTTCACGCGCAGGAACTGGTCCCGTTGGGTTTCCAGGTCTTCAGCAACGAATCCGGCAATGGTCACGGCCAGGCGGGTGTTGCGGGTGCGGGCCAGTGCGAGGCTACGCTGCTGACCGTCAACGATCCAGGCCGGTCGCGGGGCATCAGGGGTGTCGGGCAGAGAGATCTCCAGTGTGCCCGACGTGCAGAGGCCGTCGCTGCTGCTCGGACCCGGGCTGGACTTGAATCGCACACTCGAGGGCAGCGCCAGGATCAACCCGTTGGGAAAGAGCACCTCTTCCCCGTCGAGATATTCCAGGATCTGGCGTACGTGCTGCTTCTTCTCGGGGCGCTGGTAGCCGATCAGTTTGCCGGCCTCGTCCCTGGAGATCCGCGCTACGTCAGCGACCTGGTGCACCTCCTCGGCCGCCAGGGTGAACACGTACAGGGGGATCGTGGGGTGCTGGTCGATCCGCAGGGCCCGACGCTTAAGCACAGTGGGGGTCATCGAGGGCCAATCGTTGATGTATACAGGTCCGCGAATCGCTTTTGCTCACAGGCCATTCCCTTATCTCTCAGCAGGCGCAGCAGGCGGGTGCGCGAGTAGTCGGGGTAAAGGCCCTTCACCTCCTTGATGAAAGCGACCACAGTCTCGTCCGACATCGGTCGGCGGGCATAGCGTTCGGGGCGGGCCGCCTGGGACGCCCACGCGCTCCAACGCTCCTTGGCGGCGGGGGTGATGAGGCGGCCCGGTGAGCAGTGCTCGAGCCAGGAGGCGGCCATGCGGACGTTCAGACTGGTCAGGGTGCCACCCAGGGCCTGCCGCAAGGCGGCGTTGGCGGGTATGCGCACGATCCCGTCCATATTGCAGGCGCCACCGATCAAGACCACGTCGGCCCCCGTGGCCGCCAGCGCGGCAAGGTCGCGGTGCATAGCCTGGGCGTAGGTCTCGGACAGCACCACCAGCGCCCGTCTGGCAGCAGTCGCGATCTGGGACAGAGGGCGACTGGCGTCCATGCGCTGCAGGTAATCCCACCAGTCGACTGCCTGCGCGCTAGAGGAAGCCACGGAATCTGCGTGTCGAGGCATGAAAGTCGCCGCGTAGGACGGGGCAAAGCTGGAGACTGGTTGCAGGCCCAGACCGGCCGAGGCTACGTACAGACGGGGCGCAAATCCTGCGCGGGATGCCACTTGGATGAGGGCCGTGGCGCGCCGCCACTGGTCTCCCTGGTACAGCTCTCCCAAGGCGACCTGCGGCCCCTGGGCGGTTCGCAGACGGTGCGCCCATTCCGCAGCACGGTGGGGGATGTCAGTAGCAGACAGTGAGCGCGCCTGCAGGCCCGGCTCTGGCGGGGAGGCCTTCCGATCCGTGCACGTGACCACGATGGGCAACTCGTTCACTACGGATCGACCTCTGGCTTCCATAACTCGTTTCTAGTTGTGATTACTGTAGCCGGTAGTTAGGAGGGTAGGCTGCCACTGCCTCAACGGGGGGCAACTGGACATCAGACAAGGGAGTGACAGCATGGACCGTCCCGCGATCGTGTTGCTGAGCGGCGGCCTGGACTCAACCACGGTGCTGGCCATCGCCAAGGACCAGGGATTCACTCCGTATGCGCTCAGCTTCCGCTACGGCCAGCGGCACTCCATCGAGTTGGAGGCAGCTCAGCACGTCGCCCAGGCCCAGGGGGTGGCCCGACACGTCATCGCCGACATCGATCTGCGAGTCTTCGGCGGCTCTGCCCTTACCGCCGACATTGAGGTACCCAAGCACGAGTCCCTCGCGAACGTAGAGGATGCGGGGGTGCCGGTCACCTACGTGCCAGCCCGCAACACGATCTTCCTGTCGTTCGCGCTGGCGTTTGCCGAGACCGTCGGTGCCAGCGACATCTTCACCGGGGTCACGGCGGTGGACTACAGCGGCTACCCCGACTGCCGCCCCGAGTACATGGAGGCCTTCGCCACCATGGCCAACCTGGCAACCCGGGCCGGCGTCGAAGGAACGTCCAAGATCACGCTGCGCTCCCCCCTCATCGCCCTGTCCAAGGCCGACATCGTCCGCGAGGGACTCCGCCTGGGCGTGGACTACTCCCTCACTTCCTCCTGCTACGACCCCGACGGGCAGGGCCGGGCCTGCGGCCGGTGTGACACCTGCCTGCTGCGACTTAAGGGCTTCGCCGAAGCCGGCGTCAAGGACCCCATCCGGTACCAGAGCGTCTGAGCATGACCTACCTGATCAAAGAAATCTTCTACACGCTGCAGGGAGAAGGCAGCCACGCCGGACGCCCAGCGGTCTTTTGCCGGTTCTCCCGATGCAACCTATGGACCGGTCGGGAACGCGACCGCTCCCGTGCGATCTGCCAGTTTTGTGACACCGACTTCGTCGGCACCGACGGCGAAGGCGGCGGCCGCTTCCGCACGGCGCAGGCGTTGGCCGACGCAGTCGAGGCGGCCTGGCCCACCGCCGACCAGGCACATCGGTTCGTGGTATGCACGGGCGGAGAACCTCTGCTGCAGTTGGACGAGGACGCCATCGACGCGCTCCACGAGCGCGGCTTCGAAATCGCTGTGGAAACCAACGGCACCCGCCCAGCCCCCCGCGGCATCGACTGGCTGTGTGTGAGCCCGAAGATCGGCTCCACGCTGGTCCTCACAAGCGGCGACGAACTCAAACTGGTCTACCCCCAGGCCGGTGGTGACCCTACCCAGTTCGAGGGATTGGACTTTCGCCACTTCCGGTTGCAACCGCTGGATGACGTCAACCGCGAGGACCACACCCGCGCCGCCGTCGAGTACTGCATGAAGAACCCGCGCTGGACACTTTCTCTCCAGACGCACAAGTATCTGGGAATTCAGTAATGGAAATCTTTCGCGAGTTCACCTTCGAAGCAGCCCACCGCCTGCCGCGTGTTCCCGAAGGCCACAAGTGTGCCCGCCTGCACGGCCACTCCTACAAGGTCACCGTGCATGTGGAAGCGCCAGTCGACGCAGAGGCAGGCTGGGTCATGGACTTTGGAGACATCAAACGAGCCTTTAAGCCCATTGATGCACAACTCGACCACTACTATCTGAACGACATCGAAGGCCTCGACAACCCCACCAGCGAGAACCTGGCGCGTTGGATCTGGGACCGACTGGTCACCGAACTTCCCGACCTGTCCGCGATCACCGTGCGCGAAACTTGCACCTCCGGTTGCACCTACCGAGGCGAGTGACTGCATGCACGACATCCAAAATGAGCCCGACAGTCGCGGTATCGCCATTGACGAAGTCGGCATCAGCGGCCTGCGCTACCCCCTCACCTTCGATGACGGCCACACCCGCCAGAACGGCATCGCCGACATCGCCGTCACCGTCTGCCTGCAGGCTGACCGGCGCGGCACCCACATGAGCCGCATGATCGCGCTAGTCCACGAGGAAGTAGCCACTCTCACCCCGCAGGAGTTGCCCATCGCGCTCAAGCGTGGGCTCACCCTGTTGGACGCCCCGGCCCTAACCCTCATCCTCACCCTGCCGATCGCCACCCCAGTCACCGCTCCCGCCAGCGGTCAGGAGTCCTGGCAGGCCCACGACCTGACCGTCACTGGACGTATCGATGACTCCGACTGCACCGTCACGACGGCGGTGACCACTCACGTAACCAGCCTGTGCCCCTGCTCCAAAGCCATCTCCGACTACGGTGCACACAACCAGCGCAGCGAGATCACCCTTGAGGTCACCGGCGCCGCCGACGCCCCCTACCCGCTGCCTGTCCACGAGATGGTCCACCTACTGCGCACCGCCGGCTCAGCACCTGTCATTCCTCTCATCAAACGGCCCGACGAGCGTGTCGTGACCATGCAGGCCTATGACCACCCCGTCTTCGTCGAAGACATGATTCGCGACATAAGCCTCGCCTGCCGCAAAAAGGGGCTTAATCATGCCATTCAGGCGAGGAACCTGGAAAGCATCCACAGCCACGACGCCATCGCCACCCTCACCTACAACCACTACTGATCAGGTTGACTCAGGACGCTTGATGGCGTGGAGGCGACCTTAACCGGAAATGTCGCCACTGATGCGCTTGGGCGGTCGTGGTGTCGAATCCGGGGGTGTTGTGGCCGGGACTGGACGCCGCCGAGCGAGCCGGTCTCTCCGAGACCGAGATCACCGAGAAGATGATGGCGGCGGCGACCAATCGCAAGTCTGGCGTCGACGCCCTGTTCGCCCGGGCTCGCCGACTCGGTCTGACGACGAAGGCCCACTGCTCGACCTTCCCGCCATCCCGCGGTGAGCACCCCGCCCCACCGGCGTGCTCACCGATCGCGACATCGAGAATCTGCGCTTCCATGCCGAACGTGGCATGCCACAGACCGGGCACGCCACCATCCTCGGGTTGCTTCTTTCCGGCCTGCACACGAGCGAGATCGGCTACAGCACCACGGACCTCGATCTCGCCCACGCCCGTGTCTGGGCCGTCGGCGCGTCCCGCGTCACCGCCCGCTACTGTCCGCTCAGCGACGACTGGGTCTGCGAGGTCCTACGATTGCGGGCCGAATTCCTCCTCCAGCGCTCCAATACGGACGGTTCACGCGCCCTCACTACCGTCGTCGACGGCCCCGCCTATCGGCGCCAGGCCAGCGTGTGCACCGCCATCGGCGAAATCGTGCGCAGCAGCGGCACCGCGCCCCGGGGCCGGTCGGCAACCCCACGTGACGTCTCCAGTTGGGTCGCCGCAAAGGTCTTCAGGGAGTCCGGACAGATCGCCGATGTCGCACTCCGCTTCGGCCTGTCCTCACTCGACGGCGCCGCCCCACTGGCCGACTACGAGTGGCGGCCCACTCCTGCGGAGGGCGACGCATGAGTCCGTTGGCGAGCAGTCCGCGCAAAGCCAAAGCCCCCAAGAACCCCAGTAGGGGCACCCGGCCCAAGAAGCCGGACTGGATCCTCGGGCCCACCCCACAGGACATCTTTAGTCCCGTCGGCTTCCAGCCCGAACCCAAGGGTCCCGAAGCCCGGCACATCTCGGAGATCGAACGCTTTGAGTTCGTCGTCGCCAACCCTGCCCTGTACGAGGTGGCCGCAGCCGTCCTCCCGCGCGAGAAGCCCGGCACGCGTGGCCGCACCCCCCGCTACCCGCCCTACATCTTCCTCATCTACGTCTGCGCCAACTCGGTCTTCAACACCGCCCGCGCCACCGGAGCGAACCTCCAGCACGACGTCATCTGGAAAACCGTACGCGAGGGCGTACGCCAATGCCTGGGCGACAAAGAAGCCGACTCCCTCCCGGCGACAGGCTCCCAGCGTCATCACTGGGCGGAATACCGGCAGAAAATGCTCGACACCCTGCCCGAGCTCCGTGTGGCCTCACGAGACGCCTGGATCAGGCAGGCCATCGCCCCCGGCTATCTATCCGATAAAAGGCCAAGAGGCTGCTGGCTGCGCCCCGCCCGCAAACAAGCCATCAACGGCGACGCCACCGTCGTCCGGCCACCCTCTGACCAGACCGAAAAAATCACCATCGGCGAGAGAACTGGCCAGTACAAACGCCACAGAGTAGACCCCGATGCCGACATGCAGATCGAAAGCGGCGACAGAGCCGTGTACGGAAAGAAGATCGTTTCCTTCTCCGTGCGTCTCCCGCAGAAATCCCACAGCCGGATCATCCTGAACGCCGACGGCGCGCGGCACAGATCTCCGGAGGAGGATCCGGAGAGAGAAGAAGAAGCCGGCACCGCCCTGCGCTTCGCGCACGAGATCCTCGACCGTGCGCCAGGCGTCCTCGCCGCCGTATTGGACACCGCCTGGCGCGGGGCCCACCGCGCCGGACTGATCGCCCGGGGGATCGTCGTCTACACGCCACAGTATGACGGGATCGACCCCAAGCCTCTGAACAAGTATCAATACGCACACTGCATCCACGACGCATACGCGGCGGTCGGACGATCCTGTGAGCGCCAGATCACAGTCGATGGAAAGAAAATTTACACCCCACTCCCGGCCCGCGAATTCCTGGTAAGGGCAGGGGCGAAAATCTATCGCCTCTACACTCGGTCGAGATTCCCTGCAGGAATGGATCACATAACGAGTTGATTCCTGTATACGAGACGCAAGAAGACAGAGAGATCGACCCGAGAACCAAGAGGATGCGGTTCAACGGAGCCCTGCGCATCTACCTCGGTTTCGCCTGGATGATCAACTTCATCGCCCTCGGCGCGACTGATGCACTCGGCACGTGACCTGCCCGCCACCTCCCACGAGCAGCACCTCCCGAGCGCCGGCTCGTGGGACCCTCGTCACCAACCACCCCTCACCCGCTACACTGGCGCCGGTGCACGCCTCCACTGGCGCACCGCTGGGTCACCGGACCTGTGTGTCAGGGATCAGCAGCTTTGGCTGCCATTTCCTACACATTTTCCAACAGATCCCCGCCTTCGTAGCTCAGGGGATAGAGCACCGCTCTCCTAAAGCGGGTGTCGCAGGTTCGAATCCTGCCGGGGGCACAACGCCTGAAGAGGCACGGGACGTCGAACGGCCCCCTCGGAGTGATCTCCGAGGGGGCCGTTTCGTGTCCGGTGGGCCGGTCAGTCGCTCAGGGCCGTGCCGAAGAGGCTCTTCGTGGCGGGGAGGCCGGCCGTGGCCGAGCCGAAGGAGAAGGCGCCGGTGGCGGAGGTGCCGGGGAGTACCCAGACCGAGCCGTTGGAGGCGTTCTCGGCCGGGTCGCCCACGATGAACTCGGCCTTCTTGTCGCCGTTGGCGTCCACCAGGGCGGTCGAGGTGCCGAACATGTCGCCCTTCTCGGCGACACCGGGGATGCCGGGGGTGTTCTGGCCGAAGGACTTGGCGCCGGTGCCGGTCAGGCCCTTCGCGCTGCCGCGCAGCACCAGCACGGTGCCCGCCTGGGCGATGCCGTCGTAGGTCTCGCCCGGCACGCCGGTGGCGACGTCGTTGTAGCCGTCGCCGTTGGTGTCGCCGATCGACACGCCGGTGCCCATGCCGTCGTAGCCCTCGCCCACGCCGGGCACGCCGGCCGTGTCCTGGCTGATCCATACCGGCTTGAGCTTGGTGGAGACGCCGCTCGGGCCGCCGTAGACGACACCTATCGCGCCGCCCTTGGTCGGCAGGTCGAGGTCGCTGTCGTAGTTGTCGTAGTGGTGGCCGACG
The DNA here is from genome assembly GCF_040703155.1 of Streptomyces sp. NPDC005435. NCBI lineage: Bacteria > Bacillati > Actinomycetota > Actinomycetes > Kitasatosporales > Streptomycetaceae > Streptomyces > Streptomyces sp. NPDC005435. The sequence goes on from NZ_JBEXEQ010000006.1 coordinate 86,697, forward strand.
ACGATGTCGGCGTAGTGGTCGTTGTTCAGGTCGCCGATCGCGACCTCTTGGCCGCCGAAGCGGTAGCCATTGGCGTCCTTCAGTTCACCCTTGTTGGTGAAACCGTCGTGGCCGCCGAGGAGCAGGAAGACGCGGTGCGAGTCCGGCTCCTCGGTGTCGATCGTGCGTACGGCGAGGTCGGCGATGCCGTCACCGTTCACGTCACCTGCCGCGAGCGACACGGAATTCCAGTAGCTGTGGACGTCGAAGTACGTGGTGGCGCCGGCGGCGAGGCCGGCCCTGGTGAACGGCCCGTGCAGCACGGCGCCGTCATGCGAGCCGCCGTTGACGCGCATACCGACCTGCGCCACGTCGGGGTGGCCGTCGCCGTCCACGTCGGCGACCGCGAAGTCCGCGGGCGAGGCGATGTCCGGCGCGACCGGGAGCAGCACCGGCTCGGCCGAAAGCCCCTTCGGGCCACCCCAGTTGACCGTGATGTAACGGCCCGCCTTGCCGCCCGGCGGCGTCCACCGCACGCTCGACAGCAGGTCGGCGTAACCGTCCTGGTCGAGGTCGGCGCTGCGCAGGGTGGTGCCGTACTCGGTCTGCGGCGCGGCGGCGCCCTGGCGGCTCGACCAGGGCAGCACCTGCTTGCGGGAGGTCGCGAGGCCCTTGGCGGAGCCGTACAGCACGGTGACCGCGCCGGCCTTCTTCTGGGTGCCGAGCGCGGTGCCGGGGGCGCCGATCGCCACGTCGGCGTAGCCGTCGCCGTTGTAGTCGTCGTGCAGGTGCTTGCCGCTGGGCGCGGCGGTGGCCGCCGGGGCCGCCTGGGCGGACAGCGCGGTGAGGGCGGAGCTGCTGAGCGCGAGGGCGACGCCGGTGGCGAGCGTCAGGGCGCCACGGCGAAAGCGGCGGCGCTGGAGCGTGGGGGACTGGGGCAAAGTCGGCTCCGAATGTCGGACGGGACGAGACGGGTGGCGCGGGACAGAACAAGATCCGTTCCACACCGCCCAGTTCGACTCGCCGGATGGCAGCGGGGTTGTCCCCGGGAACACCACAGGTTTCCCCAACGTTCGGAAAAATCCTGGGCTCCGGCCGGAAAGCCGGTCCGCTGCGGATAGCCTTCCGGTCCGTCTCTCCGGAACCCCCGGACCAGGAAGCTCGCCGGCAGGAACTGTGAACGCCCGTTACCGCATACACGTGTTGGCCGTGTTCGTCCTACCCCTCGGCTTCTTCTACACCGCTCTGCTGATGGGCAGGACGGCACTCGGTCTGCTGGGCATGCTGGTCTTCTACTTCGTGCTCCACCCGGTGATCCGCGCGCTGCTTCCCGCGTCCTTCCTCCCGGCCCCGCGCGGCGCGCAGGCGACCTCGGCCCTGTACCGGGGCTGGGCCGCGAAGCCGATGGCCGGTCTCGGCCTGGGCGCCTCCCGCACGGTGGAGGCCGACGCCGCGCGGCTGCGGCGGGGAGTGCGGCTCAGCATCCTGTCGTACGGCCTGCGCGACGGCAGCCAGGTCCTCGGCCACCTGCTTCTCCGGCAGTCCCCGCACGGCGGGGTCGAGCTCGCCTGGCGCGACCGCGCGAAGGGCGCCACCGACCAGCCGATCCACTTCCACGGTCCGCTGGACCTGCCGTACGAGCGCCACCAGCAGAACGTCACCCAGGCCCGCCTGGGGTACACCGCCGCCGTGGACCTCGCCACCGATTCGTACTGGGTACGCCCCCACGACGCCGCCCTGCTCCAGCTCGTCCTCGGCAACAGCACACCGGCGTCGTACGGCGCCTTCATGTGAGCCGGCGGCGGAGGGCTGACCTCGGGGCCGGGAGGTCCGGGGTCAGAGCTCGTCCATGTGTTCCGGGCAGAACTGGCTGACCGCCGAGCCGATGAGGTAGCCGCTGTTCGCCACTCCGATGTGCAGGCCGCTCTCGGCGGTGACCGCCACGTCGGAGGGGCTGTTGCCGGCGTCGATGGCGTCACAGGAGGCGTGGGCGAAGGCGATGAGTTCCTTGTCCGGGAGCCGCTTCAGCGCGGGGACCTTCGCCCGGACGACGGTGAGGTAGGCGATTTCCTCGGCCGAGTGGGCCGTCGGACCGCCGGCGGTGGCCCGGGGCGCGGACACGTGCTCGGCGCCGCCCTCACCGTCGGTGTGGCCCGGGCCGGAGCAGGCGGTCAGGGCGAGCGCGGCGGCCGCCAGGACCGCGGCGGCCTCGGTACGGATAGTCACGGATTCCCCCCATAAGTGGCTCGGGGAGCATCCTGCCCACGCGGGCGTCCCGGCGGCCCGGTAGAGCGGTTCCGGCCACTGCGGGGGCCGCTCCGTGCTAGGGGGTGTCTCCCCCTAACGCCGCCGCTTCGAGCCCGCGCACTCCACGCACATCGTCGCCGCGGGCCGTACCGCCAGCCGTTCCGGGGGGATCGGCCGGCCGCAGGTCTCGCAGTGGCCGTACGTGCCCTCGGTGAGGCGGGTCAGGGCGTCGTCCAGGGTGTCCAGGTGGGCTTCGGCCTGTTTGAGGAGGGAGGCGACGTGGGCGCGTTCGAAGGCGGTGCTGGAGCCGTCGGGGTCGTGTTCGTCGTCCACCGCCACCAGGGCGTTCGCTTCGACGATCGCCTGGAAATCCCTGCTCAGCGCCTTGATCCGGGCGTTCGTGGCCTCGCGTTCCGCTGCCAGGCGGTCGCGGACCTCCGCCGTCCAGTCGGTCATTTCACCGCAAACACCACCGTTCGCGGACGTATTCCGCGCCCCTTCTTCACGTGGTCATGACCCGCCCACCCGCATCCTCGCGCCTCCCCCGGGGTCAAGCGGCTTCCGGAGCCGCGCTCGCGGGAAGACGCCGACGACCCGCGACAGCCAGCGCCAGCGTCACGGCGGCCGACGACGCCGCCATCACCGTCATCGCCGTCGCCGGAGAGGTGAACTGGGCGACCGTACCGGCCAGCGTCGCGCTCACGCCCTGGAGGCTCAGCATGCCCGCCGAGTGCAACCCCAGGGCGTGACCGGCGAGTTCGTCCGGGGTCAGACTCATCAGCCGCTCCTGCTGGACCAGACTCGCGCCGAACCCCACGGAGGCGAGCGTCACGCACACCGCGGCCACCGGCAGCGGCGGGTGCGCGGCGAAGAGCAGGTACGGCACCGCGAGCAGGAGCAGCAGCGGGGGCGCGAGGCGGCGGCGCACCCCGGGCGGGATCAGCCGGCCCACGGAGACGTCCCCGGCGAACATGCCGAGCGCCGCGCACGCGAACAGCGTGCCGGCCGCGCCGGGGGCGTACGACACGTAGAGCGATTCGCAGCCGACGACCAGGCCGTTGGGCACCCACAGCCCCAGATAGGTCAGCCGGCGCGAACGGTCCGCCCACAGACGGCCGTTGGTCCGCCAGGTCACCGCCGGGGACGGCCGGCCACCGGCCCGGGGCGGGCGGGCGGACAGGCCGAGGCGCAGCAGCAGCGCGGCCGTCAGATACAGGGCCGCCGCGAGGAGCAGGCAGAGTCGCGGGGAGAGGGCGGTCAGCAGGGCGCCGCCGGTGAGGTACCCGGTGATCTGCGCCAGGCCGCTCATCATGTTGAACAGCGAACGCCCGGGCAGATAACCGTCCTTGCTCAGGATCTCGTTCAGCAGCCCCCATTGGACCCCGACGCCGAGCGAGGCGACGAGGCCCAACAGCAGGACGATCAGCAGGAGTACGGCCGCGGGCAGCCCGGGCAGCGCCTGGAGCGCCGTACCCGCCGCGAAGGCCAGCGCGATGACGGACAGGGCGGTGCGCGGGGGCAGCCGGTCGGAGCCGGAGAGCAGCACGGTCGCGCCGAGGACCTGGACGAGCGACGGGCCGAACATGCTGACCGCCGCGAGCAGCGGGGAGCCGGTGACCCGGTAGACGAGGGTGCCGAGAGCGAGTCCGCCGAGGGTCTGGGCGGCGGTCTTGGCGGCCGAGCCGACGAAGAGCGGGGTGAACTCCGGGGTACGGAACAGAGATCGGTAACTGGACATGGCGAGAGTCTCAAATCGGCTCGCTCGCACCGGTATTGTTTCGCGGTCGCGCGAAAGGTCGTGAGGAGGAGCGGACTTGGGATGGTGGCGGCTCGACGCCGACACGCTCGCGCGCGGGCGGTTCGTGATCTCGCCGCTCGCCGAGACCTTCGCGGCGCTGTGGCTGCTGCACACGGGGAGCGGTACACATCCGGGGGAGCGGGCGTGGCTGCGGGCCCATCTCCCCGGCTATCAGGCCCTGTTGGCCGACGAACCGGTCACCGCGCGGCTCGTACGGGCCGGGCTCGGCCGCAACTGGACCGCCGACTTCCTGACCCCGGCCCCCCGCCCCGGCGAGGACTTCGCCACCGAGGTCGCCCGGGTACGCGCCGCCCGTCCGGCGGACGCCCGCGCCCATCTGCTGCTCTCGGTCGAGGGGCCGATCCCCGCCGTACTGGAGCGCGACGACCTGCCCGAGCGGGCGGCCACGCTCCTGGAGTGGGTGTGGGAGGAGACCGTACGGCCCACCTGGGAGCGGCGCCGGAAGGTGCTGGAGGCGGATGTGCTGGCGCGCACGGCGCGGGTGAGCCGGGACGGCTGGGCCGGGGTGCTGGACTCGCTGCGGCCGGGGCGGACGCGGTGGCTCGGGGGCAGCCGCCTCCAGGTCAACCTCCAGGCGAATCCCCCGCGCGACATCGCGGGCGCCGAGCTGTTCTTCGTCCCGGTGACCCCGCAGCGCGGCGGCTGGGTGTGCTGGGAGGACGGGGTGCGCTACGCCAAGGTCTACCCCTGCGCGGGTTCCCTCGCCTGGCACCGCGAGCGGCCGGTCCCGGCGGGTCTGGGCGCCCTGCTCGGCCCGGCCCGCGCGGGCGTCCTCCTCCTGCTGGACTCCCCCATGAGCACCACCCAGCTGACCGCCGTCACCGGCCAGACCCTCGGCTCGGTCGGCCGCCATCTGAAGGTGCTGCGGGAAGCGGGCCTGGTGGTACGGCGCCGGGCGGGCCGCTCGGTGCTGTACGAGCGCACGGCGGCGGGGGACGGACTGGCGGCGGCGGGACGGCCGGACGGTACGGGGCCGGGCGGCAGGGCGTGACCGGGCCACACGGCGTAACCGGCCCGCACCGCGTGACCGGGCCCCACCAGGCGACCAGGGCGCCCGGCGCGACCGGGCTGGACGATCCCGCCGCCCCCTCCCCGGTTAGCATCCGCCCATGACGACCACCAATGACAACACCCCCGTACTGGACACCCCCATCGGCGCCCTCCAGGGCGGCGAAGCCGGCCTCGCGCGGTACGCGGGCGGCCCCGTCCTCATCGTGAACGTGGCCTCCAAGTGCGGGCTGACCCCGCAGTACACGGGCCTGGAGCGGCTCCAGGAGCGGTACGCCGAGCGCGGTTTCACCGTGATCGGGGTGCCCTGCAACCAGTTCATGGGCCAGGAGCCCGGCTCCGCCGACGAGATCGCGGAGTTCTGCTCGGCGACGTACGGCGTGACCTTCCCGCTGACGGAGAAGGTCGAGGTGAACGGCGCAGGCCGGCACCCGCTCTACGAGCGCCTCGTGGGCTTCGCCGACGCCGAGGGCCACACCGGTGACATCCGCTGGAACTTCGAGAAGTTCCTGATCGGCCGCGACGGCCGGGTCGTCGCCCGTTTCTCGCCGCAGACCGAGCCGGAGTCGGCGGAGGTCGTGGCCGCGATCGAGGCCCAGCTCGGCTGACGGTTGACCTTGCCCCTGGGGCAGGGCCGAGCGTCGTGGTCGCCGGGCGGAACAGCCGCCCGGCGACGGAGGAAGGCACTGTGGACGAGAAGCCGCCGGCCACCTCGGACGACGGGCCGCCGGCCACCGCGGACGACGAGCCGCTGACCATCGGCGCGTTCGCCGCGCGGTCCCGGCTGTCGGCGAAGGCGCTCCGGCTGTACGACCGGCTCGGACTGCTGGCCCCGGACCGTGTGGACGAGGTCACCGGCTACCGCTACTACCGCGCCGGGCAGGTCGAGCGGGCCCGTCTGGTGGCCCTGCTGCGGCAGCTGGACATGCCGCTGGCCGAGGTCGCGCGGGTGGTCGGGGCCGAGGGGCCCGAGGCCGCCGCGCGGCTGGCGGCGTACTGGGCGGACGTGGAGGCCCGGATCGCCGGGCAGCGGACCCTCGCCGCCTACCTCCGTGACCGGCTTTCCCGAGGGAGTTCCGAGATGGACGAGAGGTTCACGGTCGAGACGGTGGAGGTGCCCGCGCAGGTGGTGCTCACCGAGTCGCGGCGCACGCTGGCGGACGAGCTGCCGGCGTGGATCCCGGCGGCGCTGGACCGGCTGGAGGGCGCGGCGCGGGAGTGCGGGGGCGTGGCGGGGGCTCCGTTCGTCGTGTACCACGCCGAGGTGTCGATGGAGAGCGACGGGCCCGCCGAGGCGTGTGTGCCGGTGGCGGACGAGCGGGCGGCGCGGGAGTGGGCGGAGCGGCACGGCGGTCCCCGGGCGGTCCGGGTGCGGGTGGAGCCGGCGGGGAGGACGGCACGTACCCGGATCGTCAAGGCGCAGGTGGCGCATCCGCAGATCCTGGCCGCCTTCGAGGCGGTGGAGCGGTGGGTGGCGGCGGCCGGTCTGGAGATCGCCGGTCCGTGCCGTGAGGTCTACTTCGCCGACTGGGCGGCGGCCGGGCCCGAGGACCCGGTGTGCGACGTGGCGTTCCCGGTGCGCTGAATTCGCCCCGGTTCACGCCTTGTCGAGTTCACTGCGCGGAGCCCCTCGGCAAGGACGGCGTCTGGCCGAGAGGGCTCCGCGGGGTGCTGTTCACACGGTCGCCGTCGAAGCATCGGTCGCGCTTCCACGGAGGCGAGGTGGACCCGGGAGGGGTCCTTACGCCTTGACCGAGGCCACGAAGGTGTTCCACGCCTCGGCCGGGAAGGCCAGCACGGGCCCCTCGGTGACCTTGGAGTCGCGAACGGCGAGTCCGGCGACGGTCGGCGACTTGACCTCGACGCAGGCGCCGTTGCCCGCGGAATAGGAGGACTTCATCCACGTCTCCGAAGCGCCCTGAATCAGTGCCATGTCCACTCCTGTTGCGAGTTGCGGTGGTGCGGTTCACGCCAACCCTGTCGAGCGATTGGCGTGATCGACGCTACCCGGCAACTGCCGTTCATGGATGGGACGTTCACCCGAGCGGATGGCATATTCCAAACGCGCCTCCGCTCGGACGGGCCGACGGTGTACGATCCCTCGCCGCGTGTCCGGGGACCTCAGTCCGCGAAGTTTTTGGCCGCCTTCGCGATGAACTCCCGGGAATGTTCCACACTGAGGGACTGTGCCCGCAAATGCTCGTACATCACGGCGTACTTCTGCACGTCGGGCGCCTTCTCCAGATACAGGTCGCTGGTGACGCCCTCCAGGTAGACCACGCTGGAGTCGGCCGTGTCGGCGAACTCCAGGATGGCGTACTGGCCGTTGAGCCCCGGATGCGCGCCCGCCTCGAACGGCATGACCTGCACGGTGACATGGGGCAGCTGGCACATCTCGATGAGGTGCTCCAGCTGCTCGCGCATCACCAGCCTGCTGCCCACCACCCGGTGCAGCGCGGCCTCGTCCAGGACGACCCACAGGCGCAGCGGGTTGTCCTCCTCGGTGACCCTGTCCTGCCTGCGCATACGGACGTTGACCCGCTTGTCGATCTCGGCCGTCGAGGTCTCCGGCAGCGCGCCGCGCACCAGCGCCTCGGCGTACGCCCGGGTCTGCAACAGGCCCGTCACCAGCTGGGGTTCGTACACCCTGAGGGACTGCGCGGCCGACTCCAGGCCGATGTACACGCTGTACGGGATGTCCCCGAAGGTGTGCCACCAGCCCTGCTGGCGGGAGTCGCGGGCCATCTCCATCAGCGAGTCGACGACGCGCTGGTCCTCGACCTCGTAGACCCCGCACAGGTCGCGCACGTCGCGCTGGCTGATGCTGCGGCGGCCGTTCTCCAGCCGGCTGATCTTCGACTGCGACACGAGCAGGCGGTCGGCCACCTCTTCGGCGGTCATGTTCTTCGCCTCGCGGAGTTTGCGCAGCTCCTGGCCGAGACGGCGTCGCCTGACGGTGGGATTGACATTGGACGCCACGGTTAGCGCACCTCCGGCTGCCTGCCTGTTCCTGACACTTTGTGTATCTGCTGTTGAGCAGACTGCCACCAAGGTGCTTTCTACCGCTGGAAAACATCGGATATGCGGCGCGTACGCGTCAGTTCGGACATGATTGGGGTGAACGCCGAGGCGGCGGGGCGACGTTCGCCCCACCGCCTGACCGTGAACCGTACGAGTGGATCAGTGCGCGGCGGCCCGCGCCATGGGGCCGTGATGCGGCTGCATCGGCACCCCGTGCGCCGGTTCGGCCCGCGCGGGACCGCTCGGCCGGGGCGGCCCGGCCGGGCCCCGCCGGGGCTGCGCGGCGACACCGTTCTGCACGTCCATGACGGCGTGGGCGACGAGCCCGCCCATCGGGTCGTGCCGGATGAGGTCGCGCAGCCGGGAACGGGACGAGCGACCCTCGTTGCCCGGGTAGAGGTGCTTGCCCAGGCCCACGGCGTGCGCCAGCGCGGCGAGCGCGGCGGTCCGCGGGTCCGGTGGTACGCCGGTGCGGATCGCGGCGTCCAGGCGGGAGCGGATCTCGCGGCTGATCGCCGTGTCCGTCGCCTGGTACCGCGTCGTCGGCAGCACCCCGCACATCTGGCCCGCGACCGCGGCGACCATTCCGCACCGTTCGAGGTGGGAAAGGTACGTCTGGCGCAGGCCCAGGCGTGGGCCGCCGATCCAGTGGACCGCCCGTACCGGAGCGCCGCGCCTGCGCAGCAGCTCCAACGCGCTGTCCAGAGTTGGATCTCCTGTCGGCCGTGGCACCACCACGGCGATACGATCCCCGTCTGGGGCTATCCGTCCGGCCAGCGCCAGCTCCACTAGCTGCGCACCGGCCAGACCGAGGTCGAGCGACTGCGGCTGCGCAGTGGTACCCGTGGCCGGGTCCAGTGCGAGCAGCAGAAGCTCTTCCGGAATTGTTCTGCGGCTCCTGCCCATCCATGCCTCCCCGCGTGGATGAATGACAGGGTGACGCCTCTCACATTCATCTGTCGAGGGTGCGTGCCCGGTTCATGGGGGAACCGGTAGGTATGTCGTTCTCGTCTGCCACCTCGGGCAAGCCCCCACACAGGACACTGGTACATGGTTCGGACAGGGCGCGCGAGCGAGCGTGCGGCGCATGGAGGAGGCATCGGTGGCGGGCGAGTCCCCCGACAGGTCGAAGCAGGGTTACTCCGTCGGTTCGGCGGAGGGGGTGGATTCGGCCGAGTCCGAGGAGAGGGCTTCCGGCGGGGCCGCGAGGGGTAACTCCGTTGCGGGCGAGGGGGATGCGGCGGGCGCGGCTGCGGACCAGTCCGGGAAGAACGCCTCCGGCAAGGCTGCGACCAAGGACGACGCCTCCGACAAGGCTTCGCGGGGGGCTGCGTCCGGTGGGGCTTCCGGTGCCGACTCCGTTACGGGCGCGGACGACGCCGCCGGCGCGGCTGCGGACAAGTCCGGGAAAGCCACCGAGGACGCCGACGCCTCCGGCGGGGCTACGGGCAGCGCTTCGAAGGGGGCCGCCGCTGGCGGGGCTGCCGCCGACTCCGTTGCGGGCGAGGACGCCGCCGGCAAGGCTGCGGGCGGGGGCGACGGCGCGTCTGAGGGGGTTGCCGGGGGCGGCTCCGGTGCGGGTGTCGGCGACAACGTTTCCGTGGGTGCTGCCAAGGGTGCCGGGGCCGGTGGCTCCTCCAAGGTCGGCGTGGCCGAGAGTGACGGCGGGGCCGCCAAGGGCGGGAGCAAGCCGTCCGCCGGGGGCTCCCGTGTGAGCGCCGACGCAGGCCCCGAGGGGGCCGAGTCCAGCACCGCTGACCAGTCCGCGCCCGCTTCCGAACCCAAGTCGAAGCGTGAGGACAACACCGGCCCGGCTCCCGAGTCGGAGCCCGCCGAAGACCTCCGGGACGAGCCCGCCTCCGGCGGCAAGGCGGGCTCTGCCGACAAGGCCGAGGGCAAGACCTCCCCCGACGAGTCGGCTCCCGCTGGAAAGCCCGCGGGCAACGCCACCGCCGGCTCCGCCGACAAGGCTCAGGGCGAGTCGGCCCCGGCCGAAAAGCCCGCCGACAACGCCAAGTCCAGCTCCGCCGCCAAGGCGGGGCCTGCCGGCAAGGCCGAGGGCAACGCCTCCCCCGACGACGAGTCCACCCCGGCTGGAAAGCCCGCGGGCAACGCAGCCTCCGGCTCCGCCGACAAGACGGGGTCTGCCAGCAAGGCTTCGAGCGAGACCTCTCCCGAGGACAAGTCGGCCCCGGCCGAAAAGCCCGCCGACAACGCCGAGTTCAGCTCCGCCGCGAAGACGGGGCCTGCCGCCAACGCCGAGGGCAAGACCTCCCCTGGCGACGAGTCCGCCCCGGCCGGGAAGCCCTCCCCCGGCGCCAAGGCGGAGTCGGCCGACAGGGCCGAGGGCAAGACCGCTGCCGCCGCCTCCGGCCGCGACGACGAGCCGGCCCCCGACGCCAAGTCCGAGGACGTGTGGTCTCCGGCCGGGAAGCCCTCCGACACGACCACTCCCGACGCCAAGTCCGGCCCCGCCGTCAAGGCCGAGGGCAAGTCCACCCCTGCCACCGAGCCCGCCTCCGGCGCGAAGTCCGGCGCTGCCGGGCGGCAGCCCGAGGGCGAGTCGGCCGCTGACAAGGCCGACAGCACGGCCGCCTCTACCGCCACGGCGGGCTCTGCCTACCAGACCGGCAGCAAGCCCTCCCCCGCCACCGGCGCCACCTCCGACACCAAGGCCGGCCCCGCTGGGCGGAAGCCCAAGGGCGAGTCGGCCGTCGGCATCGGCTCCGCCGAGGAGTCCGCCGACAAGGCGGGCAGCAAGCCCTCCTCCACCACCGAGGCCGCCTCCGGCGCCAAGGCCGGCCCCTCCGGGCAGAAGCCCGCGTACGAGTCGGCCGCCGACAAGGCCGACAGCGCGGCCGCCAAGGCGGGCTCTGCCGACCAGACCGGCAGCAAGTCCGCCCCCGCCGCCGAGTCCGCCTCCGGTGCCAAGGCTGGCCTTGCCGGGCGGAAGCCCGAGGGGAAGTCGGCTGTCGGCACCGGCTCCGCCGAGGAGTCCGACGACAAGGGCGCCCCCAAGGGCAACGCCGCCGCTGTGGGCCGGCCCGAAGGCGGGTCCGGGGCCGCCGGGCGGAAGCCTGAGGACAAGCCCGGCTCCGCCGACAGGACGGGCAGCAAGTCCTTCCCCGCCGCCGACCCCTCCGGGCGGAAGCCCGAGGGGAAGCCGGCCATCGGCACCGGCTCCGCCGAGGAGTCCGACGACAAGGCCGACCTCAAGGACAAGCCCGCCCTCGGCTCCGGCGACAAGACCGGCAGCAAGCCCTCCTCCGGCACCAAGACCGTCCCCTCCGGGCGGAAGCCCGAGGGCGAGTCGGCCTCCGGCAAGGACGGCAGCACGGCCGCCTCTGCCGCCTCTGCCGCCTCTGCCGCCTCTGCCGCCAAGGCGGGGTCTGCCGGCCAGACCGGCGGCAAGCCCTCCGGCGCCAAGGCCGGCCCCGCTGGGCAGAAGCCCGAGGGGAAGCCTGCCGCCGGCACCGGCTCCGCCGAGGAGTCCGACGACAAGGCCGGCCTCAAGGACAAGGGCGTCCCCGGCTCCGCCGAAGAGACGGGCAGCAAGCCCTCCCCCGCCGCCGAGCCCGCCGGGCGGAAGCCCGAGGGCGAGTCGGCCGTCGGCAAGGGGGACGCCGCCCCCGCCTCCGAGTCGGGGTCCGCCGGCAAGGTCATCCCCGCCCCCAAGTCCGGGTCCGGTGCCCCCGAGGGCAAGCCCGGCACCAGCACCGGCGACGGCACGGGCACCGGCAAGGGCTCCGCCAAGCCCGCCGCCCAGGCGACCCCCACCGACCAGCCCACCACCACCCTCCGCTCCCCCAAGCAGCCGGCCAAGGATCAGCCGACCACCACGCTGCGGGCGCCGAAGGCGGTGGATCAGCCGACGACCATGTTGAAGATCGGGGGGAAGGGCGAGGAGAAGGCGGCCGAGAAGACCAGCCGGTTCGTCGCGCTCAAGGGGGACATAAGGACCAGCCCCGCCGCCGAGGAGACCCGCAGCGTCCCGCAGGTCGGGCCGGAGCTGACGACGCAGCAGCCGCTGCCGCCGAAGCCGCCGCTCGACCTGCTCGCGGAGCTGACGAACACGCCGCCCCCGCCGGAGACCCCGGTGCGGACGCTGGTGCGCAGGGTCAAGATCTGGACGCCGCTGGTGCTGCTGCTGATCGTGATCCTGGGCGTCGTCCAGGCGCTGCGCCCGCTGCCCAAGCCCGCGCTGGCCCTGACCGCGAAGGACAGCTACACCTTCGAGGGCGGGAAGGCCGACATCCCGTGGCCCGCCGAGGGCCAGGCCGCGCTGGACGTGCAGGGCATCGGCACCTTCGGCTCCTCCGGCTCGGACAAGCCCGTGCCGACCGCGAGTGTCGCCAAGGTGATGACCGCGTATCTGATCCTGCACGACCACCCGCTCAAGAGCGGCGCCGACGGCCCGAAGATCAAGATCGACAAGACGGCCCAGTCGCAGTCGAAGGCGGGCCAGGAGTCGACGGTGGTCGTCACCGCCGGTGACGAGATCACCCAGCGTGAGGCGCTGAAGGACATCCTGCTGGCGTCGGCGAACAACATCGCCCGCCTGGTCGCCCGCTGGGACGCCGGTTCGGAGGCCGCGTTCGTCGCCAAGATGAACACGACCGCCAAGCGCCTGGGCATGGCGGACACCAAGTACACCGACCCCTCCGGCCTGACCGACTCGACGGTCAGCACCGCCCGGGACCAGGTGAAGCTGGCGAAGGCCGCGATGGCGTACCCCTCGTTCCGCGAGGTCGCGGCGATGATGTCGTACACCGACTACAAGGGCACGTACCACTCCAACTGGAACCAGCTCGTCGGGCACAACAACGTCGTCGGCATCAAGACCGGCACCACCACCTCCGCCCTCGGCAACCTGGTGTTCGCCGCGAAGCAGGACGTGGACGGCCAGACGCGGCTGATCATCGGTGCCGCGATGCGCCAGCCCCCGGCCAAGTCCGACAACTCGATCCTGACCGGTGTCCTGGACGCGGGCGACAAGCTGATCCGGGCCGCGCAGGGCGCCCTGAAGTCGGCGACGGTGCTGAAGAAGGGCACGGTCGTCGGGTACGTGGACGACGGGCTCGGCGGCCAGACCCCGGTCGAGGTGACCGAGGACGTGAAGGCGATCGGCTGGGCGGGCCTGAAGGTGAAGCTGTCCTTCACCGGCGGCGCCGTCCCGCACATCGCGAAGGCGGGCACGAAGGTCGGCACTCTCACGGTCGGTGACGGTTCCGCCGGTGCCGTCCAGGTGCCGGTCGCGCTCCGCGACGACCTCACCGAGCCCGGCCTCGGCAGCAAGCTGACCCGCCTGGGCTGAGCGCGCCGCACCCCCGCGCACCCCGCGCCCGCACCCCGCACCCCGCCGCATGTGTTCCCGCCCGGGAGCCGTGCGGCGGGGTGCGTGCTAGCGTCACGAAACGGGGCAGGTCACCGGTCACGGGACAAGGCCGCACAGCGGGACGAGAACCGGCCGGGAGCGCGTACGGGACAGGTGGCCGGGAACAGCACACGGGACACGGGGAGTGCCTTCAGGTGGCCACAGCCGAGCCGACACGCGCCGACCGCACCGAGGGCGGAGGCCACATGAGCCCTGACCCCGGTACGGACGTCACGGCCGACACGCACCGCACACGTACGGACGGCTCGGGTACCGCCGCGCCCGGCCGCCCCGGCGCCAACCCCCCTGCCGCCTGGCGCCGTTGGCCCCGCGAGCACCCCGTCCTGTTCATCACCGCGCTCGCGGCCGTGCTGCACGTGATCTGGTTCTTCACGTCCGCCAACAGCGGCGGCGACCTCGCGGCGCAGGACGCCTGGGCGGAGTTCGTCGGCCGGCACCCGGACTCGGCGTACAACCTCGCCTGGTACGGCGGGATGCACCCGGTGTCGTACAGCGTGCTGTCGCCGTATCTGATGTCCGTGCTCGGTGTGCGCACCACGATGATGATCGCGGGCACGTTCTCGGCCGGGCTGCTCACCCTGATCCTGGTGCGCGGCCGGGCGGTGCGCGAGCCACTGTGGCCCGCGCTGGCCGGGGTGTTCGCGCTGATGGGCAACGCGGCCTCGGGCCGGGTGACGTTCGGGCTCGGCACGATGTTCGCGCTCGGCGCGGTCGCGGCGGTGTTCTGCTGGCCCTACCAGGGCCGGTACGCGAGCTGGGCGAAGGCCCTCGCGGCGGCCCCGCTGGCGCTGCTCGCCGGGGTGTTCGCGCTGCTCGCCGGGGCGGTGTCGGGCTGGGTGGCATACGGACTTGCCGCGCTGTTCGGGATCGGCGCCGTCGCGGTGCTGCTCTACTGGCCCTACGAGGGCCGCTACAAGCGCTGGGCGAAGGCGCTGGCCGCCGCCCCGCTGGCCGCGCTCGCGACGATGTCCTCGCCGGTGGCGGGGCTGTTCGTGGGGCTGATCGCGGTCGCGCTGTTCCTGCAGAAGCGGCGGCCCGGCGCCTGGGCGCTGGGTCTTGCCCCGGCGGCGGTGGTGGCGCTGTCGGCGTGGCTGTTCCCGTTCTCCGGCACCCAGCCGATGACGTTCGGCTCGGTGATCATGCCGCTGCTGTACGGGCTGCTGTGCCTGGCGCTGGTGCCGCGCGAGTGGGTGACGGTCCGGCTGACGGCCGGGGTCTACAGCCTGAGCGTGGTGCTGGTGTGGCTGATCAGCTCGCAGATCGGCACGAACATCTCGCGGCTTCCGATGCTGTTCGCGGGCACGGCGCTGGTGGCCGCGCTGCCGTTCGCGGTGCCGCGCACGCACAAGTGGTACGCGCTGGTGCTGGCCGTCGCCGGGTTCGTGGGCTGGATCGGGTTCAAGTCGGTGGACGACGTGATCCACACGACCCCGGCCGCCTCCTGGGCGCGTGAGCTGGCCCCGCTGGTGAACGAACTCCAGCAGGTGGGCGCGGAGAAGGGCCGGGTGGAGGTGGTCCCGGCGCGCTCGCACCGCGAGGCGTCCGCGCTCGCGCCGTACGTGAACCTGGCGCGCGGCTGGAACCGCCAGGCCGACATGGAGCGCAACCCGCTCTTCTACGACGACACCCTGAATTCGGCCAACTATCACGAGTGGCTGCAGCGCTGGGCGGTGCACTACGTGGTGCTGCCGAAGGCGGACGACCCGGACGGCGACGGCGGGCAGCGGGAGCGGGCGCTCGTGCTGCGCGGGATGCCGTATCTGAAGCAGGTGTGGGGCAACGCGGACTGGCAGCTGTTCCGGGTGACCGACCCGGTGCCGCTGGCGGAGCCGCACGCGGTGGTCCTGCGGGCCGAGCAGGGCGAGATGACGCTGAAGGTGAGCAGGGCGGGCCGGATTCTGATCCGGATTCCGTACTCGCCGTGGCTGAGCGTGGTGGACGAGCAGGGCAAGCCGCTGAAGCCGCCGCAGGAGACGGAGGCGTCCAAGAAGCGGGCGGACGGCGTGCCGAAGTCGTACGTCAACGTCAGCGGCTGTCTGGCCGAGACCCCGCAGGACGCGCAGGGCGATGCCTGGACGGTGCTGCTGGCGCCCCGGGCGGGGACGTACCACCTCGCGGCGCCGTACCAGCTGCCGCGCGGGACGCCGTGTCCGGAGGAGCTGAAGGCCGCCAAGGGGTGAGGGGCGGCCCTGACTCTCACACCGGCTCACAGGTGTGAACGCGAAAACAAAGCGTTCACACCTGACCGGTAATGGCCTGGCGAGGCCGGTTTGCGCGGCTGATCGGACCGTTCGCGGTCCATTACAGTGCTGCCCGTCGGCTGGACGCGAGGTGCCGTGAGGGGGGCCGCATGAGTGTGACGAGCGGCGCCGTCTGGGGTCGCACCGAACAGCAGGACTTCCGCAGCCGGGTGCGCGGCACCCTGCTCGGCATCGCGCTCGGGGACACCCTCGGCGCGCCCGTGGACGTGCTCGGCCTGGACGAGATCCGCTCGGCGTACGGCGCCGAGGGCGTGCTCGACCTGGGCTTCGCGCACGGGCGGCGCGGCGCGGTCACCCACCACACCCAGCTCACCCTGTTCACGGTGGACGGCCTGATCCGCGCCCAGGTCCGCCGGGACACCGGCGCCTGGCATCCGCCGACCGATCTGCACCGGGCGTACCTGCGCTGGCGGGCGACCCAGCGGGACTGGGGCCCCGACGAGCGGCGCAAGGAGGACGGCTGGCTGGCCCGCGAGGAGTGGCTGTACGCCCGCAGGGAGCCCCCGAGGTCCCTGCTGAGCGGGCTCGGCGACGAGGTGATGGGCACCCTGGAGCGGCCGAAGAACCCCGGCGAGCTGGGCCCGGAGGCGGTGGCGCGCTCGGGTCCCTTCGGGCTGCTGGTGGGCTGGGAGCCGCAACTGGTGGCGCAGTTGTCCGTGGAGTGCGCGGCGCAGACCCACGGTCATCCGGTCGCGTGCCTGGCGGCGGGGGCGTACGCGGTGATCGTGCACGCCCTCGCGCGCGGCGAGGACCTGGACGCGGCGGTGTGGGGCGCGGTGGCGCTGCTGTCGGCGCGGCCGGGCCATCAGCCGGTCGTGGAGGCGCTCCAGCACGCGGTGAACGCGGTACGGCTGGGCCCGCCGAACCCCGTCCGGGTGGAGGAGCTGGCCGGCGACGGCACGGCGGACGGGCTGCTCGCGGCCGCCGTCTACTGCGCCCTGGCGGCCGACGACGTACGCCTCGGCCTGTGCCTGGCGGTGAACCAGTCCGGCCCGTCCGCCGCCGCCGGAGCCCTCACCGGGGGCCTGCTCGGCGCCCTGCACGGCGAGACGGCCCTTCCCCCGGCGTGGCTCGCCGAGCTGGAGGGCCGCCCCACGATCCTGGAGCTGGCCGACGACTTCGCCATGGAGATGACCCAGGGCCCGGCCCTGCACAGCCCGGCGGGGTCGGCGCCGGGGTGGCTGGCGCGTTATCCGCGCGCCTGACCGTCCGGGGGCCCGACCGGCCGCCTGACTATCCGCGCGCCTGAGCCGCCGGAGCCGGTACGGCCGCCTCGGCGCCGTCGCCGTCGGTGTTGATCCGCTCGATGACCGCGAGCCGCTCGGGGGTGTCCTCGGGCTTGATCAGGCCGACGACGATGTAGAGGACCAGGGAGACCGCGAGGGGTACGGAGACCTGGTACTGGAGCGGGACTCCGCCCTGGACCTGCCAGCTGATCGGGTAGTTGACCAGCCAGAAGGCGAGCAGTCCGGCGGCCCAGCTGGTGAGCGCGGCGGTGGGGCCGGAGCGGCGGAACGGGCGCAGCAGGCCCAGCATCATCGGGATGGCGATGGGGCCCATGAGTCCGGCGACCCACTTGATGACGACGGTGATGATGTCCTTCAGGGCGGGCGAGTCGACCTGGGTCGCGACCGCCATCGACAGGCCGAGGAAGACGACGGTGGTCACCCGGGCGGCGAGAAGTCCCACCCGCTCACCCCAGTCCCGCGCCCGCCGCCACAGCACCGGCACCACGTCCCGGGTGAACACGGCCGCGACGGCGTTGGCGTCGGAGGAGCACATGGCCATGGTGTGCGAGAAGAAGCCGACGACCACGAGCCCCAACAGGCCGTGCGGGAGCAGCTGTTCGGTCATCAGGGCGTAGGAGTCGGAGCCGTCGGGCTTCCGCGCCGTCACCAGGAGCGGGGCGAGCCACATCGGCAGGAACAGCACCAGGGGCCACACCAGCCACAGCAGCGCGGAGAGGCGGGCGGAGCGCTCGGCCTCGCGGGCGGAGGCGGTGGCCATGTAGCGCTGGGCCTGGTTGAGCATGCCGCCGTTGTACTCGAAGAGCTTGATGAACAGGAACGCCAGCAGGAAGACGGTGCCGTAGGGGCCCGCGAGCGGCTGGGTGTGGCCGTGCAGGGCGGGCCGGCCGAAGGCGTCGAGCAGGCCGATGTGCCGGTCGCCCAGCTTCACCGCGACCGCGACGAGCATCGTCACTCCGGCGAGCAACTGGATGACGAACTGGCCGAGTTCGGTGAGCGCGTCGGCCCACAGGCCGCCGATCGTGCAGTAGACGGCGGTGATCGCGCCGGTGATGAGGATGCCCTGGTTCAGGGAGAGGCCGGTGAACACCGAGAGCAGGGTGGCGATGGCGGCCCACTTGGCGCCCACGTCCACGATCTTCAGCAGCATCCCGGACCAGGCCAGGGCCTGTTGGGTGCGCAGGTCGTAGCGGTTCTTCAGGTATTCGAGCGGGGAGGCGACGCGCAGCCGGGAGCGCAGGCGGTTGATGCGGGGCGCGAAGAGGCGGGAGCCGATGGCGATGCCGATCGCGATGGGCAGGGCCCAGGTGACGTAGGAGGTGACGCCGTAGACGTAGGCGATGCCCGCGTAGCCGGTGAACATCACCGCGCTGTAGCCCGACATGTGGTGCGAGATACCGGACAGCCACCAGGGCATCCGGCCGCCGGCGGTGAAGAAGTCGCCCACGTCGTCCACGCGGCGGTGGGACCAGACGCCGATGGCCACCATCACGCCGAAGTAGCCGATCAGTACGGCCCAGTCGAGACCGTTCATGTCTCACCCTCCAGCGTCCGCAGCCATGTTCGGCAGTCAGGGATGTGAACTCCGGCTTAGACCATGGGGGTTGGGGCGCGGGGGCGTCGAGTCACGGGGAGGTAAAATCGTTCGCCGGGATGACCGGCGTTCAGATGTGTGAACCCTGGCGGGAGTGCTCAGCGCGGGCGCACCCAGTCCGGCACCCAGGTCCCGGGCGCGTCGTGGGCGGGGGTCGCGCCGGCGAGATAGGCGCGCAGGGTCGCCAGCGCCGGGTGGGGGTTGTCGCGGTGCCAGAGGAGGGAGTGCGGGTAGACGGGGGTCGGGTCGGTCACCGGGATGCGGCGCAGGCCGTGTCCCGCGGGCCAGGCGAGACGGGTGGGCTCGCCCATGAAGGTGGCCAGGGCGGGGGTGTCGGCGATGGTGTCGAGGAGGGCGTCGGAGCCGAAGTTGGGGCCGGTCACCTCGATGGTGAGGCCGAACGCGGCGACGAGCTCGTCGTAGTAGGCGGCCCACTCGGTACCGGGGGCGATGCCGGGCATCCAGATCCGGTGCCCGGTGAGCCGGGCGAGGGTCACGGACCGGGCGCCCGCCAGGGCGTGGCCGGGGCCGGTGAGGAGCTGGAGCGGCTCGTCGAGCACCCGGGCGGACGCGATGTCCTCCGGCAGGGGCCGGCCGGGCGCGGCGACGGCGCGGAAGGACGCGTCGATCGCGCCGGAGCGGATGGCGGTGACGGCCGTCTCGATGTCGAACAGCATCATCACGTCGAGGTCGATCTCGGGGTGGGCGCGGTGGAAGCCGCGCATCAGGCCCGACTGCGCGCTGCGCGAGGTGAGCACGTCGACCCGGAGCGGACGGCTCCCCCGGTGCACGGAGGCGACGGCCCGCTCGGCCACCCGCGACAACTCCCGGGCGTGCGGCAGGAAGGCCTGCCCGTCGATGGTCAGCTCGGCGCCGCGCGGGGTGCGGGTGAACAGCCGTACCCCCAGGGCGCGTTCCAGCGCGGCGATCCGCTTGGACACGGCCTGCTGGGTGACCGCCAGCTCGTCGGCGGCCTCCCGGAAGCGGCCGGTGTCGGCGACGGCGACGAAGGTGCGCACGGTGTCGAGGTCCATGGGGGCCAGGCTAGAACGACAACCAGTGGTTGTCGCCTGGCGGCCCGGCGGTTGTTTGATCCCTGGTCGCCGAGCCCGCTTTGATGCTTCGGGTCGCGGATCGGTTGTGGAGGCGGGTGACGGGTATGAAGAGCGGGCGCGGGCTCGGGCGGGCCTTCGGGTGGCTCTGGGGGGCGTACGGGACGAGCGCGCTCGGCACCTGGCTGGCCTTCGGGGCGTTCCCGCTGATCGCCGTACGGGTGCTGCACGCGGGACCGGCCGAGGTGGCCGCGCTGTCCTCGGCGGGGGCGGCGGTGGGCGCGGCGGTGGCGGTGCCGCTCGGACCCTGGGTGGAGTTCCGGCGCAAGCGGCCGGTGCTGATCGCGATGGACCTGGTGCGGTGCGGGGCGCTGCTGACGATCCCGGCCGCGTACGCGCTCGGCGCGCTGAGCTTCGTCCAGCTGCTGCTGGTCTCGGTGGTGGTCGCGGCGGCGGACATCACCTTCCGGGCGGCTTCCGGGGCGTACCTGAAGACGCTGCTGCCGCCCGGGGACCTGCTCGCGGCCAACGCCCGCTTCGAGTCGACGGCCTGGACGACGACGATCATCGGGCCACCGCTGGGCGGCGCGGCGATCGGGCTGCTCGGGCCGGTGGTGACGGTGGTGGCGGACGCGGTGAGCTATCTGCTGTCGGCGCTGGGGCTGCGGGCGATCGGGGGCGGGGAGGCGCGGCCCGGCGGGGAGCCCCGTCCCGGCGGGCGTGGATCGGGCGCGCGGCTGCGCCCGGCCGATCTGGTGGCCGGCTGGCGGTACATCCTCGCCGACCCCACCCTGCGCCCGCTGTTCCTCAACGCGGCCGCTTTCAACGGCCTGTTGATGGCGATCGAGCCGCTGCTCGCGGTCCTGATGCTCGGGCGTCTCGGGTTCACGCCGTGGCAGTACGGGCTGGCCTTCGCGGCGCCGTCGCTGGGCGGGCTGCTGGGCTCACGGCTGGCGCGGCCGCTGGTGGCGCGGTACGGGCGGCACCGGGTGCTGATGCTTTCCGGGCGGCTGCGCGCCCTGTGGCCCCTCGGCCTGGCCTTCCTGGGTCCGGGTACGGGTGGGCTGCTGCTGGTGATGGGGGTCGAGCTGGGGATCATCTTCAGCTGCGGGGTGTTCAACCCGGTCAGCGCGACCTTGCGCCTGGAGCGGACCCGCACCGACCGGGTCACCCGCGTGCTGTCCGCCTGGACGGTGACGACGAAGGCGACGACGGCGCTGCTGACGGCCGTGTGGGGCGTGCTGGGCGCGCTGCTCGGGCCGCGTACGGCGATCGGGCTGGCGGGGCTGCTGCTGTTGTCGACGCCGCTGCTGCTGCCCCGCCGTACGGCGGGAGTACCGGCCGAGCCGGCCCCCGCTCACGCCTGAGGCGACCGCTGCCCGGGCAACTGGTTCACGACCAGCGCGACCCCGCTCACCAGGACGATCCGGGTCGCCGCGTCCAGCCCGTTCCAGGACTTGGACTGCCACATGGCGAACCACTCCCCGCCGATGGCGATGAACCCGGCGCCGAAGAGGAGGATCAGCATCAGCAGGCCGTAGGTGGAGACGCGGCGGGCGATGTCGTCCTCCCGCCGGGCCCACAGCCAGGTCCCCCAGGCCAGCACGGCGGCCGCGGCCGTCTCCCACACGATGATCGCCACGTAGGCGGTGTCCTGAAGCGCGGTGCTGGTGATCGCGCGCCACATCAACGCGTCGTCCTTGAACGTCGTGTCCATCGCCAGCACATGCCGGACGTACTGCTGGTTCGACCCGAAGTCCGTGATGTTCCCGAGGGCGACGAGGGCGATGTACAGCGCGAGGACCCCGGTGAACACGCCCGCGGCCAGGGAGAGGCCGGTGCGGGGCGTGGTCGGGGTGGGGGTGGTGGTGTCGGTGGGAGTGGTGGTCATGGCTGAATTCTCCCTGGATCAGGGGGAGTTATGCCGTACGCATCGCGCCAGAATGCCGGGTGGTGCGGGGGCGGGTGCGGGGGTGCCGGCCTCAAAAATAGTAGCCATGGACATAGTATCCATGTACTCTATTTCCCATGAGCAAGGGTTCACCGCCGGGTCCCACGCCCGGCTTCCTGGTGTGGCGGCTCGCCAACAAGTGGCGGGTCGCGGTCGATCGCGCGGTGGCTCCGCTGGGGCTCACGCACGCGCAGTACTCGCTGGTCGCGTCGCTGCACGGCATGCAGCGCAGCGGTGAGCGGCCCAGTCAGCGGCGGCTCGCCGACCACACCGGCCTGGAGGCGCTGTACGTCTCGAAGCTGGCCCGCGCGCTGGAGTCGGCCGGTCTGATCGAGCGCACCCGCGATCCGCGCGACCCGCGCGCCGTACAGCTCGCCCTCACCGAGCAGGGCCGGGAGGTCACGCGGCGGGCCGTCGCGGTGGTCCAGGAGCTGCACCAGCGGCTGCTGGAACCACTCGGCGGCCCCGGCGCCCCGCGCACGCGCGCCTTCACCGACGAGCTGACGGCCCTGCTCGACGCACCTCTCGCTCCCCCCGTCCCGAACGACCAGAGCACTTAGAGGAGTTCCACCATGGCCACCACCGCACCCCTCGCCGACGCCCGCAATCTCGCCCTGGCGCACTACGCGGCCCGAGGCGTCCTGGAACACGTCCTGGCCCGGCACGGCGTCACGTTCCAGCAGCAGGTCGTCCTGCGCACCGCCCTCACCGCCGAGACCCCGCAGACGCCGGACGCGCTCGTCGCCCAGGTCCGGACCCTCCTGAAGGCCGACCCGTCCGGCCTCCGCGCCACCCTCGCCGAGCTGCTGGCCAAGGGGCTGCTCGCCGAGGACGGCACGTACCTCCGCCCCACGGACGCCGGGCGCGAACTCCTCGCCGCCGTCGGCGCGGAGACCGCCCCCGTCTCCGCCCGCGTCTGGGGCGACATCCCCACCGAGGACCTGGCCGCCACGGGCCGCGTCCTCGCCCTGATCACGGAGCGGGCCAATGCGGAGCTGGCGGCGCTGACGGCGTGACTCACTCCTTCCCGCCGGGCGCCCCCAGCAGCAGCCCGGCGACCGCCTCCGGCGCCTCGCGCATCGCGTTGTGGCCGGTGGGGAGGTCGTGGACGTGCCAGTCGGGGTCGGCCGCGAGGCGGGTGCGGAGTTCGGCGAACGGTGTCCGGTCTTCCCAGCCCGCGCAGTAGACGAACTCCCGGCGGGGAACCTTGTCGTACTCCCCCGTGAGGCGGATCGTCTGGAGGAACGAGGCGAGGGGGTGGGGGCGGCGGCGGGGGTCGCCGCCGGGCGGGGGCTGGACGGCGTAGCCGGTGGCGGCGGCGCCGGCGGCGAACACCTGCCGGTAGGCCTCGGTCGTCGCCGACCAGCACGACTCGCCGTCACGCGGCACGTACGCGTCGAGATGCACCAGCCGCGCGACCCGGCCGGCCGCGCGGTCGGCCGCCGCCGCGATCACCATCCCGCCGTAACTGTGGCCCACCAGCGTCGCGTTGGCGATGTGCGCGCGGTCGAGGAGCCGTAGGACGTCGTCGGCGTGCGTGTCCAGGTTGGCGGCCGCGACCGTCTCCCGGTCGTCGTCCGGCCGCAGCCCGGTCAGCGTCAGGGCGTGCACGGTGTGCCCGGCCCGCTCCAGCAGCGGGACCACCGGGTCGTACGACCAGGCGCCGTGCCAGCCGCCGGGCACGAGGACGAACGTTGCCATGCGCTTCCCCTTCTCCCGAAACTCCCCCGGGCTCAGCGGGTGGCGATGCGGAAGCATTCCGTCCGGGCAGATTCGTCACGCGCTTCGCGGCCGAGTCGGAGTTCGTGAGCCGGTATCCCGTCCAGCGGACGGGCCGGGGGCGGCGAGGTCGAGGAGCGTCATCCTGTCGTGGTCCGGGCTGCCGGGCGGCGCCATGTAGACGACGAGGCGCTGGCCTTGTGCGCGGTTGAGGGACAGCCCTTCGTGCGAGAGCGTCATCGTGCCGACCTCCGGGTGCCGGAGCGTCTTCAGGCCGTCGCCGATCGTGTGCACCTCGTACCGGTCCCAGAGCCGGCTGAAGTCGGGGCTCTTGACGATCAGTTCACCCACGAGTGCGGCGAGGTCCGGGGCATCCGGATCGGTGCCGGCGATCGCCCGCAACTGGGCGACGCACCCCTTGGCCTTCTGTTCCCAGTCCGCCCACAGCTCGCGGGCCGGCGGGTGCAGGAAGGTGTACCGGACGGTGTTCCGCTGCCGCTCCGGCCAGTCGGCGATGCCGTGGAGCAGCCGCAGCGCGCCGGGATTGGCCGCCAGCAGGTCGTTGGTGCGGCTCACGACGTACGCCGGGTGGGGCCGGAGCGTCTCCAGAAGCTGGGTGACGGTCGGACGGACCCGCCGTGACGGCAGGGGACGGGGCTCGGGCACACGCCGCGCCGCCCGCGCCGCCAGCTCGTGCAGGAAGCCGCTCGCCTCCTGGTCGAGACGGAGCGCGACGGCCAGCGCCTCGACCACGGAGGGGCTCGGACGGGTCTCCTTGCCGCGTTCCAGACGTACGTAGTAGTCGATGCTCACACCGGCCAGCGCCGCCACCTCCTCCCGGCGCAGACCCGGCGTACGGCGCGTGCCGGGGCCGGCGGGCAGTCCGACGTCCGCCGGGCGTATGTCGCCTCGGCGAGCCCGCAGGAACTTCCCGAACTCGGTCATGCCGTCATTCTGCCAGCGCGTGATCAAGGCGCCGGCCCGGAGCCTGGCCCTGTCACACCCCCCTGTGGCGCACCCCGGAAGATCACGGTCTGCCTCGCCCTCGCGCGCCTCACCAGGCTGGACGGATGACCACGCTTGAACCGGCCCGCGCGGCACAGGACGCCCGGCGACGCACGGCCGCACCGAAGCTGATCCTGGCGACCACGTTCATGGGCATCTTCCTGCTCAACCTCAACAGCATGGCCGTGAACGTGGCGCTGCCCGGGATCGGGCGGACCTTCGGCGGCAGCACGGCGGGACTGTAATGGACCGTGGACGCCTACACGCTGATGTTCGCCGCACTCCTGCTCTCCGCGGGCACGCTCTCCGACCGCGTCGGGGCGAGCCGCGTGTTCGGCGCCGGCGTCGCGGTCTTCACGCTCGCCTCGGCGGCCTGCGGACTGGCGCCGGGGCTGGGCGAGCTGATCGCCGCCCGCCTGGTCCAGGGGGGCGCGGCGGCGATCATGCTGCCCTCCTCGCTGGCCCTCGTCCGGCAGGCCTTCCCGGACGCGGCCGAACGGGCACGGGCCATCGCGCTGTGGACCGTCGGCGGAGCCGTCGCGCTCGCCGCCGGCCCGGTGGCCGGCGGGGTGCTGTCCAGCACGCTGAGCTGGCGGGCGGTCTTCGTCGTCAACCTGCCCGTCGGCATCGCCACCCTCGCGGCGTTGACCCGCGTGGAGCGCTCGCCGCGCCGTGCCACGCCGCTCGATCCGTACGGCCAGCTCACGGCGGTCGTCGCGCTCGCGGCGCTCACCTTCGCGGTGATCGACGGAGGGGAGAACGGCTTCGGCGAGCCCGTGGTGCCGGTCTGCCTGGGGCTCGCCGCGGTGGCGACGGCCGCGTTCCTCGTGATCGAGGCACGTACCGCCGCGCCGTTGGTCCCGCTCGGCCTCTTCCGTTCGCGCACGGTGACGGTGTCGGTCGTGACCGGCTTCGTCGTCAATGCCGCGTTCTACGGGCTGGTGTTCGTGCTGAGCCTGTTCTTCCAGGACGTTCTGCACCTGTCCGGCATGGCCGCGGGGCTGATGTTCCTGCCGATGACAGCCGTGATCGCCGGAGCCAACCTGGCCTCGGCCAGGGCCGCGGCACGCTTCGGGCCGCGGATGCCGATCGTCGTGGGGCAAGCGGTCTTCGCGCTGGCGATGTTCGGCCTGCTCCGGATCGACGAGGGCACCGGCAGACCGGTGATCGCGGCGATGCTCGTCCCGGTCGGCCTCGGCCTGGGTTTCTTCGTACCGTCCCTGACCGCCGTCCTGCTGAACGACATCGCCGCGGACCGGGCCGGAATGGCCGCCGGAATCCTGAACTCCTTCCGGCAGACGGGCGGCGCGCTCGCCGTGGCCGTCTGCGGAGCCTTGGTCGCGGACCGGGGTGAGTTCCTGGCGGGTCTGCGGGTCGCCCTGTGCGGCGCGGCCGTGCTGCTGACGGCCACCACGGCCGCGGCCCTCATGCTGCCGCGCGGCCATGGCCGACGGGACGGTGACGGGGATGTCCGGCGCGGGGCCCGGTGATGAACTCGGCCCGAGGGGGCCGGGAAGCGCCGCCCGGTGGCCGGCCGACGACGGCCGCACCGTCCACCTCATCGACCCCGTCCCCCACCAGCCCGCCCGGGCCGGCGCGTACGCGGACCGCACCACCGCTCAGAGGTCCGTCGCAGCCGGGTAGTGGCGGCGGAGTTCGTGGAGTACGCGCTCGTCGGCCGACCTGACGTCCCACCACGAGCTGTCCGCTTCCGTGAGGACGATCATCAGCCTGTCCTCGGCGTACCCGCGTGCCTCGGCGTCGATCAGCTGGAGGAACGGGGTCGTGAGCGACAGCAGGGTCAGGGTGGTCATGCCGGGGCCGGCGGACTGTCTCTTCAGCTCGGCGCAGCGAGGGTCCACGAACTCGTCGAATTCGACGCGCCAGGTCAGGCCCAGGCCGAAGCCGCCCAGACGGACGACCAGTTCGGCCAGGGTCACATAGTGCTCGCCGTGCCAGGCGGGGAACGTGATTCCCTTCATCCCGGCCGCTCCCTTCGGTCGTGGAGGTCAGGCCCGTGCGTGGGCCGGGACTTCCCGGGCCAGGGTGATCGCGGCGGCGCCGAGGAGGGTTCCCGTGGTGCGGCGCTGCCACGTGGCCCAGGCCGGGCGGCGCTTCAGGAGGGCGGTGACCGAGCCGGCGGCGAGGACGATCAGGCCGTTCACGGTGAGGCCGACCGCGATCTGGAGGGCGCCGAGGGTGAAGCCCTGGGCCGTGGTGTGGCCGAGGACGGGGTCGATGAACTGGGGGATCAGGGCAAGGCAGAGGATCGCGACCTTCGGGTTGAGCAGGTTGGTGATCAGCCCCATCCGCAGCAGCTTCCCGTACGAGTCGCGCGGGAGCCCGCGTGGCTCGAACAGCCCCCTGCCGCCCTGCCTGAGCGTCTGCCAGGCCAGGTGGGCGAGGTACCGCTCCGGGACACCAGGTACACCATGTTCGGGCCCGGCGTGAGCGCCATGCCGAGTTCCACCAGGGCCATTCCGCCGGCCGCCGCCGCTGAGATCATCACACCGGCCACCCTGTCAGCCGTGGCGGTGACACGTCACGTCGACCGCCCTCGCGTCCGCCCCCGGCGAACCGCACGTGGGCGTCACTTGACGACCGACACCCGCGTCTGTGAGTCGCCGAAGGCCCACAGCGCGGCGCCGTCGGCCTTGTGGAGGCGGATGCCGGTGGTCTGCTTGCCGTTGGCGGGGGGCGGTGAGGAGCCGTCGATGGCGTTGGAGAAGGCGGCGTCACCGGCCGGGGTGTGGGTGAAGTACAGGATGTGCTCGATGCCGACCCCGTCGGAGCCGGTGCCGGCGGGGGTGCGGCCGAGGACGGTGTACCGGCCGGGCTGCGGGCTCACCGTGCCCGGCCACACCGTGAACGTACGGGTCGCCCGGCCGGTCGCGTCCACCAGCCAGACCCGCTTCTCGCCGAGCGAGTAGACGATCCGCCGGCCCTGCCCGGAAGCCTCCGGGAGCGCGGGCGGGCCCGAGGGCGTCGGCGCGGCGGTGGTCGGGGTCGCGGCGGTGGAGACCGTCGCCGAGGGGCGCGGTTTCACCACCGCCGCCGTGGGATGCGGGCCGTGTTCGGCCTGGATCGCGAGGGCGATGACGGCGGCGGTCGCGCCTACCGTCAGTCCGGAGACCCAGGCCCACGAGGGCAGTCGGGCAGCCACGGGTACGCATCTCCTCCGCTGTGAGTCCCCCGTCTACATCCGGGGTCGGATCATCGTACTCAGTCCAGGACCGGCAGCAGATCCGGCAGGTGCCCGTCCGAGCTGCGGGCCGCCTTCCGCCGCTCCTCGGAGACCTCGCCGTAGAGGGTCGTACGCGGCTTCGCCGGGCGTCCGGCCGCCTCCGCGACCGCCTCCAGGTCCCGTACGGACTTGTACGAGCCGTACGACGAACCCGCCATCCGCGAGATCGTCTCCTCCATCAGCGTGCCGCCGAGATCGTTCGCGCCGGAGCGCAGCATCTCGGCCGCGCCCTCGGTGCCGAGCTTCACCCAGCTGGTCTGGATGTTGGGGATCAGCCCGTGGAGGAGGAGCCTCGCCATCGCCGTCACCGCGCGGTTGTCCCGCATGGTCGGACCCGGGCGCGCGATGCCCGCGAGGTAGACCGGCGCGTTGGTGTGGATGAACGGGAGCGTCACGAACTCCGTGAAGCCGCCCGTGCGTTGCTGGATTCCGGCCAGCGTGCGGAGGTGGCCGAGCCAGTGGCGGGGCTGGTCCACATGGCCGTACATCATCGTGGACGAGGAGCGGATGCCCAGCTCGTGCGCCGTCGTGATGACCTCGATCCACGTGGCCGTCGGCAGCTTGCCCTTGGTGAGGACCCAGCGGACCTCGTCGTCCAGGATCTCGGCGGCGGTGCCGGGGACGGAGTCGAGTCCCGCCTCCTTGGCGGCCGTCAGCCACTCGCGGATCGAAAGTCCCGTCCTGGTCGCGCCGTTGACGACCTCCATCGGGGAGAACGCGTGGACGTGCATCCCGGGCACGCGCTCCTTCACCGCCTTCGCGATGTCGAAGTACGCCGTGCCGGGCAGGTCCGGGTGGATGCCGCCCTGCATGCAGACCTCCACCGCGCCCACGTCCCAGGCCTGTTGGGCGCGGTCGGCGACCTGGCTCAGGGAGAGGGTGTAGGCGTCGGCGTCGGTGCGGCGCTGGGCGAAGGCGCAGAAGCGGCAGCCGGTGTAGCAGACGTTGGTGAAGTTGATGTTGCGGGTGACGATGTAGGTGACGTCGTCGCCGACCACCGTTTTCCGCACGTCGTCCGCGATCCGGCACAGCGCGTCCAGCGCCGGGCCGTCGGCGTGGAACAGGGCCAGGGCCTCGTCGTCGGTCAGCTTGGCCGGGTCGTCGGCGGCCGTGCGCAGGGCGGCGCGCACGTCCGTGTCGATGCGCTCCGGGGCCATGCCGGGGGCGGCCGCCTCGCGCAGCTCGGACCAGTCGCCGTAGACCTCGTCGAAGTCGTCGCGGCGGTCGGAGGTGCGGCCGTCGGTGTCGATGGTGGTGTGCAGGTCGGTGCGGCCGGTCGCGGTGAAGACCTCCTCGGGCTCCTGCCAGGGGCGGCCCTCCACTACGGCGCCGGGGCGGGCGAGACCCGTCTCCGGGTCGGCCAGGGCGTCCACGTGGGGGCGCAGGCGAGGGTCGAGCCAGGGTTCGCCCCTGCGGACGAACTCCGGGTACACGCACAGCCGTTCGCGCAGCTCGAACCCGGCCTTCCGGGAGCGCTCGGTGAGCTGCTCGATCTGGGGCCAGGGGCGTTCGGGGTTGACGTGGTCGATGGTGAGCGGGGAGACGCCACCCCAGTCGTCGATGCCGGCGCCGATCAGCCGTTCGTACTCGCCGTCGACCAGGTTCGGCGGGGCCTGGAGGCAGGCGGACGGGCCCATGATGTGCCGGGCGACGGCCACCGTGGCGATCAGCTCGTCCAGTTCGGCGTCGGGCATCCCGCGCATGGCCGTGTCCGGCTTGGCGCGGAAGTTCTGGATGATCAGCTCCTGGACGCCGTGGTAGGCGCGGGACACCTTGCGCAGCGCGAACAGGGACTCCGCGCGCTCCTCGTAGGTCTCCCCGATGCCGATCAGCAGACCCGAGGTGAAGGGCACGGAGGAGCGGCCGGCGTCCTCCAACACCCGCAGCCGTACGGCCGGTTCCTTGTCCGGGGAGCCGTAGTGCGGGCCGCCGGGCTCGGACCACAGGCGGGTCGCGGTGGTCTCCAGCATCATGCCCATGCTCGGCGCGACCGGCTTGAGCCGCTGGAAGTCCGTCCAGCTCATGACGCCCGGGTTGAGGTGGGGCAGCAGGCCGGTCTCCTCCAGGATGCGGATGGAGATGGCGCGGACGTACGCGATCGTGTCGTCGTACCCGTGCGCGTCCAGCCACTCCCGCGCCTCGGGCCAGCGGTCCTCCGGCTTGTCGCCGAGGGTGATGAGCGCTTCCTTGCAGCCGAGCGCGGCACCCTTGCGGGCGACGTCCAGCACCTCGTCGGGGGACATGAACATCCCGTGTCCGGCGCGGCGCAGCTTTCCGGGGACGGTGACGAACGTGCAGTAATGGCACTTGTCCCGGCACAGCCGGGTCAGCGGGATGAACACGCTCTTGGAGTACGTGATGACCCCGGGCCTGCCCGCCTGCTCCAGCCCGGCGTCCCGCACCCGCGCCGCCGACGCGGCGAGGTCCGTCAACTGCTCCCCACGCGCCTGCAACAGCACCGCCGCCTCGGCCACGTCGAGCGCGACACCGTCCCGGGCTCGTTTGAGGGCGCGACGCATGGAGTTCTCGGTGGGTCCGGTTCCGGGGGCCGCGGAAGTCGTCATTGCTTGAGCATACGTTCGGGGGCACGGAGTGCCAGGGGGCATCTTCGGACGGCCCCGAGTGCCTTTGAGTGCCTAGGGGGTGTCTCCGCGTCGCGGGCCCGCGAAGATCGGGGAGACACCCCCTAGTCCCCGTCGTGCGGCCGGTCCCCGCGTCCGGCGCGGACGTCGCGGCGCATCCCCATGATCTCGGCCACAGCGCCCAGCCGGTGGACGGCGCGCTGCTCGCCCCCGGAGGCGGTGCCCCCTGGACGGCCGTCTCCAGCCACTCGCTCAGCAGCGTGGAAGCCTCGGGGGAGGGCAGTGGCTCGGGCAGGTCCGCCACATACCGCAGGCCGCCCGCGCGGACGACGCCGGCGACGAAGGCCACGGCGCGCGGCACCACTCCGAGCATGTCCAGGGGCTTACGGGCGCGCCGGTCAGTGGATCGTGACCCTGTAGACGAAGAACGCCGGGCGGTCGTCCGGGGTGCCCGTCGCCGTCGGGAAGGGGCTCACCGAGGCCGTGCCGGTGACGGACGCGCTCGGGAGCGGCTCGCCCGGGTCGGTGCCGCTGTGGCAGCGGGCCATGGGGCAGTGGAGGAGCCGCACGGTGGCGGTGCCCTGCGCGCGGGCGGTGAAGTCGAAGTACTGGGTGCCGTCGCCGGCGCCGATCAGGCCGCCGCCGCCTTCCTCCTCGGTGCGCTTGCCCCGGTACTTCAGCAGGCGGGGGTCCGGCTTCGGCTCGGCGAGGTACCAGTTCTGGCCCAGCTCGGGGTTGGCCGGCACCTTCAGGATGAAGCGGTCGCCCGTGTGCACGGCGAGGGCGCGCCGCGCGGTGCCGTACTCGTGGGCGCCGGACGGGGAGGCGCAGGCGGTCAGGGCGAGGAGGGCCGCGGTGGCGGCCACGGCACCGGCGGGGGTTGTCCCCGACCACGACATGCCCATACCGCTCCCCTGTTCGACGCCGCCCGACCGGCCGGGAGGCTAACACGGGGCGGTCGCAGGGGCGTTGAACCGTACGGGCGCCATCGCGTGCCCGGCATGACGCCACGCGGCACCGCGTGGCACCACTTGGCGCCATGCGGTGCCATATGGCTTGCGCATGGCGCCATTGTGGTGCCATGCTTCCCCCATGGACCTCACTCCCTATGTCGACACCCTGCGCCGCGAACTCGCGGTGGCCGCCGAGGCGGGCGGGGAGGAAGCCCGCGAGCTGGCCGAACGGCTCACCGCCCCGCTGGAGTCGGCGGCCCGGCTGACCATGCTGCACGTGCTGTCCGCCTCGATGGACGAGATCACCCGTGAACTCGCCCCCGGCTCGGTCGACGTACGGCTGCGCGGTCTCGACCCCGACTTCGTGGTGACACCACCGCCCACCGGTGACGGCATCACGGAGACGGCCCCCGCACCCGTCGAGCCGACGACGGCACCGGCACCGGCACCCGCGCCCGCCGAGGGCGACGAGGGCGGCACCGCCCGCGTCAACCTGCGCCTGCCGGCCCACCTCAAGGCGCGCGCCGAGGAGGCGGCGGGCCGGGAGGGCCTTTCGGTCAACGCCTGGCTCGTACGGGCCGTTTCGGCGGCGGTCGACGACGGAGCGCGGCCGCGCCCGGCGGAGAGGACCCGCACCATCGGACAGAGCTTCACGGGCTGGGTGCGCTAGCGCCTCCGCCCGCTCCACCTCTCACCCACTTCACGTCCCTGACCTGCGGGGACGACCTGACGAGCCAAGAGGACGGGACAGCCATGCCTACGTTCGACACCCCTCAGCCCATCGCGGTCACCGCGCACATCGGCGCCGGTTCGCTCCGGCTCGCCGCGGGCGACCGTACGGACACCGTGGTCACGGTCGCGCCCCGCGACCCGAAGCGGGACAAGGACGTCCGGGCCGCCGAGCAGACCGAGGTCACCCTCACCGCCGGCATCCTGACCGTCCGGACGCGGGAGCGGCTGCTCATCGGCCCCTCCGGCTGCGTGGACGTGACGGTCGAACTGCCCGCCGGCTCCTCCGCCGAGGTGACCGGCTCCTGGACCAACGTGCTCGGCGAGGGGCGCCTCGGCGAGGTCCGGGTGAAGACCTCCACCGGTGACGTGCGCCTCGGCACCACCGGCCCGCTGAAGCTCACCGTGTCGCACGGCTCGGTCACCGTGGACCGGGCCGAGGGCGCCGCCGAGATCACCAGCAGCAGCGGCAGCATCCGCGTCGGTGCCGTCGACGGCCCGGCCGCGCTGAAGAACACCAACGGCACCACGGTCCTCGAAGCCGTCACCGGCGACCTGCGCGTGAGCGGCACCAACGGCAACATCGACATCGGCCGCGCCGGGGCGTCCGTCACCGGCACCACCACCAACGGACAGCTGCGCGTGGCCGAAGTCGCGCGCGGTGAAGTCCGGTTGGAGACCTCCAACGGCTCCATCGAGATCGGCGTCCGCGAGGGCACCGCCGCCTGGCTCGACGTCAGCTCGAACCACGGCCAGGTGCACAACGCGCTCGCCGCGTCCGGGGCCCCGGCGACGAGCGAGGACACCGTGACGATCCGCGCCCGCACCAACTGGGGCACCATCGACGTCCTCCGCGCCCGCGCCTGAGCCCGCCCGCCCACTCCGCATCCAGCCCTCGGGAGGGCCCATGCCTTCACCTGTCATGCCCACGCCCAGAAAAGCCGGGATCCCCGCCGTCTCCGTCACCGGTCTGCGCAAGTCGTACGGCGACAGGACCGTGCTGGACGGCATCGACCTCACCATCCCCGCCGGCACCGTGTTCGCCCTGCTCGGACCGAACGGCGCCGGCAAGACCACCACCGTCCGGATCCTGTCCACCCTCGTCGCCCCCGACGGCGGCGAGGCCCGGATCGCGGGCCACGACATCCGCACCGCTCCGGACGGGGTCCGTGCCGCGATCGGCGTCACCGGCCAGTTCGCCGCGCTCGACGACCTGCTCACCGCCGAGGAGAACCTGCTCCTCATGGCCGACCTGCTGCACCTCGGCAAGCGTGAAGGACGGGCCCGTACACAGGAGTTGCTGGAGCGCTTCGGCATCGCGGACGTGGCCCGGCAGCGCACCGCGGCCTTCTCCGGCGGGATGCGGCGCCGGCTCGACCTCGCCATGACCCTGGTCGGCGACCCCCAGGTGATCTTCCTGGACGAGCCGACCACCGGGCTCGACCCGCGCAGCCGCCGCACCGTGTGGGACACGGTCCGCTCGCTGGTCGCGGGCGGCACCACCGTCTTCCTCACCACCCAATACCTGGAGGAGGCCGACCAGTTGGCGGACCGTATCGCCGTGCTCGACGGCGGCCGGATCGTCGCCGAGGGCACCTCCGAGGAGCTGAAGGCGCGCATCCCCGGCAGCCACGTACGGCTGCGGTTCTCCGGCCCGGACGCGTACGAGCGCGCGGCGGGCGTCTTCCCCGGCGCGGCCCGCGACGACGAGGGCCTCGCGCTGCGCGTGGCCGGGGACGGCGGCCTGGACTCGCTGCGCGCCCTGCTCGGCCGGCTCGACTCCGCCGGTGTCCGCGCCGACGGCTTCTCCGTGCACACCCCCGACCTCGACGACGTGTTCCTCGCCCTGACCGGCGAGGGCACCACCGGCACCCCGCCGGCCGTGAAGGAGACCTCGCGATGAGCACACTCGCCCTCACCACGCGCGACTCGATGACGATGCTGCGGCGCAACCTCAGACACGCCCTGCGCTATCCGGCCGTCTCGCTCGGCAGCTCGATGATGCCGATCCTGATGCTGCTGCTGTTCGTGTACGCCTTCGGGGGCTCCCTCGGCGCCGGGATGGGCGGCGGCCGGGACGCGTACCTGGACTACGTCACCCCCGGCATCGTCGTCATGGGGGTGGCGGCCGGGGCCATGTCGACCTCGATCGCGGTCTGTTCGGACATGACCGCGGGCATCGTCAACCGCTTCCGCACCATGAACATCGCCCGGTCCTCGTTCATGACGGGCCATGTCGTCGGCAGCGTCGTCCAGACGATGGTGAGCCTCGTCCTGGTCGTGGCGGTGGCGCTCGCGCTGGGCTTCCGGTCGAACGCGACCGTACTGGAGTGGCTGGCCGCCGCCGGGCTCCTCGCGGCCATCGCGTTCGCGGTGACCTGGCTGTCGGCGGCGCTCGGCCTGATCTCCAAGACCGTGGAGTCCGCGAGCAACAAGCCGCTGCTGGTGCAGTTCCTGCCCTTCCTGGGCTCCGCGTTCGTCCCCGCGGGCTCGATGTCGCCGGGACTGCGCTGGTTCGCGGAGTACCAGCCGTTCACCCCGATGACCGAGACCCTGCGCGGTCTGCTCACCGGCTCGCCCGTCGGGGACGACGGCTGGATCTCGCTGGCCTGGTGCGCGGGCATCGCCCTGATCGGCTACGTCTGGTCGCGCTCGCTGTTCCACAACGGCACCACGCGCTGAACGCCCGGGTGTGAAGGGATTGTGGAGCCCCCCGCGCCGCCTTGTGATCGGCGTCTCGCACGGCTGACGGAAGTGGTCCTTAGAAGGCAAACTGGCCCAGTAAGCGGGTATGCCGAGGGGGCGAGCGCATGGACGGTGGGCCGCGAGTGCCTGAGACGCGGGTCAGCGGCTTCGCCGGGTTGCGGTTCGCGGTGCTCGGGCCGGTGCGGGCGTGGCGCGGGGCGGAACCGGTGCCGACCGGCTCACCCCAGCAACGCGCCCTGCTGGCAGCCCTGTTGCTGCGTGAGGGCCGGACGGCGACGGCCGGCGAGCTGATCGACGCCCTGTGGGACACCGAGCCGCCGCCCCGGGCGCTGGCGGCGGTGCGGACGTACGCCTCGCGGCTGCGGAAGGCGCTGGGCGCCGGGGTGCTGGTGAGCGAGTCCGGCGGGTACGCCGTACGAGGACTCGGTGAGGGCGCGCTCGACCTCACCACCGCGCAGGAACTCGCCGCACGGGCCGAAAAAGCGCGCCACACAGGGGACTTGACCGAGGCCCGGGAGACGCTGCGGCTGGCGCTCGCCCTGTGGGACGGGGAGCCGCTGGCGGGCGTGCCGGGGCCGTACGCCGAGACGCAGCGGGTGCGCCTCGATGAGTGGCGGCTCCAACTCCTGGAATCCCGGCTGGACATGGACCTGGAGCGGGGCGGGCACGCCGAGGCGGTCTCGGAGTTGACCGCGCTCACGGCGGCGCATCCGCTGCGCGAGCGGTTCCGCGAGCTGCTGATGCTCTCCCTCTACCGCAGCGGCCGCCAGGCCGAGGCGCTGGCCGTCTACGCCGACACCCGGCGGCTGCTCGCCGAGGAGCTGGGCGTGGACCCGCGCCCCGGCCTGAGCGAGCTGCAACAGCGCATCCTGCGCGCCGACCCGGCACTCGCCGGGCCCTCGGAGCCGCCCGCCGAGCCCGCCGTGGTGGCCGTACGTCCCGCACAACTCCCGGCTTCCGTGCCGGACTTCACCGGGCGCGACGCGTTCGTGGCCGAGCTGAGCGAGGTGCTCGCCTCGGCCTCGGAGGCGGAGGGCCGGGTGATGGCGGTGTCCGCGCTGGCCGGGATCGGCGGCGTCGGCAAGACCACGCTCGCGGTCCACGTCGCCCACCGGGCCCGCGCCGCCTTCCCGGACGGGCAGCTGTACGTGGACCTCCAGGGCGCCGGCCCCCGCCCGGCCGAACCGGAGACCGTCCTCGGCTCCTTCCTCCGCGCGCTGGGCACCCCCGACCGCTCGATCCCGGAGTCCCCGGAGGAGCGCGCCGCGCTGTACCGCTCGGTGCTCGACGGCCGCCGGGTCCTGGTGCTGCTGGACAACGCCAAGGACGCCGCCCAGGTGCGCCCCCTGCTGCCGGGCACCGCGGGCTGCGCGGCGCTGGTGACCGCGCGGGTGCGGATGACCGGGCTCGCCGGGGCCCATCTGGTGGACCTGGACGTGATGTCCCCGGAGGAGGCCCTCGCCCTCTTCACCCGGATCGTCGGCGCGGAGCGGGTCGCCGCCGAGCGCGAGGCCGCCCTCGACGTGGTCGCCGCGTGCGGCTTCCTGCCGCTGGCCATCCGGATCGCCGCCTCCCGGCTCGCCGCCCGCCGCACCTGGACGGTCTCGGTGCTCGCCGCCAAGCTGGCCGACGAGCGGCGCAGGCTGGACGAGCTCCAGGCCGGGGACCTCGCCGTGAAGGCCACCTTCGAACTGGGCTACGGCCAGCTGGAGCCCGCCCAGGCGCGCGCGTTCCGGCTGCTCGGCCTCGCCGACGGCCCCGACCTGTCGCTGGCCGCCGCCGCAGCCGTACTGGACCGCCCGCAGGAGGACACCGAGGACCTGCTGGAGTCCCTGGTGGACACCTCCCTGCTGGAGTCCGCCGCGCCCGGCCGCTACCGCTTCCACGACCTGGTCCGCCTCTACGCCCGCTCCTGCGCCGAGCGCGACGAGACGGCGCCCGGCGAGTGCGCGGCCGCCCTCTCCCGGCTGCTGGACTTCTACCTCGCCACGGCCGCCCGGGTGTACGCCATCGAGCGCCCCGGCGACCGCACGGTGGAGCATCTGGACCCGGCCGCGCACGACGGGCTGGCCTTCGCCGGGCACCGCGACGCGCTCGACTGGCTGTACGCGGAGGCGGACCCGCTGCTCGCGTGCGTGAGGCAGTCGGCCTCGGGGGCGACCCTGCGGCGGGCGGTGGACCTGCTCCTCGTCGCCAAGGACCTCGCCGAATCCGGCGCCAACGCCCACCAGTTCGGGGCCGCCGCGACCGCCGTACGGGACGCTGCCCGGGCCGCCGGGGACGCGCGCACGGAGGGCCGGGCGCGCACCACGCTGGCCCAAGTGCACATGGCGGCGGGGCGGTTCGGCGAGGCGGAGGCCGAGGCACAGCGGGCGGTGGAGCTGGCGGAGGGCGCCCACGACCCCTGGACCGACTGCAACGCGCTCAGCGAGCGCGGGATCGTCGCCGCCTACCACCAGCGCAACGAGGAGGCGGAGAGCTACCTCCAGCGCACCCTGGACGCCTACCGCGCCGACGGCAACCTGCCCGGCGAGGCCAGCGCCCTGTGCAATCTGTCCCGGGTGCGGCTCGCGATGGGCCGGGTGGACAGCGCGGTGGAGCTGGCGGGGGCGGGCGTCGCCATCTACCGCGAGCTGGGACTCTCCGTCCGCCTGGCGAACGGCAGTTACGCCCTCGGGCTCGCGCTCGCCGAGTCGGGCCGGCCGGAGGAGGCGGAGGCACGCCTCACGGAGGCGCTGACGATATTCCGGGACAGCAGGCAGCGGCTGTGGGAGGGCATGACGCTCTTCCGGCTCGCCGGGGTGCGGCTCGCGGCCGGGTGGCCCGCGGCCGCCGCGGCCCAGGCCGAGCAGTCGCTCTCGGTGCTGCTGCACGTCGGCGGGGACTGGCGCCGGGCGGGTGTGCTGACCGTGCTCGGCAGGGCGCTGGACGCGCTCGGGGAGTCGGACCGGGCGCGGGCCTGCTGGACGGACGCGCTGGCCGTGTTCGAGCGGCTGGGCTCCCCCGAGGCCGCCGACCTGCGGAAACTTCTCACCCCGGCGGCCACCGCCTGACAACGGGGCTGCCGCAGCGCGAGGTTCGGGCCTGCCGGAGTGCCGCGTTCATCATTCGTTTATCGTGCCCGAGCACTCTCTAGGCAGTCGGCTCGTCGTCACGGGGGACGTACAGGCCGGCTGGGCCCCGGCCCGTCCGGAAGTCCTCGGGGGAGCGGCCGGACGGGCCCACCGTCCCAGCACACCTTCACAGCAACGGAGTCCAGACGATGAGCGACGCCAAGAAGTCCGGCGAGGTCAAGCCGCAGGAGAGCCACATCACGGGCGGGGAGACGGCCGAGGCCGCCGAGGCGGCCCCGCAGGAGAGCCACATCACCGGCGGCGAGAACGCGGCCGACCTGGACGACGTCACCACCCTGGAGAGCCACATCACCACCGGCGACCCGCGCTGAGACTGCTCCTCCGGGAGGAGGAGAGCACGGGGGACGTGAGGCCGCGGCGGCGCGGGTTGGGGGGATGCCGCCGCGGTCTTCGCACGTTCACCAGCTGACGCGGGCCGCCACGGGCAGATGGTCGCTCCCGGTGGCGGGCAGCTCCCATGAGCGGTCCGGCCGTACGCCGCGGACCAGGATCTGGTCGATGCGCACCAGGGGGAACGAGGCGGGCCAGGTGAAGCCGAAGCCGTCCCCGGCCACCTCCCGCACCGAACGCAGCCGCGCGGTGATCGAGGCGAACGCCCGGTCGTCCAGGGTGCCGTTGAGGTCCCCGAGCAGCACCACGCGCTCGCTCGTGTCGGCCGCGAGCGCCTTGCCGAGGGCCCGCGCGCCGATGTCCCGGCTGTCCGTCCAGAACCCCTTCCCGGGCATGAGCCGTACGGACCCCAGATGGGCGACGTACACCGTCAGCGGGCCGTGATCGGTGGCCACCGTGGTGCGCAGCGCGCGGTTGGCGGGCAGCCGCTCGGCGTCGGTCTTGGTGGCCGCCAGCGGGCCGAAGTCCATGATGTCGATCATCCGGGTGCCGGAGAGCGGCCGCCTGCTCCACAGCCCGACTGTGCCGCGCACCACGTGATGCGGGTACGCCTGCGCGAGCCCCTTCTCGTACCGCGCGGTCGCCCTCGGGGTCAGCTCCTCCAGGGCCAGCACGTCCGCGCCGGAGGCGGCCAGGGCGCGGGCGGTGGCGGCCGGGTCGGGGTTGTCGGCGCCGACGTTGTGCGCGACCAGGGTGAGGTCGCCGCCCGGGCGTGACTTGTCGTGGAGCAGCCCGCCGAAGAGGCTCAGCCACACGGTGACCGGCAGCACCAGCGCGGCCACCGCCGCGGCGGACCGGCGCCACAGCGCCCCGGCCAGCAGCACCGGGACGAACAGCCCGAGCCACGGCAGGACGTTCTCCACCAGGCTGCCGAGGCCGCCGGTGTCCGGGACGCCCGCGTGCAGCAGCAGGAGCAGGCCGAGCAGCAGGGCCGGTACGGTGAGGACCGGGCCGCGCTTCCAGGGCTCCGGCCGGGAGACGGCGCGGACCGCCCGGCGGAGGTTCGCCCGGTGGAGGCCCGCGCGCCAGGGGGCGGCGCGGCTCGGTCCGGGGGTGTTTCGAGTCATGCGGCCAGTCAACGGAGTGCGATGTTGCCGGGGCGTATGCGCTTTTCGATACGGCGCCGATATGTGCCGCCTCGTAGCCTTTCTCCCATGCGTGTGCTGATCGTCGAGGACGAGCCCTATCTGGCCGAGGCCATCCGCGACGGCCTGCGTCTTGAGGCGATCGCGGCCGACATCGCCGGGGACGGCGACACCGCCCTCGATCTGCTGGGCGTCAACGCCTACGACATCGCCGTCCTCGACCGGGACATCCCCGGCCCCTCCGGCGACGAGATCGCCCGGCGCATCGTCGCCTCCGGCAGCGGGACGCCGATCCTCATGCTCACCGCGGCCGACCGGCTCGACGACAAGGCCTCCGGGTTCGGGCTCGGCGCCGACGACTACCTCACCAAACCGTTCGACCTCCGCGAACTCGTGCTCCGGCTGCGGGCGTTGGACCGCAGACGTGCCCATCACCGGCCGCCCGTACGGGAGATCGCCGGGCTGCGCCTGGACCCGTTCCGCCGGGAGGTCCACCGGGACGGCCGCCATGTCGCCCTCACCCGCAAGCAGTTCGCGGTGCTGGAGGTCCTGGTCGCCGCCGAGGGCGGGGTGGTCGGCGCCGAGGAGCTGCTGGAGCGGGCGTGGGACGCGAACGCGGACCCGTTCACCAACGCCGTACGCATCACCGTCTCGGCCCTGCGCAAGCGGCTGGGCGAGCCATGGGTGATCGCGACGGTGGCGGGGGTCGGGTATCGCATCGACACGGGCGCGGACTCGGGAGCGGCGGACGCCGGTGGCGGGCGTGGCTAGGGCCCCCGGAGTGAGCGTCCGGCTCAAACTCACCCTCAGCTACGCCGGGTTCCTCATGCTCGCGGGCGCCCTGCTGCTCGCCGCCGTGTGGTGGTTCCTGCTGCGGTACGTCCCCGAGCGCGCGCTCATCGTGCCCGGCTCCACCGGCGATCCGACCACGGGCGGGGTGTTCCCGGTCCGCTCCAACCTGCTGCGCGTGTTCGCGCCGAGGGCGTGCGCGGTGCTGGCGTTCCTGCTGGTGTTCGGGCTGGCGGGGGGCTGGTTCCTCGCGGGCCGGATGCTCGCGCCGCTGGGACGCCTCACGGAGGCCACCCGCAGGGCGGCGAGCGGATCGCTCTCCCACCGGGTCCAACTGCCGGGCCGTAGCGACGAGTTCCGGGAACTCGCCGACGCCTTCGACACGATGCTCGCCCGGCTCGAAGCGCACGTCGCCGAGCAGCGCAGATTCGCCGCCAACGCCTCGCACGAGCTGCGCACCCCGCTGGCGGTCTCCAAGGCACTCCTCGACGTGGCCCGCGCCGACCCCGGCCGCGACACCGGCGCCCTCCTCGAACGTCTCGCCGCCGTCAACACCCGGGCGATCGACCTCACCGAGGCGCTCCTCCTGATGAGCCGCGCCGAGCAGCGGTCCTTCACCCGGGAACCCGTCGACCTGTCCCTCCTCGCGGAGGAGGCCACGGAGACCCTGCTGCCCCTCGCGGAGCGGCACGGCGTCACCCTGGAGACCTCGGGCGACATCGCGCCCGCGCTCGGATCACCCGCGCTGCTGCTCCAGTTGACGACGAACCTGGTGCACAACGCGATCGTCCACAACCTGCCCGAGGGGGGCACGGTGCGGGTGACGACCGGCGCCGGTCCCGGGACCGCCGTACTCACCGTCGAGAACACCGGTGAGCCGCTCGCCCCGGAGCTCGTCGCGACGCTCACCGAGCCGTTCCGGCGCGGCACCGAGCGCGTCCACACCGATCACGCGGGCGTGGGCCTCGGCCTGGCCATCGTCAAGGCCGTCACCGAGGCGCACGACGGCACGCTGACCCTCGCTCCGCGCGCGGGCGGAGGACTGCGCATCTCCGTGGAGCTGCCCGCGAGTTGACCGCGCCCGGGGTGTCAGTCCGCCCGCTCGGCCGTCGCCTCCGCCGTGCAGCGATCCGGGTCCGGGCCCGCCGCGCCGACCGGTACCCGTACCTTCGCGCTGTCCCGCGAGGGCACGTCCACCTCGGCCCTGCCGGTCCGGATTTCGGCGCCCGTGCCGTCCAGGAAGTGGACGACGGCGGTGTAGCGCACCGCACGCTTGTTCGGGTTGGTCACCTCGACGGTCGCGTACGGCTCGGCCTTCGTCGCGCAGCTCAGCAGCTCGACCGTGCCGTCCTTGATCCCGCTGCCGCTGCCGCCGGCGGTCGAGGTGGGCCGGTGCGTGCGGGGGCTGCGGTAGCCGCCCGTGGTGCTGCCGTAGGAGTCGTCGTCGGTGCCGTAGGAGTCGTCCGAGTCGTACGCCGAGCCGCCGGAGGACGAGCCCCCGGACGACGAGGACGTGCTGTCGTGGTCCTGGCTGGAGCTGCTGCAGCCGCCGCCCCCGCCCGAACCGTGCCTGCTGCTGTGTCCGTGATGGCCCCGGGAGAATCCCGTGAGTGCCAGCACCGTCAGTGCCAGCACGGCCGTCAGCCTGAGTCCGCGCCCCCGTAGTCTCATGCCGTTCACTCTAACGGCGTCATGCCGTGCGGGCGGTACCCGTTCCCTTCTCCGCGTCCAGGGCGTAGACACAGCGGTCCTTGCTGCAGGCGTAGACCACGCCGTCCTTGACGACCAGGGAGCCGGTGATCTCGCCGCCGGTGGCGAGTTTCCAGCGCAGCCGGCCGTCGTCGGCCTTGAGGGTGTAGATCAGGGCGTCGGTGGAGCCGAAGTGGATGCGGCCCTCGGCGACCGAGGGGGCGCCGACCACGTCGCCGCCCGCCTGGAAGCGCCACTTGGGCGTGCCGGTGACCGCGTCCAGGGTGTACAGCCCCTTGCCGCTGCCGACGTGCACATGGCCGCCCGCGACCAGCACCGGTTCGACGGAGGCGCGGGACTCGGTGGCGATGCGCCAGCGGTCGCGGCCGTCGGCGGCGTCGAGGGCGTAGACCGTGCCGAGGTAGTCGGCGAGGTAGACGCCGCCGCCGGTGACCGCCGGGCCGGGGACGAAGGCGGGCGGGGCGAGGAAGACCGCCGGGGCCTCGAAGTGCCAGCGCACCCGCCCGGTGGCCGCCTCCACGGCGAGGACGCGGCTGCCCGCGCACAGGTAGACGTGCCCGTCGTCGGCCGGGGTGAGCCGGACCGGGACGCCGCCGCAGGAGGCCGCGTCGCCCACGGGATAGGACCAGCGCTCCTCGCCGGTGCGGGCCTCCAGGGCGCGCAGCCGGGCGTCCTGCCAGACGTAGACCGTGCCGTCGTGGACGGCGGGTCCGGCCTCCGGGGACTCGAAGTCCGTCTGGCAGCCGCTGATCTCCCACAGCTTCTGGCCGCCGGCCGCGTCCCACGCCTGGGCGCCGCCGCCCCGGGTGCCGGTGACGACGGTGCCCCGGTCGGCCTTGAGGGAGTACACCCAGGCGTCCGTGGACAGCCGCCACAGGTCGGTGCCCTCGCGGGCGTCCAGGGCGAACAGGGTGGGCCCGTCGGAGGCGTGGATACGGCCGTCGGCGACGGTCATGGACCAGGCCACGTCGCGCGTCTTGAAGCGGCGGCGGCCGGTGGCCACGTCGAGGGCGTGCACCTCGAAGGAGGTGACGTAGACGAGGTCGCCGTCGACCGAGGGGGTGCCCCAGACGTCGTTGGACATGCGGAAGCGCCAGGGCCGCCAGCCCGCCGCCTCCGGCTGCTGCGCCGGTACGGGCGGTACGGCGGGGTCGGCGCCGGCCAGACCGGGGCGCGGCCGGGACCAGCTGGCCACCAGGCCCGCCTCCGGCGGGGGCGCCTTGACGGCGGCGGCGCGGGCGTCGGCGACGCGCGGTCCGGGCCCGATGGGCACCTGGACCCCGGCGAGCCGGACCGGGCCGGTGTCGGGGCCGCCCAGGGAGAGCGGCGCCGGGGAGGGCACGACGGGGTCGTACGACGGCGGCGGGGGCACGGCGGCGCGGCCGCCGCCGCTGCGCGGGCCCGGCGGCAGCGGGGCGGGCTTGGCGGGCGGCCGGCCGCCCCGGCGGGCCTCGATGAGCGCGACGGCCTTCTCGGGCAGCCACGCGGAGGCGGTGCCGGAGTCGTCGGAGCCGGAGCCGAACAGATGCGGGGCCAGCTGGGACTGGAGGTCGGCGGGGCTGGGCCTGCCGGGGGCCTCCATCTGCATGCAGGCGTCGATCAGCGGGCGCAGCTCGTCCGGGAGCCCGGTGACGTCCGGGCCCTCGCGCAGCAGCATGAACACCGTCTCGACCGGGTTGGCGCCGTGGAAGGGCGGGTGTCCGGTGGCGGCGAAGACCAGGGTGGAGCCGAGCGAGAACACGTCGCTGGCGCCGGTGACGCTGCGGGAGTCCTTGGCCTGCTCGGGGGACATGTAGGCGGGGGTGCCGACCGCGACGTTCGTCATCGTCAGCCGGGTGTTGGACACCCCGGACGCGATGCCGAAGTCGATGACCCGGGGGCCGTCCTCGACCACCAGCACGTTGGACGGCTTGAGGTCGCGGTGGACCAGGCCCGCGCCGTGGATCGACTGGAGGGCCTCGGCGACGCCCGCGGCGAGCCAGCGCACCGCCTGCGCCGGGAGCGGGCCGCACTCGTTCACTATCTCTTCCAGCGAGGGCGCCGGCACGTAGGCGGTCGCCAGCCAGGGCACCGCCGCGCGCGGGTCGGCGTCGACCACGGCGGCCGTGTAGAAGCCGGAGACCGCGCGGGCCGCCTCCACCTCGCGGGTGAAGCGGACGCGGAAGAGCTGGTCCTCCGCGAGCTCCGTGCGGACGGTCTT
Organism: Streptomyces sp. NPDC005435; assembly: GCF_040703155.1. NCBI lineage: Bacteria > Bacillati > Actinomycetota > Actinomycetes > Kitasatosporales > Streptomycetaceae > Streptomyces > Streptomyces sp. NPDC005435. The sequence goes on from NZ_JBEXEQ010000006.1 coordinate 130,517, forward strand.
GATCGCCACGCGCCGGCCGGACGCCGAGCGCGCCAGATAGACCAGCCCCATGCCGCCGGCCCCCAGCCGGCCCAGCACCTCGAACGGCCCGATCCGCCGCGGGTCGTGCTGCGTCAGCTGATCCACCACTTGCCTGCCACCTCCCCGTACGAGCCGCGTCGCCCACCTGCGGACGCGACCGTAGTGCAGCGTCTCACCACCGCACCGCCCCAGCGGCACGCACCCCGATTCTTCCTGGCCGGGCGGCCGGTTGCGAACCCGGCCGCGAATCGGGGTGTGTCGTGCCCAATCCCGTCATTTCGCCGCCGCACGGTGCTCCGTCACCGGTGCAGCAGCGCGAACGACGCCCCCTGATTGTCGGTGACGACCGCCACACGTCCGTACGAGGCGTCGAAGGGCGGCACCTGAATCCGCCCGCCGAGCCGCCGTACGGCCGCGAGGGCGGTGTCCAGGTCCGCCACCCGGAAGTGGACGACGAAGTGCGGGGGCATCTCGGCGGGGAACACGTCGGTCACGTTCGCGCGGCCGAAGTCGGGCTCGGTGCCGGAGCCGAACAGCGCCTCGTGGAAGAGGGCGCCGTAGAAGGCGTTCGCGGCGGCGGTGTCGCGGGTGTACAGCTCGGCCCAGACGAACGTGTCCGGCTCGCGGCGGCGCCCGAACCCGGGCAGCGAGCCGGGCTGCCACAGCCCGAAGACAGCGCCCTCGGGGTCGGCGGCGAGGGCGGTGGCGCCCAGGCCGTCCACGGGGAAGGGGCCGGAGATCAGCGTTCCCCCAGCCTCGGTGATGCGGCGGCCCAGCGCGCGGGCGTCCGGGGTGGCGAAGTAGACCGTCCACACGGTGGGCATGCGCCCGTCCGTCTTCGGGGCGAGCGCGGCGACGGGTTCGCCGTCCAGGCGGGCCCACACCGGGCCACCCGGAGCCTCCTCGGCGGGCTCGAAGGTCCACCCGAAAAGTTCACCGTAGAACCGCTTGCCCGCCTCGACGTCCGGCAGTTGCGCGTCCACCCAGCAGGGCACGCCCTCGCCGTACGCCGGTGCACTGTTTTCGGCCATGTCGTCAAAGTAACCGCACCGCGCGCACCCCGCAGACCAGGGAAATCGCCCCGGGAAGGCCGGGCACCCCATTTGCAGTCGGCCGAATAGCGCTCCTGATCCCCGTCGGTAAGCTGACGGCATGACAGGACAAGTGCGTACCGTCGACGGCCGCGTGGCCGGCCGGCGTGGGCAGGCGACCCGGCAGAAGCTGCTCGACTGCCTCAGCGAGATGCTCAGCTCCTCCCCCTACCGGGACGTCAAGGTCATTGATGTCGCCCGGAGGGCGGGCACGTCGCCCGCGACCTTCTACCAGTACTTCCCGGACGTCGAGGGAGCCGTCCTGGAGATCGCGGACCAGACCGCCGCCGAGAGCGCCGAGCTGGCCGAACTGCTCGCCGGGCGCAGCTGGGCGGGCAAGGCGGGCTGGCAGACCGCGCAGGAACTCGTGGACGGCTTCATGGACTTCTGGCGCCGCAACGACGCGATCCTGCGCGTGGTCGACCTCGCCGCCGCCGAGGGCGACAAGCGCTTCAACAAGCTCCGCATGAAGATCCTGAGCGCGGTCAACGGCCCGCTCACCGAGGCCGTCGCCGAACTCCAGGCCAAGGGGCGGGTGGACAAGGACGTCAACCCGGCGGCGATCGCCGGTTCCCTGGTCACCATGCTCTCCTCGGTCGCCGCGCACCAGAAGGGCTTCTCCTCCTGGGGTGTGAAGCAGGCCGAACTCAAGCCGACGCTCTCGCTGTTGACGTACCTCGGCGTGACCGGGAAGAAGCCCGCCAGGTAGCACACAACCCCCCAAGTCCTGTCTGGCGGGCGGTGGTCCACTCGGGTGGACCACCGCCCGTCCCGCGTCCGAACACAGCGCGCGACAGCGGGCGATACTCGCTCCATGGCACACGAGGAGACCCCGGCCCACCCGGATCTGCACGCCCTGCTGCTCTCCCTGCGGGTGTGGCCGCCCGGGGCGACCGAGCTGCGCCCCTTCGACCCGGCCACCGCGCCGCCCTCCCCGCTGCCGCTGTTCACCGCGTGGTTCGCGGACGCCGTACGGGCGGGGCAGCCCGAGCCGCACACCATGTCGCTGGCGACGACCGACGAGGACGGGAATCCGGACGTACGGATCGTGATGCTGCACGGCGCCGATGCCGCCGGCTGGTCCTTCGCCTCCCACGCGGGCAGCCGCAAGGGCCGGGCCCTGGACGCCCACCCGTACGCGGCCCTCGCCTTCTACTGGCCCGCGCTCGGCCGCCAGGTGCGGGTGCGCGGCCCGGTCACCGCCGCCCCGGCCGAGGAGGGCCAGGCCGATCTGCACGCCCGCTCCACCGGCGCCCTCGCGGCCGCGCTCACCGGCCGCCAGAGCGAGGAGCTGGGCTCCGTGGACGCACTGCGCGAGGCGTCCGAGGAGGCGTGGCGGCAGGCGCGCGAGAACCCCGCGGCACCGGTTCCGGGGTGGACCCTCTACCACCTGCGCCCCGAGGTCGTGGAGTTCTTCCAGGGCGATCCGGACCGCCGTCACGTACGCCTGGAGTACCGGCGCACCGAGTTCGGCTGGGCGCGCCAACTGCTGTGGCCGTGAAGCGTTTTCACACCTTTCGCACTCCGCACACGTCATCGTTGTCAATCCGCAACCAATTCCGGTCTTGACCGATACCCATCAACCGGGGGTGTGATTACGCTCGCGCTCATGGCCGACTCGCGTCCCTCGTTCGCGCACCTGACCGCGACCCCCGCCGACCGTCCCGTCTACGTCATCGGCGCCGGTCCCGGCGGGCTCGCCGTCGCGCACGCCCTGCGGGCACGCGGGGTGCGCGCGGTGATCCTGGAGAAGGCCGACCGGGTCGGCGCGTCCTGGCGCCGCCACTACGACCGGCTCCGGCTGCACACCACCCGCCGCCTGTCCGCGCTGCCGGGCCTGCCGATCCCCCGCGCGTTCGGCCGCTGGGTCTCCCGCGACGACGTGGTGCGCTACCTGGAGAAGTACGCCGAGCACCACGAGCTGGAGATCGTCACCGGGGTCGAGGTCTTCCGGGTGGAGCCCGCCCCGGACGGCGCCGGCTGGCTGCTGCACGCCTCCGGCGGCCGGGAGCTGACCGGCAGCGCGGTGGTCGTCGCCACCGGCTTCAACCACACCCCGCGCCTGCCCGACTGGCCCGGCCTCGACGACTGGGACGGGGAGTTCCTGCACGCGAGCGCCTACCGGAATCCCCGCCCCTTCGCCGACCGGGACGTCCTCGTGGTCGGCGTGGGCAACACCGGCGCCGAGATCGCCGTGGACCTGGCCGAGGGCGGGGCCGCACGGGTCCGGCTGGCCGTGCGCACCGCCCCGCACATCGTGCGCCGCTCGACGGCGGGCTGGTCCGCGCAGTACACCGGCATCCTGGTACGCCGCCTGCCGGTGCGGCTCGTGGACAGGCTCGCCCGGCCGATGGCCCGCCTCAGCACCCCCGACCTCGCCGAACACGGCCTGCCCCGGCCGGAGTCGGGCCTCTACAGCCGGGTGCGCGAGGGCGCGATCCCGGTCCAGGACGTCGGCCTGATCGACGCCGTACGCAAGGGCAAGGTCGAGATCGTGGCCGCCGTCGAGGGGTTCGAGGACGGCAAGGTGGCCCTCGCCGACGGCACCCGGGTGGCGCCGGACGCGGTGATCGCGGCCACCGGGTATCTGCGCGGCCTGGACTCCCTGGTCGGGCCGCTCGGGGTGCTGGACGAGCGGGGGCGCCCGGTGGTGCACGGGGCACGCACCCCGAAGGAGGCGCCGGGGCTGTACTTCACCGGGTTCACCAACCCGATCAGCGGCATGTTCCGCGAACTGGCCCTGGACGCCGAGAAGATCGCCAGGGCCGTCGCCAGACGGCTGGCCCGCGAGGCTACGCGGGCACGGTGAGCGCCGGGCGGCGCCGGATCACCAGGACCATCAGCGTCGCCGCCGCGCACAGGGCGCCGGAGGCGTACCAGACCATGTCGTACGAGCCGAACACGTCGCGGGCGACCCCGCCGAGCCAGGCCACCAGGGCCGCGCCGATCTGGTGGGAGGCGAGCACCCAGCCGAACACGATCGCGGAGTCGTCTCCGTACCGGTCGCGGCACAGGGCGAGCGTGGGCGGGACGGTGGCGACCCAGTCCAGGCCGTAGAAGACGATGAAGAACACCATCGGCGGCTTCACGTCGGGGCCGAGGTTCAGCAGCATCGGCAGGAAGAGCAGCGAGGTCCCGCGCAGCGCGTAGTACACGGCGAGCAGACGGCGCGGCTCGAAGCGGTCGGTGAACCAGCCCGACGCGATCGTGCCCACCACGTCGAAGATCCCGATGACCGCGAGCAGCGAGGCCGCCGCCGTGACCGGCATGCCGTGGTCGTGGGCGGCGGGCACGAAGTGGGTCTGGATCAGGCCGTTGGTGGAGGCCCCGCAGATCGCGAAGCTGCCCGCGAGCAGCCAGAACGGGCCGGTGCGCGCGGCCTTGGCGAGCACCCCGAGCGTCCGCCGGGCGGCGCCGGTCAGCGGCGGCGGCTTGGGCACGAACTCACTCGCCCCGTACGGCGCGAGGCCCACGTCGGCCGGGTGGTCGCGCAGCAGCAGCCACACGAAGGGGACGACCGCGAGGGCGGCGAAGGCGACCGTGACGGCCGCCGGACGCCAGTCGTGGCCGGTCTCGATCATCCAGGACAGCAGCGGCAGGAAGATCAGCTGGCCCGAGGCGGAGGCGGCGGTCAGGATGCCGCTGACCAGACCGCGCCGCGCGGTGAACCAGCGCCCGGTGACGGTGGCGGCGAACGCCAGCGCCATCGAGCCGGACCCGAGGCCCACCAACAGGCCCCAGCACAGGATGAGTTGCCAGGGCTCGGTCATCCACACGGTGAGCCCGGAGCCCAGCGCGACCACGGTCAGCGCGACCGCGACCACCCGGCGGATGCCGAAGCGGTCCATCAGCGCGGCCGCGAACGGCGCGGTCAGGCCGTAGAGCGCGAGGTTCACGGAGACGGCCGCGCCGATCGTGCCGCGCGACCAGCCGAACTCCGTGTGCAGCGGGTCGATGAGGAGTCCGGGCAGGGAACGGAAGGCCGCCGCGCCGATGATCGTGACGAAGGTGACGGCGGCGACGAACCAGGCGCGGTGCACCCGGCGCCGTCCGGCCGGGGTGCGGGGAGCGGCGGTGGCTTCACTTGTCTGAGTCACACGGTCCAGGGTCGGGGACCCTTGCGCGCGCATCGAGTGGCCCGCAGGACAGCGTTCGCTAGGATCGGGCCATGGCCGCGTCCGAGGAGTTCCGCCCGCACCGCGTCGTCGTCCTGGCCCTGGACGGCCTGCTCCCCTTCGAACTGGGCATCCCGCACCGCATCTTCACCCGCGCCCGCGACGAGGAGGGGCGGGCGCTGTACGAGGTCCTGACCTGCTCGGTGCGACCGCCGGGCCCGGTCGTGACTGACGCCGACTTCTCCGTGCACGTGCCCCACGGCCCCGAGGCCCTGGCCACGGCCGACACGGTGATCGTCCCGGCGTCGTACGAACTCGGCCCGCTCTACGACGACGGCAGCCTCACCCCCGAACTGGCCGCCGCCCTCGCCCGCATCCGCCCCGGCACGCGCCTGGCCTCCATCTGCACCGGCGTCTACGTCCTCGCCGCCGCCGGATACCTCGACGGGCGCCCGGCGACCACGCACTGGGCCGACGCGGACCGCTTCCAGCGGATGTTCCCCGCGGTCCGGGTGGACCCCGACGTGCTGTTCATCGACGACGGCGACGTGCTGACCTCGGCGGGGGTCGCCGCCGGGCTCGACCTCTGCCTGCACATCGTGCGCCGGGACCACGGCGCGGCGATCGCCAACGAGGTCGCCCGCCGCACGGTCGTGCCTCCGCACCGCGACGGCGGCCAGGCGCAGTACATCCATCGCCCGGTCCCCGACCCGCAGCTCGCCACCACGACCGCCGCCCGCGCCTGGGCCCTCGGCCGGCTCCACGAGCCGATCCAGCTCCGCGACCTCGCCGCCCGGGAGGCGATGTCCGTCCGCACCTTCACCCGCCGCTTCCGCGAGGAGGTCGGCGTCAGCCCGGGCCAGTGGCTCACCCAGCAGCGCGTCGAACTCGCCCGCCGCCTCCTGGAGTCCACCGACCTCCCCATCGACCGCGTGGCCCGCGACTGCGGCTTCGGCACGGCCCAGTCGATGCGGCAGCACCTTCAGCAGAACCTGGGGGTGACGCCCACGGCTTATCGGCGGACGTTCCGGGCCACCGTCCGCGCCTAGACCGGCTGGAGCCGGGTGCGCAGAAGGCAGAACTCATTGCCCTCCGGGTCCGCCAGGACGTGCCAGCTCTCGGCCCCGGTCTGGCCGACGTCCACGGGCCTGGCACCGAGAGCGAGCAGCCGCTCCAACTCGGCCTCCTGCTCACGGTCGGTCGGGCTGACGTCCAGATGCAGCCGAAGCTTCCTGGGACGCGGATCGGTACTGGGGCTGAGCACCAGAGTGGGCTGCGCCCCGCCGAACCCGGCACCCGGTGGCCCGATCTCGATACTCCCGTCGCCCTCACGGCCGAGCTCCACATACCCGAGGACCTCACCCCAGAAAACAGCGAGCCCCTCGGGATCGGCTGCGTCGAGAACCAACTCGCTGATGCGGCATGCCATGGGGGCAGTGTAGGGAGCGGGCCTCACCGGGGGCGGCTTGTCGAGCGGGGGCGGGCTGGTGGTCGGGGCGGGGGCGCCGGTGTTTTCGGTTGGCGCTCCCGCCCCGCGCGGACCGTTCGGCGGCGCAGCCCCGGGCGTGTCCCCCTGTGCACGCCCGGCGCCGCCGACCGGTGCGACCCACACCCGGCGAGGACTCCGTCACCCCGGCCCTCGCCGTCCCCTCGCGGCGAATCGACGCACACCAGCGTGTTCACACACACTCGACGCGTCAACACCGTATGGGCGAAAGGGACTTCGGCGCACTCTGCGGCGCCCGCGCACGGGAGCACGCCCGGCGCATCGCCGGAACACGGGTCACACGGCCTCGAAGGTGAAGTCCTCGTACGCGGCCATGCCGCCCCCGTACGCCATCGCCACGCCCTCCCGGGGCGGCGAACAGCGGTCCAGTTCGCACCAGATGCTCTTGCCCGCGCCCTCGGCCTGCCAGCCCCAGCGGTCGGCGAGACAGTCCACGAGGGCCAGACCCCGGCCGCCGGTGGCGTCGTCGCCCGCGCACCGCGGTACGGGGGCACGGGAGCTGGCGTCGGCCACTTCGAGGCGCACGGTGGCGGAGACGACGGTCGTGACCGGCTCCTCCGCACCGTCCGCGCCTCTGGGCTCGGCGCCGTCCCCGGCCGGACCGCTCTCCGCGGACCGCTCGGACTCCGGGCCGCCGGCCGCGCCTCTGACCACGCCGTCGGCCGCGCCCTCGACCGCGTCCTCAGCCGCGTCTGCGCCCGTACCGCCGGCTCCGCCGGGCAGCGAGAGCCGCAGCAGGGCCGGACGCCCCGTGTGCACCACCGCGTTGGTCACCAGCTCGGAGACGAGCAGGATCAGAGTCTCGGCCAACGGTTCGTCGGCCGCTATCCCGAGCCCGGCGAGCCGGGAGCGGGCCCACTTGCGTGCCCGTCTCACCTCCTCGGGGTCGGGCCGGATCTCCAGCTGCACTTGAAGCACCTGCACCGCTCACACCATCCGAACCGGCGGACACATGACCCCACGCCACCCCTCGGTCGCGACACGATCCGCGACGTCCGACACGGCGAGGGCCACGATCGTAGCCATTTTCTGCATGGCCAGAACAACGGCCAGAGCAAGGGTCACGGAACGTGATTCCCTTACGAGACAGCATGGTTGACGTACAGTCACCCCAACAAGCGCTTCGGGCATATTCCCGCGCGAAGGAGTACCCGTGCGGCATACTGTGCGACGCGCATGTCGAGGAGTCGAACAATCGGGCCGGTATTCCACCGTCACCCCGTGAACAGCGGCGCGCGCCACCGAGTCCGGGAACGCCCCAGGGGCATCACCGGCACCACTGGTGCTCGCTGCCACTCGCATCTCACCCAAGGTACCCGAGCGGACCGCCGACTCCGGGCCGTGACGAGTCGCGGAACGGACACAACCCGATATCGACGCTCAGTGATGCGACTTCGCCACGATCCGCGACATCCGTGGCCATGAATTCCCGCGCCGGAGCGTCGAATTACCGGAAGATCATCTTCCGAGACGCTTTATGTCCCCGGTTCAAGGACCGGTTCAGATCCGGCTCAGATCCGGCTCAGGCCGTGAGCGAGTCCGGCTCGTCGGCGGTCGCGGAGACCACGTCCGCGCGGACGTCGAAGAGGCGCCGGACCCCGAGCGCGCCGAGGACGCGGTTGACATGGGAGCCGTCCTCCGCGCCCCGGTCCGGCAGGATCAGCCGCAGCCGGCCCTGACAGGAGCGGATGAGCCGGCGGGAGGCGATGAGCACGCCGACGCCACTGGAATCGCAGAAGAAGACGTCGGAAAGGTCGAGGACCAGGCTGTGATGCCCCTCGGCGACCACGTCGTGCACGCGCTGGCGCAGTACCGGCGAGGTCACCAGGTCCAGTTCACCGCAGACTCGGAGCACGGCCCACGCGCCCCGCTCGGCGCCGGTCACTTCGAATGCCACGGCCACACCCCTCCGCTCGGCGGATCTCGCGGAACCGCCCGGAAATGGAAGCAGCCCCTACGTTTCTTTCCGCGCGGCTGCCCAGCGGGCGTTTCCCTGAAACACGAATTGGCAAACCGCGGAGGATCGGCAAAGGTCTTGTTTCGGTCACTATCAATCCTGTTCGATCGGAGTTGGACCATGCAAGAGTGAAGGCCGTGTGAAGGAGGCCCTATCACCTGCGACGGAGCAGGGGGCGCACATTGACACAAAGGGGCGTGCGCTGTCAGACGTGCCGACTACATTCGGGAGAAGGTCACCGGGACACCGGCCCGGGCCCGTACCGGGCGAGGGGAGGAACGGCATGGCGCAGCAGGACGTACCGCACCGCTGGGACCGCGTGATGCAGCAGCGGCTGGCCCGCGGGGAGGCGGCGGCGCTCGGTGAGCTGTACGACCGGTACGCCTCGCTGGTGCACGGCCTCGCCCACCGCGTCCTCGGCGAGGAGGGCGCCGCCGACGCCCTGACCCGCGAAGTCTTCGCCCACCTGTGGCAGCACCCCGAGACCTACGACCCCCGCCGGGAGCCGCTGCGCACCTGGATCGCGGCGGTGACGCGCCGGCTGGCGGTACGGCGGCTGCGGGACGACGAGACGGCCGCGCTGGACGGGGGCGGCGGCTCGCCGGAGGAGGTCGAGTACAAGGTGCACCGCGCGGCGGTCGCCGCCCGCGCCGACTACATCGTCCACTCGATGCCCCAACCCCTGCGCGCCGCCCTGGAGTTGGCCTACTTCCAACGCCGCGACTACCGCAGCACCGCCGCCGATCTCGACGTCACCGAGGACGAGGCCCGCCGCCGCCTCCGCCTCGGCCTCCAGCTCCTCTCCACAGCCCACGACACCCCACCGCCCGACGGGGGAACCCGATGACGACCCCCGACCCCCGAGCCGACGCCCCGAACGGCCCCGGCACCCCCGATGACACCGAGGAACGCCTCCCCCGGCAACACCACGAGGGGGCTACCGCCCGGAAACCCGAAACAGCGACCACCACGGGACACTCCGGCACGGAGAGCCCCTGGGCGCTGCCCGACGGGGAACAGCCCGGTACGGAGAACGCCTGGGTGCGTCCCGGCGGGAACCGGCCGGGCGCGGAGGGCCGCTGGGCGCGGTCCGGCGGGAACCAGCCCGGCGCGGAGAGCGCGGGAGCACGGCCCGGCGGCGAAGGTCATGGCGCGGCAGGCGCCCGGGTACGGCTCGACGGGGAGCGGCTCGGCATGGACAGCACCGGGACGCGGCCCGAACCGCCCCGCGCGGACGGCGTCAGGGCGCGGCCCGAGCGCGTTCCCCTGCCCCGGGAGGCCGGCGAAAACGCGGAAGCCGGCGCGGCGTTGTCGCACGAGGTGCTGCGGTCGTTGCTCGGGGCGTGGGCGCTGGCCGCTTGTTCGGGGGCGGAGACGGAGGCGGTGGAGGAGCATCTGGGGGAGTGCGGGGCGTGTGCCGAGGAGGCGCGGCGGTTGCGGGAGGCGGTGGAGCTGCTGCACCGGCCCGAGCCGCTCGACGTCGACCCCACGCTGCGCGCCCGGGTCCTGGAGACCTGTCTGAGCCGCCGCCCGCCGCGCGTCCCCGTTCCCGACTGGGCCGACGCCTACGACGCCGAGACCGCCCGTCTGGACGCGCTGCTCCAGGACTTCGGCGACGCCGAGTGGCACGCGCCCGTACGGCTGCGGTGGTTCGGCGCCGAGGGCGCGACCAGCCGCCGTACGACCGTCGCCGGGGTCATCGCGCATCTGCTCTCGGTGGACGGCCTGGTGGCCACCGCGCTCGGTCTGGAGGACCCGCTGACCGAGGCCCTGGCCGAACAGGCCCGCGGCGCCGGCGGCCCGGCCGAGCGGACCGAGGCGTTCTGGCAGGCCTCGCACTTCCCGCCCACCCGCCACGTCCGCGAACCCTGGCGCGACCAGAGCCACCGCCTCGTACGCACCGCGTCGTTCACCGGCGGCCGCGCCCGAGGCTTCGAGGTGTCCTACGGCGACTTCGCGCTCCCGCTGCACGACGCGATGCTGGACCGCGCCTTCGAGTGCTGGGTCCACGCCGAGGACATCGCGCGGGCGGTGTCCTACCCCTACGACCCGCCCGCACCCCGCCACCTGGGCAGGCTGATCGACCTGGCGATCCGGATGCTCCCGTCCGTCCTGGCCGCCCTCCCCCAGGCACCGCCCGGCACCGTCCTCCTGGAGATCGAGGGCAGCCCGTACGGCAACACGTACCTGATCCCCCTCGACCCCCGCACCCCCGACGCCGACCAGGTGGCCCAGGTAGCGCTGGACGGAGTCGAGTTCTGCCGCCTGGCAGCGGGCCACATCTCCCCGGAGGAAGCAGCGGCGGGCCAGAAGGGCGACAGGGACGCGATCAGGGCAGTACTGACGGCAACAGCAAGCCTGAGCCGGATGTAAGAAACGCTCAGCGGTCCAACCTGAAGGGGCGCGGGGCTGTGTCGATTTGCGGCTACCGCCGCGTGGGCGCGACAAGCCCACCACAGACCCGCACCCGCCAACGAAGCTCAGGCAAACACGACGGTCCGGCGCCCGTTAAGAAGAATCCTCCGCTCCGCATGCCACTTGACGGCCCGCGCCAGCGCCTGACACTCCACATCCCGGCCCACGGCGACCAGCTGGTCCGGGGTGACCTCATGCCCCACCCGCTCGACCTCCTGCTCGATGATCGGCCCCTCGTCAAGATCCGCGGTCACGTAATGCGCGGTCGCACCGATGAGCTTGACCCCCCGCTCGTGCGCCTGGTGATACGGCTTCGCCCCCTTGAAGCTCGGCAGGAACGAGTGGTGGATGTTGATGATCCGCCCGCTCAGCGCCTTGCACAGGTCGTCCGAGAGGACCTGCATATAGCGGGCGAGCACGACCAGCTCGACGTTCTCCTCCCGCACCAGCTCAAGCAGCCGCGCCTCCGCCTGGGCCTTGGTGTCCCGGGTGACGGGGATGTGGTGGAAGGGGATGTTGTACGACCCCACCAGTTCCTCGAACTCGGTGTGGTTGGACACCACGGCCGCGATCTCCACAGGGAGCGCCCCGGTCCGGGCCCGGAACAGCAGGTCGTTCAGGCAGTGCCCGAACTTGCTGACCATGAGGACGATGCGCATCTTCTGGTCGGCCCGGTGGATCTGCCAGTCCATGTGGAAGGCGTCACCGATGGCCGTGAAGCTGGCGCGCAGCTTGTCCACCGTCACCGGCGCCTCGGCCGTGAAGTGGACGCGCATGAAGAACAGACCCGTGTCGTGGTCGCCGAACTGCTGGCTGTCCTCGATGTTGCAGCCGGTCATGAACAGATAGCTCGACACGGCGTGCACGATGCCCTTTTTGTCGGGGCACGAGAGAGTCAGGACGTACTGGTCCGCCGCACCGGCGGCGACGCGGCTGGGCTGCTCGTTCATGCGTCACACGATCTCACGCCGGACCGCCCCGGCGGACGGGGTGTCCGGCAGACGGACCCACGAGGACCCACAGCGGCCCCCACCAGGCTCCGACGGCGGCAGCCCTACGCGGACCGGGTCATGATCTGCAGCACCTCAAGGCTGCGCGGCGGCGCCTCCGGATCGTCCGCGTCACTGGTCGCCAGCCGCAGATGGGCGTCGCGCGCGGCCCGTACCGCCTCCGGCCAGCCGGGGTGGTCGAGGTAGGCGGAGACCGGCGCGTCCGGGCCGACCTGGTGCATGATCCGCAGGACCCGCAGCACGGCGGTGTCGACGAGCGCCGCCTCCTGCGAGTCCCGGAATATCGTGCCGACGTATTTCTCGGCCGACCAGTTGTCCAGCCAGGTGTCCTCCACCAGCCGGTAGACGGCGTCGGTGACGTCGCCGTACCCGGGTACGCCGGCCAGCCAGACGTCCCGCTGGAAGACCGGGTCGGAGAGCATGTGCAGCGCGGAACGCACGGTGCAGCGCCAGCGCCACCAGGGCATGTCGTTGAGTGGCATGACGCCCATGGTGGTCGAGCGACGGCCGCGACGGGAAGTGTTCTCCGAACCTTGCACGGTCAACGATCGTACGTTCCGTGTCCGCGGCGCCCTATTCGCCCCCGCTGTTCACCCCGCTGTCACCCGGTGTCGACCGAGGGTCACCTCCGGGTTGGGGACGTGAGGGAATCGTGCGTGTCCATGACCGGCAGTCGACTCACCCGCACCTTCTTCCCCTCCCCCCGCTCCCGGCGCACCCGCACCGCCGCCCGGTACGCCGGGGCCCTGGCCGTGTGCGCCTCCCTCACCGCCGGGTGCGGTGTGGTGGGCGGCCCGGACTCCGGGGGCGGCACGGTGAAGGTCATGACCTGGGCACCGGAGAACACCGGCGCCACCAACAAGCCCGGCATGCCCGCCATGGCCGTCGCGTACGCGAAGTGGATCAACTCGCGCGGCGGCATCGGCGGCCACAGGCTCCAGGTGCTGACCTGCAACGAGCGCAACGACAGCGTGAGCGCGGCCGCGTGCGCCCGGCGCGCGGCGGACGAGGGCGCGGTCGCGGTCGTCGGCTCGTACAGCCAGTTCGCGGACTCCTACCTCGCCCCGCTGGAGAGCGCGGGCGTCCCCTACATCGGCGGCTACGGCATCACCAGCGACGAGTTCATGAGCCCGCTGTCGTACCCGGTCAACGGCGGCCAGCCCGCGCTGCTCGCCGGGCTCGGCCGGACGCTGTCGGGCAGCTGCGGCCCCGTCACGCTGGTCCGCCCCGACAGCATCGCCGGGGACGAGCTGCCCCCGCTGCTGGACGCGGGCCTCAAGGCGGGCGGCCACACCCCGGCGGCCGACCAGCACGCCGCCGAGGACGCCACCGAGTACAACGCCGACGCCGACCGGGCGCTGCGCGCGGCGACGGCCGACCCGGCGCTCAAGGGGTGCGTGGTGCCGGCGCTCGGGGACCGCACGAACACCTTCATGGACTCCTTCCGGCGCGCCCGCCCCGGCTTCCCGGCGGTGCGCACGGCGACCGTGCTGGGCAGCGTCGACCAGTCGGTGATCAACGCGACGGGCGGGGCGACCGGCCCGTACGAGGGCGCGTACGTCACCAGCTGGTACCCGCCGGCCTCCGACCCGCGCTGGGACACGATGAAGAAGATCATCAACACGGAGGCGTTCGGCGACAACCGCATCGACCCGGCGGACGCCGGTGTGCAGACCACGTACATCGCCTACACCGTGCTGACGGCGGCCCTGCGGAAGATCGGGGACGGCGACATGACCGCCGACGCGGTCCGGCACACCCTCAACCACGGGCTGCGGGTGGGCACCGGCGGGCTGACCCCGACCCTGCGCTGGCCGAACGAGGCCCCGCTGGCGGAGGTCGGCTTCCCGCGCCTGGTCAACGCGGACGTGACCGTCCAGGTGGTCCGGGACGGCAGGCTGGTCGCGGCGAGGCGGGGTACGGCGGCGGCCTCCGAGGTCACCGACATGACCGGCACCCTGAAGAAGGCGGACGTGGACTGAGCCGTACGGCGAGAAGGGCCCGGCGCCCGGGGTGCTCCCCCGGCGCCGGGCCCTTCGTCACAGCTGGACCTGCTGGCGTGTGGTGAGGCCGTACTTGTTCGCGATGGTGTTCCACAGCTGGGAGGCGCGCGCCTTCTGGGAGCTGGCGGTGACGCTCGCCCGGTCGCCCTGCTGGGTCTGGCCGGTGGCGCGCGCGTGGCCCCGGGGGCAGCCGCGCTTGCCGGCCGCCTGGCCCGCCCAGGCCGCGTAGTGGTTGTCGGCGGCGGCGGACGCCTGCCAGGCCTTGGTCAGCGAGTCCTTCAGCGCGGCGTTGTCCGGCAGCTTGTCCAGGGACAGCTTGCCGAGCCGGGTGACCAGCTCGTTGCGCTGCCGGGCGGCGTCGCGCAGGTCGGTGGCGGCCTGGCCGAGGTCGCGGCAGGCCTTGATGTTCTCCACCGAGCGGATCACCTGGGCGCGGCTGTTGCCGCTGTCGGCGAGCACCTGGTCGAGCGCGACGGCCTGCTGCTTGGCCGGGTCGGCGCCCGCGGCGGCGGACGGCTCGGTGGCGGCCGGGCTGGAGGCGGCGGCCGCGGTGGGGTCCGGCTTCTTGTCGTCCCCGCCGCTGCTGAGCAGCGCGCCCGCGCCGATGCCGAGGACGACGATGCCGATGCCCACGGCGGCGATCACCGGGACGCGCGAGCCGGTGCGGCCGCCGCCCCGGCGTCCGCCGTCGTCCTCGTCCACCGGGGGCCGGTAGGCGGGCTGCCCGGAGATCACCGGGGCCTGGCCGACGGGCGCCGAGGGGACGCGCGGCATCTGCTGGGTGGAGCCCTCGCCGGCCTGCGGGCCGCGGAAGAGGTTGTCGAACTCGGCGGGCGGCTGCCGCTCGCCGTCGTCGCCCGGGTAGGGCGGGATGTACTGGGTGGCCGCCTCGGCGTGCGCGGCTCCGGGCTGCGCCGGGCCGCCCATCTCGGGCGGCAGCGCGCCGCCGCTCACCGGGGGTATGTACTGCGTGGCCGCCTCGGCCGCGCCGCCGCCCGGCACCGGGGGTATGTACTGCGTCGCGCCCTCGGGACCCGCGCCGGGCACCGGGGGCATGTACTGGGTGGCGGCCTCGTGCATCGGGGGCATGGGCGCCCCGGCGGCCGGGTAGCCCTGGCCGCCGCCGTTGTCCGCGTACTGGCCGCCGTTGTGCTCCGCGTACTGCGGGTACGTCTCACCGCCGCCGTACGACGGTGCCGGGGCACTCTCGGGCGGCATCGGGCCGGGACCGCCCGGCTGCTCGGGGGCGGGCCAGTGCTGGGTGGCCTCGTGGGGCCAGCCCTGGCCCTGCTGCGGGGCGCCCTGGCCGGGGCCCCACTCACCGCCCCAGGTCTGGCCGCCGGGCGGCGCGGAGGGCGCGGGTGCGCCCGTCGTGCCCGGCAGCAGGGGCTCGCCTCCGTCGGAGGGCAGCACGATGCCTTCGTGCGCGGCTCGCGCCGAGGGCTCCTCGCCCTGTCCACTCTGCGTCACCGGGACTCCTGTGAATGGGGGACCTTCGGAATCGTCGGCTCACGCTACCGGGTCTGTCGAGCCCGGTGCCACGCAGCTCAGGGCCACAGCGGCTTCCCTGTGACACCCGTAACAAAACCCGCCCCCACCACGCTGTATTCGGCACCCGCGAGCGACGCGGGTGCCGTTCACCGTCCCTTCACACCTCGAAGGCCGCTCGTTCAGGCGGCCTGGCGTACGTCGAGCCGGGCCCCGAACTCCCTGACGACCGCCTCCTCCCGGAAGGGTTCGAGGCGCTGCTGAAGATCCGTCAGATACTCGGCGCCCCGGTCGGAGCGCAGGGTCTCCAGGAGTTCGACCGCCTTCATCCCGGTCTGGCACGCCTGCTCGATCTCGCGGCGCTGCACCTGTGCGGTGGCGAGCAGGACGTAGCCGATGGCGCGGCGCCGGGCGCGCGAGGGGGGGTGCCCGGCGAGCGACTGCTCGGCGTACCGGGCGGACACCTCCGGGCGGCCGAGGTCGCGGTGGCAGTGCGCCAACTCGTCGGCCAGATAGGCCTGGTCGAAGTGCGCGATCCACGCCGGGTCGTCGCCGCCGGCCGCCTCCGCGCGCTCCAGCGCCGCGATCGCCCGCCCTGAGGCGGTGTCGGCCGAGCGGCCGTCGCCGAGCAGGGCGTGCCCGCGCGCCTCGGCCGCGTGGAACATCGACTCCGCGCGCGGGGTCACCCGGCCCCGGGCACCCTCCTGCGCGGCACGCGCCAACTGGGCGATCTCGCGCGGGTTTCCGAGCTGGGCGGCGAGATGGCTCATGGAGGCGGCGAGCACATAGCCGCCGTAGCCCCGGTCGCCGGCCGCCTGCGCGAGGCGCAGCGACTGGATGTAGTACCGCTGGGCCAGGCCCGGTTGGCCGGTGTCCACGGCCATGTACCCGGCCAGCTCGGTCAACCGGGCGACGGCGGAGAAGAGTTCACGCCCGACCGCCTCCCGGTACGAGCCCGCGAGCAGGCCGGAGACCACGCTGTTCAGGTAGTGCACGACGACCGGGCGCACATGCCCGCTGCCGTAGGTGTGGTCCAGGCCCACCAGCGCCTCGGTCATGGAGCGCACGGCGGCCACGTCGGAGCGGCCCACGCGCGGGCCCGCCTGCCGCGCCACCGCCGCGTCCGGCGCGGAGATCAGCCAGTCGCGGCTGGGCTCGACGAGCGCGGAGGCGGCGACGGAGGAGCCGGACAGGAAGTCCCGCCTGCCCACGTCGCTGCGCCACAGCTCGCAGACCTGCTCGATGGCCCCCAGTACCGTCGGCGAGAACTGGAGGCCCACGCCCGAGGCGAGGTTCTTGCCGTTGGCCATGCCGATTTCGTCGATCGTGACCGTACGGCCGAGCTTGCGGCCCAGCGCCTCGGCGATGACGGCCGGGGCGCGCCCGCGCGGCTGCTGGCCGCGCAGCCAGCGGGCCACGGACGTCTTGTCGTAGCGCAGGTCGAGACCGTGCTCGGCGCCGCACATGTTGACGCGCCGGGCCAGTCCCGCGTTCGAACACCCCGCTTCCTGGATCAGTGCTTGCAGCCGTTCGTTCGGCTGCCTCGCCACTAGCGGCCTCGCGGCCATCCGCTACCCCCTGCGAAACCCCGGAGCGTGAAGATCCGGCCGGACGATCCGGTCGATTCAGATCACTGCCCAGTCGACATAACGTCAATGCGCGACATGTGCGGTTTGCCGGGGTAAAGGCGGCGGCCTCTCCCCCCGCGCGGGTCCGGCGGCACCGTGCCCGGACCCTCCGGCGGGCCCGGCGACGCCCGCCGCGCCTGCCTTACGGCCCCCCGGACGTGGCTACCCGCGCCACATCCCCGCCCCTCCCGCGCGCCCCCGTGGATGCATCCATGCGCCCCGGGGGGCGGGCCGGTGCTCCTCCCCCGCGCGCGGGGAAGGCCGTAACCACCGTCCGGCGGGAGAGTTGAGTGGATCGTGACCGACACGAGCGCGGGCCCCGCAGCCGCCCAGATCCCGCACCAGCGCGCGGATCCCCTGCTGGAGACCGCCGTACGCTACGCCGACGAGCGGCGCTGGGACGTGGTCGCGGGCAGCTGGCTGGAGACCGCGGGCGGGATGCTGTACTGCTCGTGCGGGGACGACGACTGCCCCGCGCCGGGGGCGCATCCCACCCGGCCCGACTGGGCGGCGCTCGCCACCCGCAGTGTGCGGGCGGTGCGCGGGATGTGGCAGCGGCGGCCGACGGCCTCGATCCTGCTGCCGACCGGGCGCACCTTCGACACGCTGTCCGTCCCGGAGAGCGCGGGCCTGCTGGCGCTGGCCCGCATGGAGCGCATGGGCCTGATCCCGGGCCCGGTGATCCGCACCGTCGACGGCCGGACCGAGTTCTTCGTGCTGCCCGGCGGCTCCGCGAAGATGCCCGACCTGCTGCGCCGGCTCGGCTGGTACCCCGCCTCCCTGGACCTGACCTCCCTCGGCGAGGGCCGCTACGTCGCCGCCCCGCCCTCCCGCGTCGGCACCCGGGGCGCCGCCCAGTGGGCCTGCCCGCCGTCCGTCGCCAACCGGTGGCTCCCGGACGCGGAGGAGGTGGTCCCGGCGCTGGCGTACGCCTGCGGACGGGACCGCTGATCACCGAGTGGGCCGGGCCCCTGACCAGGAACACCCAAGTCCCTTAGGGTTTCGGCATGACCGAGGCAGCAGTGCGGATACGGGGACTCTGGAAGCGGTTCGGGCAGCACGTCGCGGTCGGGGGGATCGACCTCGATCTGCCCGCCGGGAAGTTCATCGGACTGGTCGGCCCCAACGGGGCCGGGAAGACCACCACCCTGTCCATGGTGACCGGGCTGCTCCGGCCCGACCAGGGCAGCGTGGAGATCGCCGGGCAGGACGTCTGGCGCGACCCGGTGGCCGTCAAGGCCCGGATCGGGGTGCTGCCGGAGGGGCTGCGGCTCTTCGAGCGGCTGTCCGGGCGGGAACTGCTCGGCTACTCCGGCCGGATGCGCGGGCTGCCCGGCGCCGAGGTCGACAAGCGGGCCACCCAGCTGCTCGACGTGCTCGACCTGGCCGGGGCCCAGCACAAGCTGGTCGTCGACTACTCGACCGGTATGCGCAAGAAGATCGGGCTGGCCGCCGCCCTGCTGCACAACCCCGAAGTGCTCTTCCTGGACGAGCCGTTCGAGGGCGTGGACCCGGTGTCCGCGCAGACCATCCGGGGCGTCCTGGAGCGCTACACCGCCTCCGGTGCCACCGTCGTCTTCTCCTCGCACGTCATGGAGCTGGTGGAGTCGCTGTGCGACTGGGTGGCCGTGCTGGCCGCCGGACGCATCCGCGCCACCGGCACGCTGGCCGAGGTGCGCGGGGAACATCCCACTCTCCAGGCCGCGTTCCTCGAACTCGTCGGCGCCCACGACCGCGCCGCCGGCTCCGAGCTGGACTGGCTGGGCGGCGGTGCCCCGCGATGACCGCCCTGACCCCCACCCTCGTCCGGCTGAAGCTGTCGCTGCTGCGCGGCGGGCTGCGCCAGTCGGCGGGCCGCCGGGCCGCGTTCGTCTGCTCGGCCCTCGCCGCGCTGCTGGTCGGCCTGCTCCAGATGCTGGGCCTGATCGCCCTGCACTGGCACGCACACGCCGTGAACGTCGCCGTACCGGCCGCGGCCGTGCTCGCGCTCGGCTGGGCCGTGATGCCGCTGTTCTTCCCGAGCGGCGACGAGACGCTGGACCCGACCCGGCTGGTGATGCTCCCGCTGCGGCCCCGGCCGCTGGTACGCGCGCTGCTCGCCGCCTCGCTGGTCGGCATCGGCCCGGTGTTCACGCTGCTGGTGCTGACCGGCTGCGTGGTGGCGCTCGCGCACGGCCCGGCCGGATGGGCGGCCGCCGTCGTCGCCCTGCCGCTCGCACTGCTGGTGTGCGTGGCGCTGGCGCGTACGGTCGCGACGGCCAACGTACGGCTGCTCACCAGCCGCCGGGGCCGGGACCTCGCGGTGCTGAGCGGGCTGGTGATCGCCATCGGGGCGCAGGTGCTCAACTTCGGTCTGCAGCGGCTGGGTTCGGCGTCCGGGCTCGGACAGCTCGGGCCGGTGGCCGACGTGCTGTCCTGGGTGCCGCCCGCCTCGGCACTGGCCGCCGTGCACTCGGCGAGTACGGGATCGTACGGTCTCGCGCTGGCCCGACTGGCCTTGTCTCTCCTTGCGTTGGCGCTGCTGATCGCGGCCTGGGCGCGCGGTCTGACCCGGCTGATGACCGCCCCGGACGGCTCCACGCTCCAGGGCGCCGACACCAGCGCGCCCGACCGCGCCTCGGCGGGCCTGCTGGGCCGGCTGCTGCCGGCGGGCCGCACCGGCGCCGTCATGGAACGCACCCTGCGCTACATCTGGCGCGACCCCAAGACCAAGGCCGCGTGGGTCACCTCGCTGGCGATCGGGCTCATCGTGCCGGTGTTCAACGCCGTGCAGGGCACCGGCTCCGTCTACTTCGCGTGCTTCGCCTCGGGGATGCTCGGGATGCAGATGTACAACCAGTTCGGGCAGGACGCCTCCGCCTTCTGGATGGTCGCCATGACCATCTCCTCGCCCCGCGACGCCTACGCCGAGCTGCGCGGGCGCGCGCTGGCCCTGCTGCTGATCACCCTGCCGTACGCGCTCCTGGTGACCTCGGTGACGACCGCGATCCTCGGCGACTGGGACCGGCTGCCCGAGGTGCTGGGGCTGTCCCTGGCGCTGCTCGGCGCGATGCTGGCGACCGGGGCGTGGATGTCGGCGCGCTTCCCCTACTCGATCCCGCAGGAGGGGCACCGGAACGTCGCCCCGGGGCAGGCGGGGCTCGCCTTCGCGGCGATCTTCGGGGGCATGGTGTCGGCGGCGCTGCTGTGCGCGCCGGTGATCGCTGCGGTGATCTGGCTGAATGTCTCCGACGGGGGTGCGGGGTGGGCTTGGGTGATGTTGCCCCTGGGGGCGGTGTACGGGGCGGGGGTGACCGTGGCGGGGCTGCGGTTGGCCGCGCCGCGGACGGTGGGGCGGTTGCCGGAGATTCTGGTGGCGGTCAGTCGGGGCTGAGGGGTGGGGCCGGCGTTCTTCGGAGGGTCGGGGGCTGGTGTTTTCGGGGGTGCGGGGTCGGCGGTTTTCAGGGACACGGGAACCGGTGTTTTCAGGGACACGGGAACCGGTGTTTTCAGGGGCGCGGGGAACTGCGCGACCAGCCCAGGCGGCGGCGCACCCGAACACCCGCAGAACCCACCCCGCCCCTGAAGAACGTCAGGCCAGCCCACTCAAGAACGGCTCCACCGCCCTCCGCCACGCCGCCGGCTGGTCGTAGTGGATGAGATGGCCCGCGTCGGTGATCTCCGCGTACTCACCCCGGGGAAGCACACGGACCATCTCCTGCGCCTCCGCGCGGCCGAGCTCGCCGTCGAGGCCGCGCACGACCAGGGTGGGGCAGGCGACCTGGGCCAGTTCCTCCCAGTGGGCGTCGTGGACCCAGGTCTCGCGGGTGCGGAGCATCCGCTCGGGCTCGAAGACGGGGCGCCAGCCGTCCGCGCACTCGTGCATGACCTCGGCGTAGAACTCACCCCGGGTGCGGCTCGGGCGCTCCAGGCGGGGGTCGTCCTCGCCGAACCATCTGCGGACGTCCGCGAGGGTGGCGAAGGGGACCGGCCAGGAGCGGAACCACTCGTCCCACTCGCGCTGCGAGGCCGCGCCGAGCGCGGAGGCGCGCATGTCGCAGATGACGAGGCCGCGCACCAGGTCGGGGCGGCGGGCGGCGAGCTGCCAGGCCGTCAGGGCGCCCATGGCGTGGCCGATGAGGACGGCGGGGGCGAGACCCAGCTGTTCGAGGGCGGCCTCGGCGTCCGCCACGTAGTCCTCGCGGGTGCAGGCGGCCGCCGGGGGGTGCTCGCTGCGGCCGTGGCCGCGCTGGTCGAGCGCCACCGCGCGATACCGCTCCGCGAGCCAGCGGGCGGTGGCGGCCCAGTGCGAGGCGCGGCCCATGAGCCCGTGGAGCAGCAGCACGCCGGGGAGGGCGGAGTCGGCCCCTTCCTTGGGCGGGTCCGCGAACTCCCAAGCGGCCAGCCGTACGCCGCCCGCTCCTGTCACGTCGATACGCCGTGCCATCGCCTGGCACCCCCCAGCCTTGCCTGTCTCGTACCGGTGTACTGCCCTGTCGTCGTCTGCCGTGGTCCGTCGTCCTGCTCTCGCAGGCTATCGAACTGCTATTCGAACATCGGGTCTGTGCGAGAAACACCCCTCGTTCGAGTGACACCAGAAGAGGAATGATCGCCACCGCCGAGGGGATCTTCTCTGGCGAGGGGGGCGGACCGCTCGGGGAAAAACGGTCCGAAGCTGACCCTGGGAGCTCGGGGCTCCGGGTCAGCGTCCGGGGAGGTGAGACCCCGGCGCCGCGGCGGCGCCGGGGTTCTCGTTTCGTCTCAGCGCTTGGCGACGAAGACGTGCGAGGCGACCTCCGAGGCCAGCTCGGCGGCCTCACCGCCGCTGCCGACCAGGACGCCGCCCGCCGACTCGGTCACGCTCACCACGGATCCGGGCTGCACGCCCGCGCGCCGCAGCGTGTACATCAGCTGCGCGTCCGTCTGGATCGGCTCCCCGATCCGGCGGACGACCACCGTCTTGCCGTCCTGGCCCGGGTCGAGGTCGGCCAGCGAGACCATGCCCTCGTCCAGGAACGGGTCGGCGCCGTCCTTCTCGCCCAGCTCCTCAAGGCCCGGGATCGGGTTGCCGTACGGCGACTCGGTGGGGTGGCGCAGCAGTTCGAGCACGCGGCGCTCGACCGCCTCGCTCATCACGTGCTCCCAGCGGCAGGCCTCGGCGTGCACCTGCTCCCACTCCAGACCGATGACGTCCACGAGCAGGCACTCGGCGAGCCGGTGCTTGCGCATCACGCGGGTGGCCAGCCTGCGGCCCTCGTCGGTCAGCTCCAGGTGGCGGTCGCTGGCCACGGACACCAGCCCGTCCCGCTCCATGCGCGCCACCGTCTGGCTCACGGTCGGCCCGCTCTGGTCGAGCCGCTCCGCGATGCGGGCGCGCATGGGGACGACGCCTTCCTCTTCCAGTTCGAGGATGGTGCGGAGATACATCTCCGTGGTGTCGATCAGTCCGGACATACGTGCCCCTCGATTACCTCTGCCGGAGGCTCACCGCTCCCCGGCGCGTGCGCTGGCCCAGAACTCAATTCTGCCGGATACCACCGACAACCGTGCCGCCCCGGCAAAACCGGGGTGCGCCGGAGCGCCGACACGGCAAAACCGGAACGACGCCACGCGGCTCAACCGAGACGAAGACCGGTGGGCCCAGCCTCGACGACCGGAGGCCAGGGGCCAGAGGCCGGAGGCCAGGGGGCGGAGGCCAGGGGCTGGGGCCAGGGGCTGGGGCCAGGGGCTGGGGCCCAGGGGCCAGGGGCCAGGGGGCCAGGGGCCGGGAGTCGGTGGCCAGGGCCGGAGCCGGAGGCCGGAGGGCCAGGGGCCGGGGGGCCGGGAGCCAGAGTTGGGGCCAGCGGCCGCAGGGCCCGGAGGCCCGGGGATGGCTTGGGCGGTGGCCAAGGCCGGGCCGGGGCCTGTCGCCCGAGCCGGGTCCCGCACCGGGGACCCTCGCCTCCGCAGGCGGGTCCCACACCAGGGCCAAGGGCCGGAGGCCCGGGAGCCGGAAGCCGGGAGTCAGGGGCCGGAGGCCGGAGGCCCGGGGGGCTCGGGCGGTGGCCAAGGCCGGGCCGGGGCCTGTCGCCCGAGCCGGGGTCCGCACCGGGGCCCCTCGCCTCCACGGGCGGGTCCCGCACCGGGGCCAAGGCCGGAGGCCTGGAAGCCGGGAGCCAGAGGCCGGAGGCCAGGGGCCAGGGGCCGGAGGCCAGGGGGCGGAGGCCCGGGGGTGGCTTGGGCGGTGGCCAAGGCCGGGCTGGGGCCTGTCGCCCGAGCCGGGTCCCGCGCAGGGGCCAAGAGCCGGAAGCCCGGGGCCAGAAGCCAGGGCCAGGGGGCCGGGGGCTCGGGGGCCGCTCGGGCGGGGGCCAAGGGCGGGCCGGGGTCTGTCGCACGGGCCGGGGCCCGCACCGGGCCCCCGGCTTCGTCGTCAGGTTCCGTACCGGGTCCCGTCGCCGGCGCGGCCAACTCCCGCGCAGGGCAGCCGCCGAACCGCCGGAGGCACCCCGTATTGACACCGAGATGGTCCAGACCGCACCGTGATCCGCGACACCGAGCGCGAAGGGGCACCGCATGAGCGACGGCACGCCTGCCGAACTGTTCTTCGACGCCGCGGCGGAACTGCTGCGGCGGGTGCGGGAGGAGGAAGGTGGGGCCATCGCGGAGGCGGGGGTTCTGCTGGCGGACACCGTGACGGACGGGGGGCGGCTGTTCGCGTTCGGGGCGGGACACTCCTCGCTCGCGGCGCAGGACGTGGTCTACCGCGCCGGCGGCCTCGCCCTGATGAACCTGCTCGCCGTACCCGGAGTCGTCGGCGTGGACGTCGTCCCGGCCACCCTCGGCTCCGCCCTGGAGCGGGTCGACGGCCTCGCGACCGCCGTGCTGGACAGCTCACCGGCCCGCGCCGGGGACGCCCTGGTGATCATCTCGCTGTCGGGCCGCAACGCCCTGCCCGTCGAGATGGCGCGCGGCGCCCGCGAACGCGGCCTCAAGGTCATCGGCGTCACCTCCGTCGCGTACGCCACCGAGACCTCCTCCCGGCACGCCTCCGGCACCTTCCTCAAGGACCACTGCGACGTCGTGCTCGACTCGAAGATCGCGGTCGGCGACGCGGAACTGTCCCTGGACTCCGTGGCCGCGCCCTTCGCCCCGGCCTCCACTGTCGTCACCTCGGCCCTGATGCAGGCCATGATGGCCACCGCCGCCGCCGAACTGGCCGCACGCGGCGTCGAACCCCCGCTGCTGCGCTCCGGCAACGTCGACGGCGGCCACGACTGGAACACGCGGATCATGGAGAAGTACGGCGACCGGATCTTCTACCGTCACTGATCCCGCAGCGCGTCCGCCAGATCCAGCGCCGCCCCGATCCGCGCCGCCACCTCCTCCGCGTACGCCACGTCGGACCGGTCGAAGCGCCCCCGCCCCGGCCCGCGCAGAAAGGTGAGGACGCCCAGCGTGCGGCCCCGGCTGCGCAGCACGGCGCACAGCGCGTGCGCGGTGTCGGCGGGCCACAGCCGGGCCCGCGCCCACTCGCGCGGCCGCTCGGCGGGCCCCGACCCGGCGTCCACGCGTACCGTCCCGTTCCGCTCCCCGCACTGGAGCGCGGGATGCCCGGCGCCGTACCGCACCGGCAGCCCCGTGGTGCCCGGCGGCGTGTCGGGGCCGGGCGTACCGGCGGGCGTGGCGGCGAGCCGTACGAGCCGCACGGCGCCCTCGTCCGAGTCCGGCGGCGCCGGCACCGCCCGGTCGAGCAGGGCGTGGTCGGCGAAGCCCGCGAGGGCGAACTCCAGGTGGACCACGGCCGCCTCCGCCGGGTCCTCGCACTCGGCGGCGGCGCGGGCGGCGCGGTGCAGCTGGTTGGAGCGGAAGCGCAGCAGGGACGCCTCCCGCTCGCCCTGCCGGGCCTCGGTGACGTCCTGGAAGAGCCAGCCGACCCCGAGCGGCACGGGCTCCTCGGCCAGCGGCGAGGCCAGCCGTACGAAGCCGCTGCGCCAGCAGCGCCGCCGTGTCCCCTCGCCGGTGCGCACGGCCACCCACATCTCGGCGGGCCCGGGCGGCGCGCCCTCGGCCAGCACATGGGTCAGCACGCTCTCCAGCTCCTCCACACCCTGGGCGAGCAGCTCCCCGAGCGGCCGCCCGAGCGCGGAGGTGCGGCCGACCCCGAGCGCGCGGGCCGCGTGCGCGTTGACCACGGCGGGACGCAGATCCGCGTCCACCAGCACGACCCCCCACGACGCGTCCTCGAACAGCGCCTCGCTCAGCGCGATCGACCGCTCCAGGTCGATCTGCGCGTGCACCTCGCTGAAGGCGCAGTACAGCCCGGCCGGACTCCCGTCGGGCCCGCGCACGGCGGCGGACTGGGTCCGCACCAGCACCCGGCCGCCGTCCTTGGTGACCAGTGCGAACTCGTGCACCTGCCGCCCCGGCGCCCGCATCGCGGACATCAGCCGCCGCTGCACCTCCTCGGCGTCCGCGCTGCGCACCGCCCACCCGGCGAACCCCGCCCGCCCGACCGCCTCGGCCGCGCTCCAGCCGAGGATCCGCTCCGCCTCACGGTTCCAGTGGGTCACCACACCATCGGCGTCGAAGGCGCACAGAGCCGCGTCCATGCCGTCGAGGAGCGCGGCAAGCAGATCCGCTCCGCCCGGCTCCCCCGGCCCCAGCTCGTCGGTGGCCCCACCACGCCGGGAAGCACTCACCCTGGACCCCCTGGAGGCTGCGTCGGGCACACCCCTCGGCGCCCGTTCCGCTCACTGGCCTGCGTCGTTCGCCTGTCATTCAACTCGACGGTGACCCGGCACACATCACGTTCCCGCAAGATTGCGGGAATCCTTCCCCGCTTCCCCCGGCAACGGGCTCAGCCGCAGGTCCACCCACTCGTCCCGCTCCCCGTCGAGCACGTACCGCTCGGTCTCGACGAAGCCGTGCCGTACGGCGAAGCGCAGCCCGTCCCCGTTCGCCGCGAGCACGCACGTCTCGACCGCCCGCGCGCCCGCCCGGCGCGCGTGGCCGAGCGCGTGCGCGTAGAGGGCCGTGCCGAGGCCGCGCCCCCGGTACGCGGGCAGCACGCGCGCGATCACCGTCGCCACCCGGTCCTCCCCCGCCGGCGGGCGGACGGTGGAGCATCCGACCAGTGCGTCCCCGAGGTAGGCGTTCTCCAGCCGGTACCGCCCGGCCCGCTCCCGCGCGTCCCCGGCCGACAGGGCGGCCGGGGGGACGATCACGTTGTGGACGTGGCGCCACTGCTCCAGCATCGCGGCGCCGTCCACCGGCACCACCCGAAGATCCGTCATGCGCGGCAAGGTACGAGCCGGGGCCGGGCGCCGTCCACCGCGTTCCGGGGCCGGAATCCGGGGGCGCGGAAAAACAGTTGAGCCGCTCCGGGCCGGTGCCTAGGCTGCATACCAAGCAGAAGGGAGGTGATCGGGTACATGAGTGAAACCCGGACGCGCGAGGTGGCTGCGGGCTAGCGGCCCGTCACCACATCGAGATGCGGTGCCGGACCTGCGTGCGCGAGGCGCATGCGGCCGGCCAATCCATCGCAGTCACCCGACCCGTGAGCTCGCCGGTACGTCCGGCCGGCCCTCCGCCCCGGCGGAGGACCCGAGCTCACGGGTCGTCTGCGTTTTCAGGTCGGTGTCAGGGGCTCAGGCGGTCGACCGTCCAGGTGCCGTCCGGGAGGGCGGCGTAGCGCAGCCGGTCGTGGAGCCGGTTCTCGCGCCCCTGCCAGAACTCCACGGTCTCCGGGGCCACCCGGAAGCCGCCCCAGTGCGGCGGCACGGGCACCTGGGCGCCCTCGGGATAGCGGGCGCCGAGCGCGGCGTACGCCTCGTCCAGCTCGGCGCGGGAGCCGACCACCGTCGACTGCGCGCTGGCCCAGGCGCCCAGCTGGGAGCCGTGCGGACGGCTGTGGAAGTACGCGGCGGTCTCCTCGCGGCTCGTGCGGCGGGCCACGCCCGAGACGATGACCTGGCGGGCGATCGGGTGCCAGGGGAAGAGCAGCGAGATGTACGGGTTCCCGGCCAGGTCACGGGCCTTGTGCGAGTCGTAGTTGGTGTAGAAGACGAAGCCGTCGGAGTCGTAGCCCTTCATCAGGACCGTGCGGGAGCTGGGGCGGCCGCCGGGGTCCACCGTCGAGACGACCATCGCGTTGGGCTCGTACAGCGTGCCGTGGACGGCCGCGCGGGCGGCGTCCGCGAACCAGCGGGCGAACTGGTCCATCGGGTGGCCCGCGAGTTCCGTCGTATCGAGCCCCCGGGCGCGGTACTGCTTGCGCATGAACGCGGGGTCGGTGGCGGGGTCGGGCATCGTGTCGCGATCGGTCACGCGGCCATCCTGCCGTACGGGGGCGTACGGGCCACCGGCGCGCTTCCGGAGCACCCCGGGTGCGCTCCCGGGCGCCCCGGCGCACTTTCCCGGGCGTCGCGCACCGGCTCGCCCCCGCCACGTCCCCCTAACGTGGCACTCAGTGCCGCAAGGTCTCCCCAAAAGTGGCACTCAGGGCTATCGTGCTGGTTCCCGCCCCGTCTCCGGGTGACCCCCGGCCGTACGGGGCATGACCGGTGTGACCGCCGCCGACCCAGCATGAGGAGCCGCCTTATGTCCGAGTTCGTACCCGGGCTAGAGGGAGTCGTCGCCTTCGAGACGGAGATCGCCGAGCCGGACAAGGAGGGCGGCGCCCTGCGGTACCGGGGCGTCGACATCGAGGACCTGGTCGGGCACGTCTCCTTCGGGAACGTGTGGGGGCTGCTGGTCGACGGCGCCTTCGACCCCGGTCTGCCGCCCGCCGAGCCGTTCCCGATCCCGGTGCACTCCGGGGACATCCGGGTGGACGTGCAGTCCGCGCTGGCCATGCTCGCCCCCGTGTGGGGCCTGAAACCGCTGCTGGACATCGACGCCGAGCAGGCCCGCGACGACCTCGCCCGCGCCGCCGTCATGGCGCTGTCCTACGTCGCCCAGTCCGCGCGCGGGCAGGGCCTGCCGATGGTGCCGCAGAACGAGATCGACAAGGCGCGGTCGGTGGTCGAGCGGTTCATGATCCGCTGGCGCGGGGAGCCGGACCCGAAGCATGTCGCCGCCGTCGACGCGTACTGGACCTCGGCCGCCGAGCACGGCATGAACGCGTCCACCTTCACCGCCCGGGTCATCGCCTCCACCGGCGCGGATGTCGCCGCCGCGCTCTCCGGTGCCGTGGGCGCCATGTCCGGTCCCCTCCATGGCGGGGCGCCCTCCCGGGTGCTCGGCATGATCGAGGAAATCGAGCAGACCGGGGACGCGGAGGGGTGGGTACGGCAGGCCCTCGACCGGGGTGAGCGGCTCATGGGGTTCGGGCACCGGGTCTACCGGGCCGAGGACCCCCGGGCGCGGGTCCTGCGGCGCACCGCGCGGGAGCTGGGGGCGCCTCGGTACGAGATCGCGGAGGCGCTGGAGAAGGCGGCGCTGGAGGAGCTCCACAATCGGCGGCCGGATCGCGTGCTTGCCACTAACGTGGAGTTTTGGGCGGCTATTCTGCTCGACTTCGCGGAGGTGCCGGCGCACATGTTCACGTCGATGTTCACGTGCGCGAGGACCGCTGGGTGGTCGGCGCACATTCTTGAGCAGAAGCGGACGGGGCGCCTGGTGCGGCCTTCGGCGAAGTACGTCGGTCCTAGTTCGCGTCGGCCGGAGGACATCCCTGGGTTTGCGGGGATCGCTCACTGAATTCGCCCACTGAGATGGGTTGTCGGGGCGCGTGGGCGGCTGCGGGATCGTTGTGGTTGATCGCGCAGTTCCCCGCGCCCCCAGGCAACCTGCTCAGGCCGGTGTCAAGAGGCTCGCGTGGTGGCGCTCGGCCACCAAGGGATGAGCGCGGACCTTCCCCTTCCACTCATTGAGCCCATATTCCGCGTACAGGGGGTTCGTCGGGTCCGTCGTCACGCCCGGCGCGGTGTCCGCGTGCGGGAAGGGCAGTGGGGCGATCTTCGCGTTCAGGCGGGGGTTGTAGAAGAACGGGACCGAGTAGCGTTCCGTGGCTCCGGGCGGGCTGACCACGCGGTGGTTGGTGGCGAGGAGGTAGCCGTTGGTGGCGACCTCCAGGAGTTCGCCGAGGTTCACCACGAACGCGCCGTCCAGCGGCGGGACTTCGTGGAAGCGGCCGTCCTCGCGCTGGACCTGGAGGCCGCCGACGGAGTCCTGGAGGAGCAGGGTGAGGAAGCCGTAGTCCTTGTGGGCGCCGACGCCTTGGTCGGTGCCGTCGCCCGCGCTGCCGGGGTAGCGGACGAGCTTGAGGTGCGGGTGGGCGTGCGCGCCGAAGGCCGGGTCGTAGAAGTCGGCCGGGGCGCCGATGGCGGTCAGCAGCTCGTGCAGCAGGCGCTCGGCGACGGAGCTGAGCCTGTCGATCCAGGCGAGGGCGGCGCTGCGCAGCTCGGGCAGGGCGGCGGGCCACTGGTTGGGGCCCTGGAGCCACCAGTACGGCGGCTCGTCCGGGCCGGGGACGCGGGCGGGGCGCTCGGCGCCGATGTCGAGCTGGTCGCGCCAGTCGCGGGCGCCGGCCGTGCGCTCGTCGCCGGTGCGCGTATAGCCCCGGAAATGCGGGGAGTTGACGTTGTCCAGGGCGAGCCGGTCGGCCTCGGGCAGCGCGAAGAAGGCCCGCATCGCGGTGAGCAGCGCGTCGGTCTCCTGCCGGGTCACGCCGTGCCCGACGAGCTGGAAGAAGCCCACGTCATGGGCGGCCGAGTGCAGCTGCTCGTGCAGCCGCGCCCGGTCCTCGGGGCCGCGGTCGGCGGCCGACAGGTCGATGATCGGGAGCTGTGCGTACGACGGGTTCGTCGCGGGATTCGTCATGGGTGCGTCCGCGTGGTTACGGGGCACGGGCAGCCGCGAGGGGTGGGCGGCCCCCGGGTGCCGGAAAGGAAGAGACGAGGAAAAAAGGGGGGCTGGGTCAGGCGGAACGCCGACAGCCCATGCTCGTGACGCGCACGTAGTCCACGTGGCGGCGGCGAACGAGCATCGGAAGCATGGGCCAAGAGTACTGCGATGCCCGGAATACGGGTGTGACGGGCGTCACCCGCCCGACAGGTCCCCGCACCTCAGAACTTGCCCCACTCCGGCAGCGGGACGCGGGCCGCGCAGGAGCCGCACTCCACATCGGCCGTGCCGGTCGCCTCCCAGAGGTCCATGGCGCGGTCGAAGGGCTCGCTCGCCCCCTCGACCGGTGGACGGCGAGCCCGTCGGCAGGCGCCCACCGGGCGTCGGCCGCCGGGGCCACCGCCCGGTCCCAGCGCGGGCCCGGCGGGTGGCCGGGTCCCGGTCCGAGCAGGCACTCGGTCCACTCGGCACGCACGATGCCCTCACTCACCAGCCGACCGATCACACGCGCGGCGAGGCCGGACGCGTCCGCTTCGGTGGCGTCGAGGTCGACGATGATCTGGAAGTGGTCCCCCATGCCGTACCTGCCGGCACCGGCCACTGACAACGGCGCCCGCACGAGCCCCGGGGCCTACTCCCCCAGCGCCCCGTCGAGCAGTACGGCCCACTGCGCCACGACCCGCTCGCGGCGCGCGGTGTCATCCGTGAGGAGGGTGGCGAGGCCCAGGCCGCGAGCCATGTCGAGGAAGCCCTGCACGGTCTCGCGGACGCCGGGGCGGGACTCGTCGGCGTCGAGGAGTTCGACGGCGATGCGGTGGCACTCGCGGCCGACGCGGGCCTCCAACTCGGTGACGCGTCCGCGTAGTTGCTCCTCGTCCGAGGCGGCCACCCACAGGTGCAGGGCGGCCCGGAAGAGCGGCCCGGTGAAGAGGCCGACCAGGGCGGCGACGACGGCCCGCCGGTCGCCGGGGGCGTCGGGGAACAGCTCGCGCAGCGCGACGGAGCGGCTCTCCGCCACGTACTCGACGGCGGCGGTGAACAGGTCCTCGCGGGTGGGGAAGTGGTGCTGCGCGGCGCCCCGGGAGACGCCCGCGCGCTCGGCGACGACCGCGACCGTGGAGCCCGCCCAGCCGTACTCGGCGAGGCAGGCCACGGCGGCCTCCAGGAGCCGCTGCCGGGTGGCCCGGCTGCGGTCCTGCTTGGGTACGCGGTCGCGTTCCGCCGTACTCACACCACCCATGCCGCATCCCGTCTTTCCAGGAAGGCCGTCATCCCCTCCCGGGCCTCCGGGGCGGAGAACAGCCGGGCCGAGAGAGCGGTCAAGTCCGCCGCTTCCCGGTCGAATGTCTCCAGCACCCTAGCCGTGAGCAGCCGTTTCGTCGCGGCCAGGGCCTCGGGCGAGGAGCGGCGCAGACCGTCGAGGACGGGCGCGAGCACATCGTCCACGTCGTCCCCGGCGGCGGTCAGCAGGCCGAGCCGTACGGCCTCGGCGGGGCCGAAGCGCTCGCCGGTGAGGTAGTAACGGGCGACCGCGCGCGGGTCGGCGCGCGGCAGCACCGGCAGGGAGATCACCGCCGGGGCGACCCCGATCCGTACCTCGGTGAACGCGAAGGTGGCCCCGGCGGAGGCCGCCGCGATGTCACAGGCGGCGAGCAGTCCGAGCCCGCCCGCGCGGACATGCCCGGTGACCCGCGCCACCACCGGCTTGGGCAGCTCCACGATCTGCCGCAACAGCCCTACCAGCGCCTCCGGTTGGGGAGGGTCACGCAGATCCGCGCCCGCGCAGAACGTGCCCCCGGTGTGGGTGAGGACGACCGCCCGGACGCCGGGGTCCTTCGCGCAGCCCTCCAGGGCGTCGGCGAGCGCGGCGACCAGGGGTGCGGAGAGGGCGTTGCGGGTGTCCGGGGAGTCCAGGCTCAGGATTTCCATGGCCCGTTCGCGGGACCGTCCGACAAGTGTCATGACTTCTCCCGCAGTTCGCGGCGCAGGATCTTCCCGGAGGCCGCGCGCGGTACGGAGTCGGTGAAGGTCACCCGGCGTACCCGCTTGTACGGCGCGACGCGCTCGGCGACGTACAACATCACGTCGTTCTCGCCGAGTTCGGGCGTGTCCGGGCGGCGGACGACGAAGGCGTGCGGGATCTCGTTGCCCTCGTCGTTGAGGGCGCCGACGACGGCCGCGTCCGCGATGCCGGGGTGGGTCAGCAGCAGCGCCTCCAGTTCGGCGGGTGCCACCTGGAAGCCCTTGTACTTGATGAGCTCCTTCACCCGGTCCACCACGAACAGCCAGCCGTCCGCGTCGACTTGGCCCACGTCGCCGGTGTGCAGCCAGCCCTCGGCGTCGATCGTCGCGGCGGTGGCGTCGGGCCGGTTGAGATAGCCCTTCATCACCTGAGGGCCCCGGATCAGGATCTCGCCGGCCTCACCGGTGCCGAGGTCCTTGCCGGGGTCGTCCAGGGACACGATCCGCATCTCGGTGCCCGCGATCAGCTTGCCGGCCGTACCGGGCGGGGCCTCGCGCAGCAGGTCGAGCGGGACGACATGGGTGCCGGGCGACAGCTCGGTCATGCCGTACGCCTGCCCGATCGGCGGCAGCCCGAGCCGCTCGGCGCAGGCCGCGGCGAGGGCGGCGTCCAGCGGGGCGGCGGCGCTGATCACGTACTTCAGGGACGACAGGTCGTACCGCTCGACCGAGGGGTGCTTGGCGAGGGCGAGGACGATCGGGGGCGCGACGTAGAGGCCGGTGATGCGGTGGGTCTCGATGGCCGCGAGGAAGGTGTCCAGCTCGAAGCGGGGCAGCACGACGACGGTGGCGCCCTGCCGCAGGGGCGCGTTCATCAGGGCGGTGAGGCCGTAGATGTGGAAGAGCGGGAGCACGGCCAGGACGCGGTCGCCCGGCTCCGCCCTGATGGCGGGCTCCAGTTGAACGAGGTTGGTGACGATCTGCCGGTGGGTGAGCATCACACCCTTGGGCACGCCGGTGGTGCCGGAGGAGTACGGCAGTACGGCGATGTCCTCGGCCGGGTCGAGGGCCATCTCCGGCTCGGGCCCGGTGCTCGCCAGCATGTCGATGAGGGAGCGGTGTCCGGGCGCGCTGTCGCACACGATGATCTCGCGTACTCCGCCCGCGAGTTGGGCGGCCCGGCGGGCGGCAGGGAGCAGCGGGGAGACGGTGACGATCCAGCGCGCCCCGCTGTCCTCCAGCTGCCGGGCGAACTCCTCCGGTGTCGAGAGCGGGTGCACGGTGGTGACGGTGGCTCCCGCCCGGGTGGCCGCGTAGAACGCCGGCGGGAACGCGAGGGTGTTGGGGCTGTGCAGGGCGAGCACGTCCCCCTTGCGCACCCCGGCCTCCGCGAACGCGGCCGCCAACCGGCGGTGGAACCGGTCCAGTTGCTCGTAGGTCAGGATCGTGCCGTCGGTGCCGTCGATCAGCGCGGGCCGGTCCCCGAAGGCACCGGCACCGCCCAGCACGGCGTCGTGGACGGGGAGTTCTACGGGCGGTACGTCGTCGTACGCGCTGTGGAACACGGTTCCTCCAACCGGACGGTTCCTAGTAGGACTTGGGGAGGCCGAGGGTCTGGTGGGAGATGTAGTTGAGGATCATCTCCCGGCTCACCGGGGCGATACGGGCCACCCGGGACCCGGTGATCAGCGAGGCGAGCCCGAACTCGCGGGTGAGGCCGTTGCCGCCGAGGGTGTGCACGGCCTGGTCGACCGCCTTCACACAGGCTTCCCCGGCCGCGTACTTGGCCATGTTGGCGGCCTCGCCCGCGCCGATGTCGTCCCCGGCGTCGTAGAGCAGGGCGGCCTTCCGCATCATCAACTTGGCCAGTTCCAGGTCGATGTGGGCCTGCGCGAGGGGGTGGGCGATGGCCTGGTGGGCGCCGATGGGGACGTTCCACACCGTGCGCTCGCGGGCGTACTCCACGGCCCGGTCGAGCGCGTAACGCCCCATGCCGATCGCGAACGCGGCCGTCATGATCCGCTCGGGATTCAGCCCGGCGAAGAGCTGGAGCAGCCCCGCGTCCTCGTCGCCCACAAGGGCGTCGGCGGGCAGCCGTACGTCGTCCAGGACCAGCTCGAACTGCTTCTCGGCGGCGTTGACTTCCATGTCGATCTGGTGACGCGTGAAGCCGTCCGCGTCGCGCGGGACGATGAACAGACACGGCTTGAGCCTGCCCGTGCGGGCGTCCTCGGTGCGGCCGACGATCAGCGTGGCGTCCGCCTGGTCGACTCCCGACACGAAGACCTTGCGGCCGGTGAGCAGCCAGTCGTTGCCGTCGCGGCGGGCGGTCGTGGTGATGCGGTGGGAGTTGGAGCCGGCGTCGGGTTCGGTGATGCCGAAGGCCATCGTGCGGGTGCCGTCGGCTATTCCGGGAAGCCAGGCGCGCTTCTGCTCTTCCGTGCCGAAGCGGGCGATCACCGTTCCGCAGATGGCCGGGGAGACGATGAGCATGAGGAGGGGGGCGCCTGCGGTCCCCAACTCCTCCAGGACGAGGGAGAGTTCGGTTATGCCGCCGCCTCCGCCGCCGTGTTCCTCCGGGAGGTTGACGCCGAGGTAGCCGAGTTTTCCTGCCTCGGACCAGAGTTCTGTGGGGTGGCGGCCCTCGGTTATGGCTCGCGTGATGTAGTCGCGGCCGTAGCGCTTGCCCAGGGCGGCGACCGCCTTGCGGAGTGACCGGTGTTCTTCGGATTCGATGAGGGGGGTCATGCGAGTCCTTCCCGTGCGGGTTGTCGGTGGCTGGTCGCGCAGTTCCCCGCGCCCCTAGGGGGAGTTGTCCTCGACCACCGCCAGAAGGGCGCCCATCTCCACTTGCTGTCCTACCGCCACCGGCAGGGTCGTCAGGGTGCCGTTCGTCGGGGCCGTGATCAGGTGTTGCATCTTCATCGCTTCCAGCCAGATCAGGGGCTGGCCGGGCTGGACCTCGGTGCCCTCGGTCAAGTTCTCCGCGATGCGGACGACCGTGCCGGGCATCGGGGCGAGGAGGGAGCCGGGGGCGTGGTCGGGGCGGGGGGCGGGGAAGCGGGGCAGGGCCGTGAGGGGGGTGGTGTTGACGTGGACCTGGGTGCCGTAGCGGGCGATGTCGAACTTCCGCTCCACGCCGTCCACTTCGAGGACGACCAGGGTGGGTTCGGCGCGGACCACGCGGACGCCGTCAGCCGCGAGGCCCGTCCGGGTGTGCCGGTAGGCCGCCTCGACCTCGTCGCCCGCCATCTCGTACCGCTTCACCTGCGGAGCCGACGGCACATTGCGCCAGCCGCCGAACCGGGAGCGGCCCGAGGCGTCCGCGAGGGCGGCGGCCAGGGGGGCGTACGGGTCGGCGGCGGGCTCGGTGAGGGTGGCGAGGTGGCGGTCGTAGAAACCGGTGTCCATGCGGGCGGTGGTGAACTCCGGGTGCCGCAGCGAGCGGACGAGCAGGTCGCGGTTGGTGACCGGGCCGTGGACCGCGGCCCGCTCCAGGGCGCCGGCGAGGGCGCGGACGGCCTCCGCGCGGGTCGGCGCGTGGGCGACCGCCTTGGCGAGCATCGGGTCGTAGTGCACGCCGACCGTGTCGCCGTCGCCGTAGCCGGCGTCCAGGCGCACGCCCGGTACGGCGAGCCGGTGCAGGGTGCCGGTCTGCGGGGCGAAGCCGCGGGCCGGGTCCTCGGCGTAGAGGCGGGCCTCGACGGCGTGCCCGCGCGCGGCCGGCGGGTCGAGGGACAGGGCGTGACCCTCGGCGATCCGGAGCTGCTCGGCCACCAGATCGAGCCCGAACACCGCCTCCGTGACGGGGTGTTCCACCTGGAGGCGGGTGTTCATCTCCAGGAAGTGCGCGCGGCCGTCGGCCACCAGGAACTCGACGGTGCCCGCGCCCTCGTAGGACACGGCGCGGGCGGCCCGTACGGCCATGGCGTAGAGCTTCTCGGTGAGCGCGGGCGGCAGGCCCGGCGCCGGGGCCTCCTCGATCACCTTCTGGTGGCGGCGCTGGAGGGAGCAGTCGCGGGTGCCGAGGGTCCAGACGGTGCCATGGGTGTCGGCGAGGATCTGCACCTCGACATGGCGGCCGCGCTCGATGTACGGCTCGACGAACACCTCCCCGTCCCCGAAGGCGCTCGCGGCCTCGGCGCGGGCGGCCTCCAGCGCACCCGGCAGCTCCTCCAGGCCGCGTACGACGCGCATCCCGCGCCCGCCGCCGCCCGCCGCGGCCTTGACCAGCACGGGGAGGTCTGCCTGGGTGACGGCGGCCGCGTCGAGCGGGGCGACGCCCATCAGCTCCTTGGCGCGGGTCTTGGACGCCATCGCCTCGATCGCCTCGTGCGGCGGTCCGATCCAGACCAGTCCGGCGTCGAGGACGGCGCGGGCGAAGTCGGCGTTCTCGGAGAGGAAGCCGTAGCCGGGGTGCACGGCGTCGGCGCCCGCCGCGAGGGCGGCCTTCACGATGAGGTCGCCGCGCAGATACGTCTCGGCGGGGGCCGCGCCCGGCAGCCGTACCGCTGTGTCGGCCACACATGTGTGCAGCGCACCCTCGTCCGCGTCGGAATGTATGGCGACCGTACGGATGCCCAGGTCGGCGCAGGTGCGGAAGATCCGGCAGGCGATCTCGCCCCGGTTGGCCACGAGCAGGGTGGAAATCATGGGCCTCACATCCGGAAGACGCCGAAGCCGCCATGGGCGCCCTCGTAGGGGGCGGTGTGTATGGCGGACAGACATATGCCGAGGACGGTTCGGGTGTCGCGGGGATCTATGACGCCGTCGTCGTAGAGCCGCCCGGACAGGAACATGGGCAGCGACTCGGACTCGATCTGCTGCTCCACCATGGCGCGCAGCGCGGCGTCGGCCTCCTCGTCGTACGGCTGTCCCTTGGCCGCCGCCGACTGCCGGGCCACGATCGACAGCACCCCGGCGAGCTGCTGGGGCCCCATGACGGCGGACTTGGCGCCGGGCCAGGCGAACAGGAAGCGGGGGTCGTAGGCGCGGCCGCACATGCCGTAGTGCCCGGCGCCGTAGGACGCGCCCATGAGGACGGAGAGGTGGGGGACCTTCGAGTTGGACACCGCGTTGATCATCATGGCGCCGTGCTTGATGATCCCGCCCTGTTCGTACTCCTTGCCGACCATGTAGCCGGTGGTGTTGTGCAGGAACAGCAGCGGGACGTCGCGCTGGTTGGCGAGCTGGATGAACTGGGCCGCCTTCTGCGACTCCTCGCTGAACAGCACCCCGCGCGCGTTGGCCAGGATGCCCACCGGGTAGCCGTGCAGCTCGGCCCAGCCGGTGACCAGGCTCGTGCCGTACAGCGGCTTGAACTCGTCGAAGTCGGACGCGTCGGCGATACGGGCGATCACCTCACGCGGGTCGAAGGGGGTGCGCAGATCGCCGGGGACGATCCCGAGCAGCTCCTCCGGGTCGTACTTCGGCGGCTCGGCCGGGCCCGGATCGCCGTGCGCCTTGCGGTGGTTGAGCCGCGCGACCACCCGGCGGGCCTGCCGGATCGCGTCCCGCTCGTCCACCGCGAAGTGATCGGCGAGGCCGGAGGTGCGGGCGTGCATCTCGGCGCCGCCCAGCGACTCGTCGTCGCTCTCCTCACCGGTCGCCATCTTCACCAGCGGCGGGCCGCCGAGGAACACCTTCGCCCGTTCCTTGACCATGATCACGTGGTCGGACATGCCGGGGATGTACGCGCCGCCCGCCGTGGAGTTGCCGAACACGACGGCGACGGTCGGTATGCCCGCCGCCGACAGCCGGGTCAGGTCCCGGAAGATCGCCCCGCCCGGGATGAAGATCTCCTTCTGCGAGGGAAGATCGGCCCCGCCGGACTCGACCAGGCTGATGCAGGGCAGCCGGTTGACGCGGGCGATCTCGTTGGCCCGCAGTGCCTTCTTCAGACTCCACGGGTTGCTCGCGCCGCCCCGCACGGTCGGGTCGTTGGCGGTGATCAGGCACTCCACGCCCTCCACCACCCCGATCCCGGTCACGAGCGACGCCCCGACCGTGTACTCGCTCCCCCACCCGGCCAGCGGCGACAGCTCCAGGAACGGCGTGTCGGGATCGAGCAGCAATTCGATCCGCTCCCGCGCGAGCAGCTTCCCGCGCTTACGGTGCCGGGCCACATATTTCTCCCCACCACCCGCGAGCGCCTTCCCATGTTCGGCCTCCAGCTCGGCCAGCTTGCCGAGCATGGCCTCACGGTTGGCCTGGAAGTCGGGGGCGGCGGGGTCGAGGGAGGTGGGGAGGAGGGTCATGGGCGGGCCTCCGGGGGACGGGGGGTGGTGGGGTGTGCGGGACCGGTGCTCGCCCCGGCCCTCACAGCAGCACCTCCGGGATGTCCACATGCCGGGAGCGGAGCCATTCGCCGAGGGCCTTGGCCTGGGGGTCGAAGCGGTGGCGGGCGGCGACTCCGGCGCCGAGGACGCCGGTGACGACGAAGTTGAGGGCGCGCAGGTGGGGCAGTACGTGCCGGGTGACGGGCAGGTCGCGGGCCTCGGGGATCAGCTCGCGGAACCTCTCGACGGTCAGCTCGTGCGCGAGCCAGCGCCAGGCGTCGTCGGACCGGGCCCACACACCGACGTTGGCGTCCCCGCCCTTGTCCCCGCTGCGGGCCCCTGCGAGCAGTCCGAGGGGAGCGCGGCGGGTGGGGCCGTCGCCGGCCGGGAGGGGGTCGGGGAGGGCCGGTTCCGGTACGTCGTCGAGGGGGCGCGTGTCCTGGGGTGGCGCCACATGGATGCGGCGACCGTCGGGGAGGACGGCCATATGGTCGACGGCACCATGGGGCACGAACACACCCTCGAAGACCCCATAGGGATCGCCCTTCCCAGGTGGTGCCAGCACATGGAAGCCGGGGTAACTGGCGAGGGCCAGCTCGATCGCCGCCCCGCTCAGCGCGCGCCCCACGACCTGGGGGTCACCGTCCCGTACGACGAGCCGCAGGAGGGCGGTCGCCGTCTCCTCGGTGCCGGCGTCGGGACGGTCGGTCCGCACCAGTTCCCAACGAGTCTCCGCCGGAGGTGACTTGGCGAGCGCGCCGCTCATCTGCTCCCGTACCAGCGCCGCCTTGGCCTCGATGTCGAGCCCGGTCAGGGCGAAGGCGACCTCGTTGCGGAATCCGCCGAGCCGGTTGAGCCCCACCTTGAGCGTGGGCGGGGGCGCCTCTCCCTTCACGCCGGTGATCCGCACCCGGTCGGGCCCGTCCTGGCGGAGCCGTACGGAATCCAGCCGGGCGGTGACATCGGGCCCCGCGTACCGCGCGCCCCCCGTCTCGTACAGGAGCTGCGCGGTGACCGTCCCGGTGTCCACGAAGCCGCCGGTGCCGGGGTGTTTGGTGATGACGCTGCTGCCGTCGGCGTGGATCTCGGCCAGCGGGAAGCCGGGACGGCGTACGTCACCGTCCCCGAAGAACGCGTAGTTGCCGCCCGTCGCCTGGGTCCCGCACTCCAGCACATGTCCCGCGACCACGGCCCCGGCGAGCCGGTCGTACTCCCCCGGCCCCCAGCCGAAGTGCGCGGCGGCGGGACCGGTGACGAGGGCCGCGTCGGTCACCCGGCCGGTGATCACGATGTCGGCCCCCGCGCGCAGACACTCCGCGATGCCGAAGCCGCCGAGGTAGGCATGTGCGGCGAGCACACCAGGATGGGCGGCGGTGAGGTCGTCCCCCTCCACATGTGCGACACGCACAGGTATTCCGAGCCGGTCCGCCAGTCCCCGTACCGCGTCCGCGAGCCCTGCCGGATTGAGCCCGCCCGCGTTGGTGACGATCCGCACCCCCCGCTCGTGCACGAGCCCGAGACAGTCCTCCAACTGGCGCGGAAACGTACGGGCGTACCCGGCGGCCGGGTCCTTCAGCCGGTCGCGGGCGAGGATCAGCATGGTGAGTTCGGCGAGGTAGTCACCGGTGAGGACGTCCACCTCGCCACCGGTGAGCATCTCGCGCAGGGCATCGGCACGGTCGCCGTAGAAGCCGGAGAAGTTGCCGATGCGGAGGGGGGCGACGGGGGTCGCTCCGGCGAGCGTCGCCTCGGCGGCGGAGGTCGCCTCGGTGGCCGGAGTCCCCTCGGTGGCCGGAGTCCCCTCGGGCGGGGTCACCGGCCCGCCTCCCCCGGTGCGCGTCCCTGTCCCGGCGGACCGGCGAAGGCCTGCGCGATGTCCAGCCACCGGTCGGCGTCCGGCCCGGCCGCGACCAGCGCCAGGTCGGCGCGGTGGGCGCGCTGTGTGACCAGCAGGCAGAAGTCGAGGGCGGGACCGGTGACACGCTGCGGGGCGTCGGGCGGCCCGTAGGACCACACCTCGCCGGACGGGCTCACGAGTTCGACCCGGAACTCCTCGCCGGGCGGGGTGAGTCCGTGCACCCCGTGGGCGAAGTCCCGCGTACGCACACCGAGTCGCGCCACATGCCGGAGCCGGTCCGTGGGTGTCCGCACCACACCCAGCGCCTCGGCGACATCCAGCCCATGCGCCCAGGTCTCCATGATCCGGGCCGTAGCCATAGAGGCGGCGGACATGTGGGGCCCGTACCAGGGGAACCGCGCCCCGGCCGGCGCCTCCCGCAACGCCCGCTCCAGCGCGGCCCGGTCCGCACGCCACCCCGCCAGCAGCTCGTCGGGCGCGAGCCGCGCCCCGTCCTCCGCGCCCTCGTCCACGAAGGCCCCGGGCGCGGCGAACGCCTTCTCCACCAGCACCCGGAAACCGTCGGGATCGGTCACCGCGATCAACGCGGACCGGTCGGTCCAGGCGAGATGCGCGATCTGATGGGCCACGGTCCAGCCGGGCGCGGGGGTGGGCAACGCCCACTGCTCCGCACTCAACTCCCCTACCAATAGATCGAGTTCATCACTCTCGGCACGCAAATCGTCAATGACGGGCGTCGGGTCGGCCATGGAGGGGAGCATGGCAGCGACCCAAGAAACAATCAAGCGTGCTTGCATGGAAAGTATCGGCCATCACGGTGCCCCGGCCGCCCGGTACCGTCGCCCGATGCGCGAACTGACGACGACCGTCGACCTGCCGGAACTGCTGCGCAATGCGCTGGGCGCGCCCGCCGAGGCCGTCGGCGTCGAGCGGCTGCGCGGCGGCAGCAAGAAGGGGGTGTACCGGGTACGCCTCGCCGGAGCCGGACCCGCCGCCGTGATCGTGTACCGATGGGCACCGGAGGAGAACTTCTGGCCGGAAGCCGCCGGTGACCCGCCGGCGGACCCCCTCACCCTCGCCACCGGCCTCACCCCGTACCTGGCCGCACACCACGCCCTCCGGGAGGCGGGGGTACGCACCCCGGAACTGCTCTACGCGACCGACCCCGGCACGGCCGGCTCCGGCGCCGCCGACCCCGCCCCCGACCTCGCCGTGGTCGAGGACCTCCCCGGCGGCACCCTGGAGTCACTGCTGACCGCCGACCCCACCCGCGCCGCCACACCCCTGGCCGAACTCGCCCGCACGCTCGACCACATGCGACACGCCCAGGCTCCGCACTACGGCAGTGTGGGCAGCCCACACGTGCCCAACACCACCCCCGCCGAACAACTGGTCCTCGACCGCGCCCTGCGCGACCTCACCGAGGCCGCCTCCCGCGACGCCACGCTCCACCCGGCGCACGACCGCCTCGCGGCCCGGCTGCACGACCTGCGCACCCGGGTGCGCCCTCGCCCCGCCTACAGCCTCGTCCACGGCGAACTCGGCCCCGACCACGTCCTCCTCGACGCCGACGACCACCCCGTCCTCATCGACATCGAGGGGCTGCTCCACTTCGACGTGGAGTGGGAGCACACCTTCCTGCGCCTGCGCTTCGGCGCCCACTACGACCGCCTCGCCCGCCCGGACCTCGACCCCGACCGGCTCGCGCTCTACGCACTCGCCCAGCATCTGTCCCTGGTCGCGGGCCCGCTGCGGCTGCTCGACGGCGGCTTCCCGGACCGGGAGGCCATGCTCGGCATCGCGGCCCACAACGCCCGGGCGGCACTGGCGACGCTGGGCTGACGGACGGGCCGCGCTCAGGCTTCCGGTGCGCGCGTCGGAACCGAGGCGCGGCGCGTCTGCGTGCGGACCGCGCCGATGCTCGCCGCGATGACGAGGGCGATGGCCGCCGCCTGCATGGCGGACAGGGTCTGGTCGAGGACGAGGAAGCCCGCCGTGGCCGCGAGGGCCGGTTCGAGGCTCATCAGGATGGCGAAGGTGTGGGCGGGCAGACGGCGCAGGGCGAGGAGTTCGAGGGTGTAGGGCAGGACCGAGGAGAGCAGGGCGACCGCCGAGCCGAGGGCGATGGTGGTCGGGTTCAGCAGCCGGGTGCCCGCCCCGGCGATGCCCAGCGGGAGGAAGAGCAGCGCGGCCACCGCCATGGCGAGGGCCAGCCCGTCGGCCTGTGGAAAGCGGCGCCCTGTACGTGCGCTGAAGACGATGTAGGCCGCCCACATGGCGCCCGCGCCCAGGGCGAAGCCCACGCCTGTGGGGTCGAGCGTGTCGAAGCTTCCCCCGCCCAGCAGGAAGACACCCCCGAGGGCGAGCCCGGCCCACAGCACGTTGATCGCGCGGCGCGAGGCGAGGACGGAGAGGGCCAGCGGGCCCAGGACTTCGAGGGTGACGGCGGGACCGAGCGGGATACGGGCGACTGCCTGGTAGAAGAGGCCGTTCATCCCGCCCATGGTGATGCCGAAGACGATCACCGTGACCCAGTCGGCGCGGGAGTGCCCACGCAGCCGGGGGCGGCAGACCACGAGGAGCACCACGGCCGCCGCGAGCAGCCGCAGGGTGACCACGCCGAGCGCGCCCGTGCGGGGCATCAGCGTCACCGCGAGCGCGCCGCCGAACTGGACCGAGACCCCGCCGGCCAGCACCAGCCCCACCGGCCCGAGCGAGCCGAACCCGCCCGCCCCGCCCGGCGGCGACTGCGACGCGCCGGTTGCCGAGGTGGTCGTACTGGAGGTGCTGACGGGAGTCACGGGCGGTCCTGAGGTCGGGCTCGGATCGGATCATGTGCATCTCGATGTACTGCCCGGTCCACGGTAATGGACCACCGTCAGGTGTGTGAAGCGATTTCGCGCCTGTACGACCGACCGTCCCGGATGC
Organism: Streptomyces sp. NPDC005435; assembly: GCF_040703155.1. Classification (NCBI taxonomy): domain Bacteria; kingdom Bacillati; phylum Actinomycetota; class Actinomycetes; order Kitasatosporales; family Streptomycetaceae; genus Streptomyces; species Streptomyces sp. NPDC005435. The sequence goes on from NZ_JBEXEQ010000006.1 coordinate 173,582, forward strand.
TGAGAAGCGACCCCTGCGAACCTCCCTGTGACCAGGGGTTTCAGCGGCGGCGCATATACGTCTCCAGCGCCTTGTGCAGCAGCCGGTTCAGCGGGAAGTCCCACTCGCCCACGTACTCCACCGCCTCGCCGCCCGCCCCCACCTTGAAGCGCAGTAGTCCGAGCAGATGGTCGGACTCCTCCAGGGTGTCGGTGATGCCCCGGAAGTCGTAGACGTGCGCACCGCCTTCATGAGCGTCGGTCATCATGCGCCACTGCAGGGCGTTGCTGGGCTGGACCTCGCGCTTGCGGGCGGTCGAGGCGCCGTAGGAGTACCAGACGTGCCCGCCCACGGTCAGCATCGTCGCCGCCGCCAGCACCTCCCCGTCGTGGTGCGCGAGGTACAGGCGCATCCGGTCCGGGTCCTCGGCGGTGAGCGCGGTCCACATGCGCTGGAAGTACGGCAGCGGGCGCGGCACGAACCGGTCGCGCTCGGCCGTCTCGGTGTACAGCCCGTAGAACGCCGGCAGATCCTCCTCACCCCCGCGCACGACCTTGACGCCCGCCTTCTCGGCCTTCTTGATGTTGCGCCGCCACTGCTGGTTGAGCCCTCGGTGGACGTCGTCCAGCGAGCGCCCCGCGAACGGCACCTGGCACACATACCGGGGCTGGCCCGCGGCGAAGCCCTCCTCGGCGCCCGGCTCGGCCTGCCGCCAGCCCATGCGGCGCAGCCGGTCGGCCAGTTCGCGGGCGCGGGGGTCCTCCGAGGTGGGCTCGGCGTCGCGCAGCCGGTGCGCGGCCGGGTCCGCGATGGCGGCCTTGACCGCCTCGGGGCTCCAGCGCCGGGCGACCACCGGCGGCCCCATCTTCACCGAGAAGGCGCCGCGCGACTTCAGGTACGTCAGCAGCGGGGCGAGCCGGCGCTCCAGGTCCGGGGAGTGCCAGTCGATGACCGGGCCCTCGGGGAGGTAGGCCAGATACCGCCTGACCTTGGGCAGCGGCCGCAGCAGCACCAGACCCACGCCCACCAGGCGCCCGTCCTCCTCGAACCAGCCGAGGCTCTCCGCCGTCCAGTCCGGCTTCACGTCACCCCAGGACGGCAGCTGCATGTGGCTGGCCGAGGGGAGGGACGCCACGAAGGACAGGTGCTCGGCCCGGGTGACGGGACGCAGGGCGAGAGTCATGAGCGGGACTCCTTCACGGCACGGTCGCTGTGCGCTCACCCTACGAGCGGAGGCCGCCCGCGGCCCTGGCGCCGACCGCCCGTACCCCGGCCCCGCACGCCCCCTCGGCGCGCTGCCGCAGGACCGCCGTCGCGGCTGTTCCCCCCGCTCACGGCCCTCCTTCCGTCCGGTCCAGCGCGTCCGCGAGCACCTCCGCGAGGTGGCGGCCGCGTATGCCGGCCAGTTGGGCCAGCTGGGTGCGGCAGGAGTAGCCGTCGGCGAGGATCACGGCGTCCGGGGGTGCCTGCCGGACCGAGGGCAGGAGCTGGTCCTCCGCACAGGCGCGGGAGACCTCGAAGTGTCCTCTCTCGAAACCGAAGTTGCCCGCGAGCCCGCAGCAGCCGCCGCCGAGGTCCCCGGTCAGGCCCGCCGACGCGCGGAGTCTCCGGTCGGCGCCGTCGCCGAGCACCGCGTGCTGGTGGCAGTGGGTCTGGCCGGCCACCGGGCGGTCCACGGCGGGCGGCGTCCACAGGGGCGCGTGCCGCTCCAGTGCCTCCGCGAAGGTAAGGACGGAGGCGGCCAGCCGCGCCGCACGCGGGTCCCCGGGCAGCAGCTCGGGCAGGTCGGAGCGGAGTGCCGCCGCACAGCTCGGCTCCAGGACGACGACCGGGGCGCCCGCCTCCAGCACGGGTTCCATCAGATCCAGGGTGCGGCGCAGCACCGCGCGGGCCGCGTCGAGACGGCCGGTGGAGATGTACGTGAGGCCGCAGCAGACCCGACCCCGGCGGGCCCGGAGCAGCGCGGTCGCCGCGCGCGAGCGGCCGTCCCCGACCGGGCGCCCGCGCAGCCGCAGCGTCGGCGGCAGCGCGACCCGCAGCCCGGCCGCCTCCAGCACCCGCACCGCCGCCCGCCCGACGGACGGGGACAGATGCTCGGTGAAGGTGTCCGGCCACAGGACCACCAGATCCCCGGTGCCACCCGGCGCGGCACGGCCCGTGCGCCCGCCGCCGCCACCGGCCTCGCTGCCGGCCGGAGTGCCGTCCGGCCCGTGCGGGCCCGCCCGGCCCCGCCACCACGGGCTGCTCCCCCGCCCCCGCCACCACCGGCTGAACGTCCGCTCCGCCACCCGGGGAATCTCCCGCTCGGCCGCGATCCCCGCCGCCCACCGCGCCGCCCGGGCCGGCGGGCCCGCCGAGACGAGCGCGTTGAGCAGCCGCGCGGTGCGGGTGCGGGCGATCCAGCGCAGCCACACCGGGAGCGAGCCCATGCTGTAGTGCGCGGCGGGGCGCAGGCGGCCTGCGTAGTGGTGGTGCAGGAACTCGGCCTTGTAGGTGGCCATGTCGACACCGACCGGGCAGTCCGAACGGCAGCCCTTGCAGGACAGGCACAGGTCCAGCGCGTCCCTGACCTCGGTGGAGCGCCAGCCGTCGGTGATCAGCTCGCCCGCGAGCATCTCGTGCAGCAGCCGGGCCCTCCCGCGTGTGGAGTGGGCCTCCTCTCCGGTGGCGCGGAAGGAGGGGCACATCACGGCGGACCCGGACACGCTCGTCGTACGGCACTTGGCGACGCCGACGCAGCGGCGGACGGCCGCGCGGAAGTCGCCGCCGTCGGCGGGGTAGCCGAAGGTCACCTCCACCGGGCGGTGGGGCAGCACGGCGAAGCGCAGGTTGGCGTCCAGCGGGGCCGGGCGGACCAGCATGCCGGGGTTGAGCAGGTCGTCGGGGTCCCAGACCGCCTTGGCGCGCTCGAACAGCGCGACCGTCTCCGCGCCGTACATGCGCGGCAGCAGCTCCGCGCGGGCCTGCCCGTCGCCGTGCTCCCCGGACAGCGAGCCACCGTGGGCGACGACCAGGCCGGCCAGGTCCTCGGAGAAGCGGCGGAAGCGGCCGACGCCCGCCCCGGTGAGCAGATCGAAGTCGATGCGGGCGTGGACACAGCCGTCCCCGAAGTGGCCGTACGGCGTGCCGCGCAGGCCGTGGGCGGCGAGCAGGGCGCGGAAGTCGCGCAGGTAGGCGCCGAGCCGGGCGGGCGGCACCGCGCAGTCCTCCCAGCCGGGCCATGCCTCGGTGCCGTCGGGCATCCGGGTGGCGGTGCCGGCCGCGTCCTCGCGCAGCCGCCACAGGGTGCGGCGTTCGGCCGGGTCGGTGACCACGCGGGCGTCCACCGCGTCGGCCGCGCGGACCACGGACTCGGCCCGCGCGCGTGCTTCCCCCGGTGTGTCCCCGCCCGTCTCCACGAACAGCCAGGCGCCGCCCTTCGGCAGGCCGGCCGGTGCGCGGATCAGGTCGGCGGCCATGCCCTCCACGGTCAGCGGGGCCAGGGGCAGCAGGCCGGGGGCGGCCTCGGCGGCGGCGCTCTCGTCGGCGTAGCCCAGCACGGCCAGGGCACGCGCGCGGGGTTCCGGGACCAGGCTGACGACCGCCTCGGTGAGGATGCCGAGGGTGCCCTCGGAGCCGCAGAAGGAGCGGGCGACGTCGGCGCCGTTCTCGGGCAGCAGGGCGTCCAGCGCGTACCCGGAGATGCGGCGCGGCAGGTCAGGGAAGCCGGTGCGCAGGCGGGCGAGTTCGCCCTCGGCCAGGTCGCGCAGGCCGGGCGGGGCCCCGGCCCAGTTCCGCCCGAGGCGCAGCCGGTCGCCGCGCGCGGTGAGCACGGACAGCTCGCGCACGCTGTCGGCCGTCGTGCCCCAGGCCACCGAGTGGGAGCCGCAGGAGTTGTTGCCGATCATCCCGCCGAGGGTGCAGCGGCCGTGCGTGGACGGGTCGGGGCCGAAGCGCAGGCCGTGCGGGGCGGCGGCCTCCTGGAGGCGGTCGAGGACCAGGCCGGGCTGGACCACGGCGGCACCCGCCCCGGGGTCCAGGTCCAGCAGGGCGTTCATGTGCCGGGTGAAGTCCAGGACCACGCCCGTGCCCGTCGCCTGCCCGGCGATGGACGTGCCCCCGCCGCGCGCCACGACCGGCGCCCCGCGTGCCCGGCACACCTCCAGAACCGCCGCCACGTCGTCCGCGTCCCGGGGCGCCACCACGCCCAGCGGGACGCGGCGGTAGTTGGAGGCGTCCATCGTCACGAGCGCGCGGTCGGTGACCCCGAAGCCGACCTCGCCCCGCACCGCCCTCCGCAGCTCCGCTTCCAGCCCTCGCCCGAACTGCCCCTTCTCGAACTTCTCGAAGCTCATCCCGTCCCCCGTGGATCGCTCGTGGTCCCCGTACCTCGGCCGTGGACCGGTCGTGGCTCCAGCATGCATCCGATCGCTCACGGGCATCGGAAGTTGTCCACAGGCCCGTCCGGCTCATCGGATCGCCATACGAAACATCTCCGTACGAAACATCGTCGTACGAGCCCACAAGTCCACGACCCGGCGATCTCGTCTCATCCGACGGACACGGCTTCGTACCGTTTCGCGCACCCGATACGCTCCGACTCGTGGCCGACATCGAGATCCCCGCTGACATCAAGCCCGCCGACGGACGCTTCGGCGCGGGCCCCTCCAAGGTGCGGACGGAGGCGCTGGCGGCGCTCGCCGCGACCGGCAGTTCCCTGCTGGGCACCTCCCACCGCCAGGCCCCGGTCAAGAACCTGGTGGGCCAGGTCCGCGAAGGCATCAGCTCCCTGTTCTCCCTCCCCGACGGCTACGAGGTCGTCCTCGGCAACGGCGGCTCCACCGCCTTCTGGGACATCGCCACCCACGGGCTGATCGAGAACAAGTCGCAGCACCTCAACTTCGGTGAGTTCTCCTCCAAGTTCGCCAAGGCGGCGGGACTCGCCCCCTGGCTGGCCGAGCCCACCGTCATCGCCTCCGACCCCGGCACCCACCCCGAGGCGCGCGCCGAGGCCGGCGTGGACGTGTACGCGTTCACGCACAACGAGACCTCCACCGGTGTCGCCATGCCGATCCAGCGCGTGGCCGGGGCCGACGAGGGTGCGCTGGTCCTGGTGGACGCCACCTCCGGCGCGGGCGGTCTGCCGGTGGACGTCAGCGAGACGGACGTCTACTACTTCGCCCCGCAGAAGTCCTTCGCCTCCGACGGCGGCCTGTGGATCGGCGTGTTCTCCCCGGCCGCGATCGAGCGCGCCGAGCGGGTGCACGCCTCCGGCCGCCACATCCCGGAGTTCTTCTCGCTGCCCACGGCGATCGACAACTCCCGCAAGAACCAGACGTACAACACCCCGGCCCTTGCCACCCTGTTCCTGCTCGACGAGCAGCTGAAGTGGCTGAACGGCCAGGGCGGCCTGGACTTCGCCACCGGCCGCACCAAGGACTCCTCGACCCGTCTGTACACCTGGGCGGAGGAGTCCAAGTACGCCACCCCGTTCGTCACCGACCCGGCCAAGCGCTCGCAGGTCATCGGCACGATCGACTTCTCGGACGAGGTCGACGCGGCCGCCGTCGCCAAGGTGCTGCGCGCCAACGGCATCGTGGACACCGAGCCGTACCGCAAGCTCGGCCGCAACCAGCTGCGCATCGCAATGTTCCCGGCCATCGACCCGGCGGATGTCGAGGCGCTGACCAAGTGCGTGGACTACGTCATCGAGCGGCTCTGACCGCGCGCCGGCTCTGACGCCGGTTGAAACGACGGCAGGGGGCGCCCGGTGCCACACCGGGCGCCCCCTGCCGTACGCACGCCTCCCGCGCGCTTCTACACGCCGTCGCCCTTGCGCCGCATCCGCCGTACCCCGAACAGCGCGGCCGCGCCGAGGGCGACCACGACGGCGCCCATCCCCACGTTCCCGCCGGAACCGGTCCCGTCACCGGAGGCCGAACCCCCGCCGCCGGAGGGCGACTTGGAGGCGGAGGCGTCCGTCGAGCCCTTGGGTGCGTCCAGGGCGCGCACCGAACTCTCCGCGCCCTCGCTGCCGTAGAGCAGCTTGGTGCCGTCGACGGAGTAGGAGACGGACTCCCCCTGGCCCTGGAGGGGCACGTCGAGCCGGCCCTTCCGTTTGATCTTTCCGCCGTTCCAGTCGTAGTAGATGCCGCCGAGATAGCCGCGTACGGCGAGCTGCCGGCCGTTGGGCGAGATGGCGGCGTCGGTGGCCCACAGGTCGACCGTGGCGACCGGGCGGAAGATGTTCGTGCCCGAGGAGGACAGCTGGGCAGGGCCCTCGTAGAGGTGACCGCCGTCCTCGTTCTTGTCGATGATGTACGGGCGCCCGGTCTTCGGGTCCACGATCAGCGACTCGGCGTCGCGCGGGCCGTCGGAGTACTTGACGACGTACTGCGTCGCCGTGACCGTCTGGTCCTTGAGCTCCTTGGGCTCGGGCAGGCGATAGATCCACACGTAGGGCCAGCGGCCGTGGAAGTTGTCGCCGATGTCGCCGACGTAGAGCTGGTCGTCGGGGCCCATGGAGATGGCCTCGACATCGCGCGGGGAGCCGATGCCGCGCAGGGTCAGCGTGGCGACGGTCTTGCCGGTCGCGCTGTCGACGGCGTACAGGTACGGGCCGTCGTCGCTGTCGTTGTGGGTCCAGTAGATCCCGGGGTGCTGCCGGGAGGCGGCCAGGCCGCTGGACTCGGTGATCCTGGGGTCCTTGATGGTGAACCCCTGGTCCCCGTCGGCGGCGGACGCGGGCAGCGCGCAGGCCCCCGCGAGCAGGGCCCCGGCGAGCAGGGCGAACGGTCGGCGCATGAGCCAAGCGTGCCACCCCGCGCGGGTGTTCACCGGGCGAGTCGTCCGGCCGCCCCGTGGCGGGCCTCACACCGCTTCCGATTCCCCGCGCGTCCCTGTGATCGTCCATGATGAGCGAATGCTCAGGTTCATGCCCGTAGGTGACTCCATGACGATCGGGAGCGCGGGCGAACACACGTGGCGGTACCGGATGTGGCAGCACCTGCGCACGACGTACGGCGGCCCGTTCCGGATCGTCGGCCCGCGCGAGACGCTGTACGACCAGGCCACGCAGTCGGCCGACTCCCACGAGTACGCCGACCCCGGCTTCCCGCGCGCGCACCTCGCCGGCTGGGGCGAGGGCTGGCTGCACATGGCCCCGCTGATCGGCGACGCGGTCCGCGCCCACCGCGCGGACGTCCTCCTCGTCTCGCTCGGCCTGATCGACCTCGGCTTCTACACCAACGCCGAGCAGACGACGGACAACGTGCGGGCGTTCGTCGAGGCGGCCCGTTCGGCCCGCCCCCGCGTCCGCATGGTCCTGCTGCCGGTCATCCCCAACGTCCGCGCCGCCGAGGACGCCCCCTTCGCCGACCAGGTCACCCTCTTCAACACCCTCCTCGCCAAAACGGTCGCCGACCTGGACGAACCGCGCTCACCCCTGCTGCTGGCCTCCGCACCGAGCGGCTGGGACATCCACACGGACACCTACGACGGCACGCATCCCAACGCGAGCGGGGAGCACCGGATCGCGGGGGCGTTCGCGGGGGCGATGTACGAGGCGTGGGGGGTGGGGGCGCCGTACGCGGCTTGAACGGATTGACCGACCTCCGGCGTCTCCCGGTCACGGTGCGTATCGTTTTACCGCGCGGCTGCACATCTGCGTGGGCAGCCGCGGGAGGAGCGCCACGATGACCGTCCTCGACGACAGGACCGCGATGGCCGAGAGCGACACCGGACGCTTGGACGAGTGGTTCGAGCTTCTTGAGCGCATGCCCGTCCCCGAAGGATTCAGGGCCGAGATCGTCGGGGGCTGCTTCTACATGGTGCCGCAGCGGAACACGCGTTGGCAGATCATCCGTAGGGTCCTGCGGGCCCTGGAGGACAGGTTCGGAAGGGACGTCCTGGTGTTCTCGGACGTCCGCATCGACTTCCCCGGCCACGAGAACGGCTTCTGCCCGGACATCGCCATGCTCAAGGACTCGGCAGAGCCGGACGCGACAGGTCACTGGCGCCACCAGGACGTCGAATTCATCGCCGAAGTCATCTCCGCCGGTACGGCCGCCAACGACTACGGCCCCAAGAGGACTGCCTACGCGGTCGCCGAGGTCCCTGTGTACGTCATCGCGGACCCCTACCAAGGGCGCTGCCACGTCTACACCGAGCCAAAAGACGGCGAGTACGTCCGTGCTCTGGAAGTGACGTTCGGCGGCGACATCGACCTCACCGGCACCCCCGTCGACCTCACCCTCAAAACCCACGACTTCCCCCGCGACTGACCCCACCCGCTTGCCTGGAGCGCACTCCAAGCCGTTGGCTAGGCAGACATGAGGTACACGCAGCTTGGACGTACGGGACTGAAGGTCAGCCGGCTGGTGCTGGGGACCATGAACTTCGGGCCGCAGACCGACGAGGCGGACAGTCACGCGATCATGGACGCGGCGCTGGACGCGGGGATCAACTTCTTCGACACGGCGAACGTGTACGGCTGGGGCGAGAACAAGGGCCGTACCGAGGAGATCATCGGCAGCTGGTTCGCCAAGGGCGGCGACCGGCGCGAGAAAGTCGTACTGGCCACCAAGGTTTACGCGAACATGGGCACAGAAGGCGACGCCTGGCCCAACTACGACAAGCTCTCCGCGCTGAACATCCGCCGCGCGGTGGACGCCAGCCTGAAGCGGCTGAAGACGGACTACATCGACCTCTACCAGTTCCACCACGTCGACCGGAACACCCCGTTCGAGGAGATCTGGCAGGCGATCGACGTCCTGGTCACCCAGGGCAAGATCCTCTACGCGGGCTCCTCCAACTTCCCCGGCTACAAGATCGCCCAGGCGAACGAGACCGCGCTGCGGCGCGGCAACACCATCGGCCTGGTCAGCGAGCAGTGCCTGTACAACCTGGAGGAGCGGCGCGCCGAGATGGAGGTCATCCCGGCCGCCCAGGAGTACGGGCTCGGCGTCATCCCCTGGTCGCCGCTGCACGGCGGACTGCTCGGCGGGATCATCCGCAAGGAGGCCGAGGGCGGCCGCCGCACCTCGGGCCGGGCCGCCGACGCCCTGGCGAACGCCGCCGTACGCACGCGCCTGGAGGCGTACGAGGAGCTGCTGGCCAAGCACGGTCTGGAGCCCGGCGAGGTCGCGCTGGCCTGGCTGCTGACCCGCCCCGGCGTCACCGGTCCGATCGTCGGACCGCGCACGGCGGCCCAGCTGGAGTCCGCGCTGCGCGCGGTGGAGCTGGAGCTGAGCGAGGACGTGCTGACCGGCCTGGACGAGATCTTCCCGGGCCCGGGGCCGTCCCCGGAGGCCTTCGCCTGGTAGCGGCACAAAAGCCGGTACGACAGTGAGGCCGCTCCCGGACACACCGCGGAGCGGCCCCGCTAGCGGAGGGCCGCCACAGCGACGACCACCAGCATGAGTACGAGCGCACCGGCCATGATCCGGTTCCGGGTATTCGGGTCCACGACAACGAGCCTAACCGGACGCGCCCAGTGCCCAGCGGCCGACCGCCTCGTACCGGGGCTGCTCGCCGGGTACGCCGGACCTCGGCAGGTCGCTGCGGACCAGGGTGAGGGCGTCGACGGTCCAGGTCGGGCCGGTGAAATCCGCGAGGGCGTCGGCGTACGGCGCGAGGTCCACGGTGTCCCGGCCGCGCGCGAGGGTCAGGTGGGGCTGGTAGCGCCGGTGCTCCTCGTGTCCCGCGCCCGCCTTGCGCCCCGCGGAGCGCGCCCGCTCGGCCAGCAGGCGCAGGGCGGCCACGTCACCGCGCGCGCCCGCCCACAGCGCCTTGCCGCGCCCGAAACGGCCGCCTCCCGCGATCGCCAGCGGGAAGGACGCCGTGCGGTGGGCGGCCCGGGCCAGCCGGCCGGAGAGGTCGGGGACGAGCTCGCCCGGGACCTCGCCGTAGAAGGCGAGGGTGAAGTGCCAGCCCGGGCGGCCGGTCCAGCGCAGCGTGTCCGCGCCGGGCAGCCGCCGCAGCAGCGCGACCTCCCTCGCGAGGCCGGCCGCGACGTCCTCCGGGGGCAGGACGGCGGCGAAGAGTCTCATGCCCTCACCTTGGCAGACCGGACCGCCACCCCTCCGCATGATGAAGAACGGCTTCGCCCCGGCCGGGTCCTTCACCGTGAGGGAGAAGGAGTGGCCGGGGCCGGTGCTGAGCCGCCGGGTCCAGGGCTCTTTCCGGAGGCCTCAGGCGGCCGCCGTCAGCTCCTCGCGCTCGCGCGGGACGAAGCGCAGGCTCGGATGCCCCCGGTGCCAGCCGAGGGCCAGGCGCAGGTTGCCGACACGGGCCAGGACGAGGCCGATCGCGGTGGCGGCGGCGACCGAGACGAGGCCGCCGGCCGCGAAGCCCACGCGGGCGCCGTAGGCGTCGGTGATCCAGCCGACGAGCGGGGCGCCCAGCGGGGTGCCGCCCATGAAGACCATCATGAACAGGGCCATCACCCGGCCGCGCATGGCCGGGTCGGTGCCCATCTGCACGGCGGTGTTCGCGGTGACGTTGACCGTGAGGCCGAAGACGCCGATGGGCACCATGAGCGCCGCGAACAGCCAGTACTCCGGCGTCACCGCGGCCACCGTCTCCAGCGCGCCGAAGCCGATCGCGGCGGCGATCAGCACCCGGAGCCGGGCCGTGCCGCGCCGTGCGGCGAGCAGGGCGCCGCCGAGGGAGCCGACGGCCATGAGGGTGTTGAAGAGGCTGTAGGCGCCCGCACCCGCGTGGAAGACGTTGTCCGCGAAGGCGGAGAGCCAGACCGGGAAGTTGTAGCCGAAGGTGCCGACGAACCCGACCAGGACCACCGGCCAGATCAGGTCCGGACGCCCCGCGACATAGCGCAGCCCCTCGCGCAGCTGGCCCTTGCCGCGCGGGGCGCGGCGGCCGGGGTGCAGTTCGCGGGCGCGCATCAGCATCAGGCCCGCGATGGGCGCGACGAAGGACAGGCCGTTGAAGAGGAACGCCCAGCCGGTGCCCACTCCAGTGATCATCAGACCGGCGACGGCGGGGCCGACGAGCCGGGCGGACTGGAAGTTCGCGGAGTTCAGGCTGACCGCGTTCTGGAGCTGGTCGGGGCCGACCATCTCGGAGACGAAGGACTGCCGGGCCGGGTTGTCCACGACGGTGGCGAGACCGACCGCGAACGCCGCCACGTAGACGTGCCAGACCTGGACGTGCCCGGACAGGGTCAGCAGGGCGAGCGCGAGGCCGGTGAGCGCCATGGCGGACTGGGTGACCAGCAGCGTGGGGCGCTTGGGCAGCCGGTCCACGAGGACACCGCCGTAGAGGCCGAAGAGGAGCATCGGCAGGAACTGCAGGGCGGTGGTGATGCCGACGGCGGCGGAGGAGCCGGTGAGGCTGAGTACGAGCCAGTCCTGGGCGATGCGCTGCATCCAGGTGCCGGTGTTGGAGACGACCTGGCCGATGAAGAACAGCCGGTAGTTGCGGACCTTCAGCGAGCTGAACATCGAGGACTTGGCGGGAGCGGGGTTCGTAGGGGTCATCGGTGCGGGGGCGGAAGCTGCTCCGGGGCCCGTACTCAAAAGGTCGCCTCCTTGCGTGTGCCTGACTTACAGATGCGCGAGCTTCTCCAGGACGGGGGCGGCGGCGCGCAGTGCGGCCCACTCGTCCTCGTCGAGGCCCTCGACCAGGCCGGCCAGGAACGCGTTGCGCTTGCGACGGCTCTCTTCCAGCATCGTCTCGGCCTGCTCGGTCCGGGTGACCACCTTCTGGCGGCGGTCCTCGGGGTGCGGATCGAGCCGGACCAGCCCCTTGGCCTCAAGGAGCGCGACGATGCGGGTCATCGACGGCGGCTGGACGTGCTCCTTGCGGGCGAGCTCGCCCGGCGTGGCCTGCCCGCACAGGGAGAGGGTGCCGAGCACCGACATCTCGGTGGGGCTCAGCGACTCGTCGACACGCTGGTGCTTGAGCCGACGGGACAGCCGCATCACTGCGGAGCGGAGGGAGTTCACGGCGGCCGAGTCGTCGCCATGGGTGAGGTCCGGCATGTCTTTAGCGTAACTCATTACCCTGACTAAGGAACAACCGGGACGCACCGCGATGCCCGTGATGCGCGCCACTGAACCGATAGATCACCCATACGAGTGAGTCGATTGCGAAAAGTGACCCATCAGGTGGCCGGATATGGCGACCCTCGTACGCATGGGGACCAGTGTGCTCAGCCTGCGGATAGACGGGGAGCTGCTAGAGAGGCTCCGGGACCGTGCGGCCAAGAGGGGAATGAGTGTGCAGGACTATGTGATCCGCACGCTCGTCCGCGACGACTTCGACGAGCGCTTCCAGAACGCCGTGGAGGAGACGGAAAAGTTCTACGGGGCCACACCGGAGGCTCGTGACGCCTCGTGTGACCCCGTAGTGCCCTGACCGGGCCGGGTGCCGGGGGGTGGCCCTGGGGGATGTCTCCCCTCGGCGGGCCACCCGTCAGGTCAGACCCAGTGCCGGCATCAGGTAGTAGAAGCCGAAGACCGCCGCGACGACGTACATCGCCGCCGGGACCTCCCGGGCGCGGCCGGCCGCCAGGCGCAGCAGCACGAAGGTGATGAAGCCCATGCCGATGCCGTTGGTGATCGAGTAGGTGAACGGCATCATCACCATGGTCACGAAGGCCGGGATGGCGATGGTGAAGTCGGCCCAGTCGATCTCGCGGACCGAGCCCGCGAGGATGAGGAAGCCGACCGCGATCAGCGCGGGCGTGGCGGCCTGCGAGGGCACCATGGTGGCGATCGGGGTGAGGAACAGCGCGATGCCGAACAGCGCGCCGGTGACCACGTTCGCCAGGCCCGTACGGGCGCCCTCGCCCACGCCCGCGGTGGATTCCACGAAGCAGGTGGTGGCCGAGGAGGAGCTGGCGCCGCCCGCCGCGACGGCGAGGCCGTCGACCAGGAGGACCTTGTTGATGCCGGGCATCTGGCCCTGGGCGTCGGTCAGCTTGGCCTCGTCGCTGACGCCCATGATCGTGCCCATGGCGTCGAAGAAGCAGGACAGCAGGACGGTGAAAACGAAGAGGATGCCCGTCAGGACGCCGACCTTGCCGAAGCCGCCGAACAGGCTGACCTTGCCGATGAGGCCGAAGTCCGGGGTGGAGACGGGGTTGCCCGGCCACTTCGGGGTGGTCAGACCCCAGGAGGGCACCTTGGCGACCAGGTTGATGATCACCGCGAGGACGGTCATCGCCACGATGGAGATCAGGATGGCGCCGGGGACCTTGCGGACGATCAGCGCGAGGGTGAGCAGCACGCCCAGGACGAAGACCAGGACCGGCCAGCCGTTGAGGTGACCGTCGGCGCCGAGCTGCAGCGGGACGGTGGTCTGGGCGATGTCCGGGATGCGGCTGACGAAGCCGGAGTCCACCAGGCCGATCAGCATGATGAACAGACCGATACCGATGGAGATCGCCTTGCGCAGGCTGTAGGGCACGGCGTTCATGACGCGCTCGCGCAGACCGGTCGCCACCAGCAGCATCACGACGAAGCCGGCGAGGACGACCATGCCCATCGCGTCCGGCCAGGACATGCGGGGCGCGAGCTGGAGCGCGACCACGGTGTTGACGCCGAGACCGGCGGCGAGCGCGATCGGGACGTTGCCGATCACGCCCATGAGCAGGGTGGTGAACGCGGCGGTGACCGCGGTGGCGGTGACGAGCTGACCACTGTCCAGGTGGTGCCCGTACATGTCCTTCGCACTGCTCAGGATGATCGGGTTCAGCACGATGATGTACGCCATCGCGAAGAACGTCGCGAAACCGCCTCGGATCTCGCGGGCGACGGTGCTGCCGCGCTCGGAGATCTTGAAGTAGCGGTCGATGGCGCCATAGGCGGGCGCACCGCCCGGCTGCTCAGGGGCGGGGGCGGCCTTGGTGGGTGCCGACGTGGGCATTCGGTTCCTCATCACCATTGGGGTTCCCCCGAGCCCCGTTGGAGTTTCCTACGATCAGAAGCGGTCAAAGGCAAACCGTTTCAGTATGAACGTATGAACCCCGGATCGCTAACTCCACGCGTAGATTTCGGTGGAACATCCGAGCGGAACAGCGCCTGCCGAGTGACCCGGGCCACCTCGTAAGCTGTCTGCCATGACGAAGTGGACACCCAGGCACGAAGCGCCGGAGCCCCTGGAGGGGCCCGTGGTCGGCACCATCACCGGCGGCACGATCCTGTGGTTCGTCCTCTTCCTGGTCCAGCTCCCCTTCTACGGCTGGTTCGAGGACCACGGCCATCTGTGGTGGGTGTGGACCTGCCTGGCCGGCGCCGGGCTCGGTCTGATCGGCATCTGGTACGTGCGCAAGCGCGACGCGGCGATCAAGCGGGACGCGGCGCGGGAGGCCGTGCCGGTCGAGTGACCGGACCCGTGCCGGTGGAGTGAGCGGGCGGTCGCAGCCGCCGTCGCGCGCCCCCGACGCCCCGAACGACCCTCGTGCGAGACCCCTGGACGGAATGCGGATTCCGTGTTGTCATGCCCACTGCTGTCCGATGACAACGTTGTTCCGCACCGCTGACAACGTTGCCTCGCTCCTCCCCGAGCAAGTCCGGCCCGCTTCCCCAGAGGTCTAAATGACATGGACACGGCAAATCGGTCTGTGCCTGGCCGGGGCGCTGGCGGCGACCACGCTGCTGACCGCCCCCGCCACCGCCCAGGCCGGCCCGCCCGCAGACACCCGGCTGACCGATCTCGTCAACCCGTTCATCGGCACCCAGAACGAGGGCAACACCTACCCGGGCGCCGCCGTGCCCTTCGGCATGGTGCAGCTCTCCCCCGACACCGGCCACAACACCGGCTACGACTACGCCCAGGACCACATCCGCGGCTTCTCCCTGGTCCACCTCTCGGGCGTGGGCTGCGGCCTCGGCGGCGATCTGCCCGTCCTGCCCACCACCGGTGACGTCACGACCACCGACTACGGACGCTACGCCGCGAAGTTCAGCCACGACGACGAGAGCGCGAGCCCCGGCTACTACCGCGTCGGCCTGGACGGCGGCATCCAGGCCGAGCTGACCGCGAGCGCCCGCACCGGTGTGCAGCGCTACACCTTCCCCGCCACCACCAAGGCCAACGTGCTGGTCGACGCGGCCCAGTCACTGCACGGCAAGGTCGCCACCAAGGTCGAGATCCTGGACGACCACACCGTGCGCACCACGCTCACCGGGCGCGGCTTCTGCCAGGACACCGTCCCGTACACCCTGTACACGATCACGCACTTCGACCGCCCCTTCACCGCCCACGGCACCTGGACCGGCTCCACGGTCACCGACGGCGCGCGGACCGGCGCGGACGGGGCGTACGTCCGCTTCGACACCACCAAGGACCGCACCGTCGAGGCGACCACCGCGCTCTCCTACGTGGACGCGCGCGGGGCGGCCCTCAACCTGCGCGCGGAGGGCGGCCGTTCCTTCGACACGGTGCGTACGGCCGCGCGGCGGGCCTGGGAGGACCGGCTGGACGACGTGCGCGTCCAGGGCGGGGCCGACACCCTTCGCCGCACCTTCTACTCCTCGCTGTACCGCTCGTTCCTCGCGCCGAACGTCGGCAGCGACACGGACGGCCGCTACACCGGCTGGGACCAGAAGGTGCACCGCGCCAAGGGCTTCACCTACTACCAGAACTGGTCCCTGTGGGACACCTACCGCACCCAGTCGCAGCTGCTGTCCCTGCTCGCGCCGCGCGAGGCACGCGACATGGCGATCTCCGTCGTGCACATCGACGAGGAGAGCGGCTGGCTGCCCAAGTGGGGTTACGGCACGGTCGAGACGAACATCATGACCGGCGACCCGGTCACCCCGTTCCTCACCAACGCCTACCAGCAGGGGCTGCTCAAGGGATACGAGGAGCGGGCGTACAGGGCGCTGAAGAAGAACGCCGACGGCGTGCCCCCGGCCGGCTCCCCCGCCGTGGGCCGCGAGGCGAACAAGGAGTACATCGCGGACGGCTTCGCCCCGTACGTCAAGGGCCGCCCGCACGCCAAGCCCGGCGACTCGGACTACGACCACGGCGCCTCGGCCACCCTGGAGTACGCGCTCTCCGACGCGATGCTCGCCCAGATGGCCCGTGACCTGGGGCACCGCGCCGACGCGGCCCGCTATGCCGGCCGCGCCCAGAACTACCGCCGCGTCTTCGACGCCTCGACCGGCTTCTTCCGGGCCCGGGACGCCTCGGGCGCCTTCACCGGTCCCGCCGACCCGGCGCAGAGCGAGGGCTTCCACGAGGGCACCTCGTGGCAGTACCAGTGGCTCGTCCCGCAGGACCTGCCCGGCATGGTGGACCTGATCGGCGGCAAGCAGGCGGCCAACGACCGCCTGGACTCCTTCTTCGCCTACGCCGACCTGCTGAAGGACCCGGCGAAGACCGCGCGGGAGACCTGGGTGAACGGGCCGTACGCCTACTACAACGCGGACAAGTACAACCCGCAGAACGAGCCCGACCTCATCGCGCCCTACACCTATCTCTCCACCGGCCAGCCGTGGAAGACCACCGACGTGGTGCACGCGGCGCTGACCCTGTTCACGGACGGTCCGACCGGCATGACCGGCAACGACGACCTCGGCACGATGTCCGCGTGGAACGTGCTGTCGTCCATCGGCGTCTTCCCGGTCCAGCCGGGCTACGACACCTGGGGCCTGTCCACGCCCGTCTTCGACCGCGTGGACCTCACCCTGGACCGCCGCTGGTTCCCGCACGGCCGCCTCACGATCAGCGCGCCCGGCACCTCGGCCGACACCCGCTACATACGCTCGGCCCGGCTCGACGGCGCCGCCTACGGGCGGACCTATCTGACCACCGCCGACCTGCGGGCGCACCGCTCGCTGGCCTTCACGGTGGGCTCGGCGCCGTCGGCCTGGGGCACGTCGGCGGCCGCGGCACCGCCCGCGCTGCGCTGAGGGGGCGGGCGCCGGGGCGGCGGGGCGGGTCGCTGCCGCCGCGGTGCCGGTCGCCGCTGCTGCGGCGGCGGGGCGGGGCGGGTCGCCGCGACTCGCCCCGGAACGGATTCAGGGGTACCCCCGGTTCGCGCCGGGGGCGCCCCTGAGCCGTCCCCTATTTCCGGCCACTCGGCAGGTGATCCGGCCCGTCCGCACGTAACGTCGAGGCATGACGCATATCGACGCGGGCGCCGGACTGGACCCCGTGCACCCGGTCGCGCCGCCCGGCACGCCCTCGACGGGGCTGACCCGGGCCCAGGTGGCGGAGCGGGTGGCACGCGGTCAGGTCAACGACGTGCCGGTCCGCAGCAGC
This sequence comes from Streptomyces sp. NPDC005435, assembly GCF_040703155.1. Taxonomy (NCBI): domain Bacteria; kingdom Bacillati; phylum Actinomycetota; class Actinomycetes; order Kitasatosporales; family Streptomycetaceae; genus Streptomyces; species Streptomyces sp. NPDC005435. The sequence goes on from NZ_JBEXEQ010000006.1 coordinate 190,775, forward strand.
CGCTCCCTCTCCGAGATCGTGCGGGCGAACGTGTTCACCCGGTTCAACGCGATCATCGGCGTGCTGTGGATCGTCACGCTGTTCGTCGCGCCCATCCAGGACAGCCTGTTCGGCTTCGTGATCCTCGCCAACACCGGCATCGGCATCGTGCAGGAGTGGCGGGCGAAGAAGACGCTGGACTCGCTCGCGGTGATCGGGGAGGCCCGGCCGACCGTGCGCCGGGACGGCAGCTCCGTCGAGGTGCCGACCAGCGCCATCGTGCTGGACGACCTGGTGGAGATCGGGCCGGGCGACAAGGTCGTGGTGGACGGGGTGTGCGCCGAGGCCGACGGCCTGGAGATCGACGAGTCGCTGCTCACCGGCGAGGCGGACCCGGTGCTCAAGCACACCGGCGACCGGCTGCTCTCCGGCAGCTTCGTGGTCGCGGGCGGCGGCGCCTTCACCGCGACCAGGGTGGGCCGCGAGGCGTACGCGGCGCAGCTCGCCGAGGAGGCGTCCCGGTTCACGCTGGTCCACTCCGAGCTGCGCACCGGCATCTCCACCATCCTCAAGTACGTGACATGGATGATGATCCCGGCCGCGCTCGGCCTGATCGTCACCCAGCTGGTGGTGAAGAGCAACGACTTCAAGGGCTCGGTCGCCCGCACCATCGGCGGGATCATCCCGATGGTGCCGGAGGGGCTGGTGCTGCTCACCTCGGTGGCCTTCGCCATCGGCGTGATCCGGCTCGGCCGCAAGCAGTGCCTGGTGCAGGAGCTGCCGGCGATCGAGGGCCTGGCCCGGGTGGACACGGTGTGCCTGGACAAGACGGGCACGCTCACCGAGGGCGGGATGGACGTGTCCGCGCTCCGGATGCTGGACGGCGCCGACGAGGAGCACGCGCGCAAGGTGCTCGGTGCCCTCGGGGAGTCCGATCCGCATCCCAACGCCTCGCTCCAGGCCATCATCGACGCCTATCCGGACAGCGAGGAGTGGCGGTGCGTGGAGTCGCTGCCGTTCTCCTCCGCGCGCAAGTACAGCGGGGCCGCGTTCAGCGAGGGCGACGGGCAGGTGAGCACCTGGCTGCTGGGCGCCCCGGACGTGCTGCTCGGCGCGGACGACCCGGCGCTCGCGGAGACCTCACGGCTGAACGAGCAGGGCCTCAGGGTGCTGCTGCTGGCCCGCGCCGCCCGGGGTCTGGACGCGCCCGAGCCCGCCGAGGGCGCCCGTCCCGTCGCGCTGGTGGTGCTGGAGCAGCGACTGCGTCCGGACGCGGCGGACACCTTGCGCTACTTCGCCGACCAGCACGTCCACGCCAAGATCATCTCCGGGGACAACGCGGTGTCGGTGGGCGCGGTCGCGCGGAAGCTGGGCCTGAAGGGCGCGGCGGTGGACGCACGCCGGCTGCCCGACGAGCTGCCGGAGATGGCCAGGGCGATGGACCGGGCCACGGTGTTCGGGCGGGTCACCCCGCGGCAGAAGCGGGAGATGGTCGGCGCGCTCCAGTCGGAGGGGCACACGGTCGCGATGACCGGCGACGGGGTGAACGACGTGCTGGCGCTGAAGGACGCCGACATCGGCGTCTCGATGGGCTCCGGCTCGGAGGCGACGCGCGCGGTGGCGCAGATCGTGCTGCTGAACAACAGCTTCTCGACGCTGCCCTCGGTGGTCGCGGAGGGCCGGCGGGTGATCGGCAACATCACCCGGGTGGCGACGCTCTTCCTGGTGAAGACCGTGTACTCGGTGCTGCTCGCGCTGCTGGTGGTGTGCTGGCAGGTGGAGTATCCGTTCCTGCCCCGGCATCTGACGCTGCTGTCCACGCTCACCATCGGCATCCCGGCCTTCTTCCTGGCCCTCGCGCCGAACACGGAGCGGGCGCGGCCGCACTTCGTGCGCCGGGTCATGCGGTACTCGATACCCGGCGGCCTGGTGGCGGGGCTCGCGACGTTCGCGACGTATCTGCTCGCCCGGCACCACTACACGGGCGCGGGGGCGCTGTCCGCCGAGACCAGTGCGGCGACGCTGACCCTGTTCCTGATCTCCATGTGGGTGCTCGCCATCATCGCGCGCCCCTATACGTGGTGGCGGATCGCGCTGGTGGCAACGATGGGGGTCGCGTTCCTGTTCGTGCTGGTCGTGCCCTGGCTGCAGGACTTCTTCGCGCTGCGCCTGGTGGGGAACACGATGCCGTGGGCCGCGGTGGGAATCGCGGCGGTGGCGGCGGCCGCCCTGGAACTCATGTGGAGAGGGGTCGACCGCCGCTTCCCCGCCTAGGCGGGGCCGTGCTCAGTCACGGGACTTACTGCACGTCCACGAAGTCGCCGGTCGCGTTGACCGACGGGGTGGTGGAGGTGCCGGCGAAGCTGTAGCGCCAGGTGCCGTCGGTGGAGGCGGTGACGGTGGTCTTCAGGTTGCCCTTGGAGTCCGAGGTCACCGTCTTGACGGTGGTGTAGGTGGTCGAGCCCTTCTTCTCGAACTGGAGCTTGACCGGCTGGGCGGTGTAGCCGTGGTACTTGTGGTCCTCCCAGTTGGCGCGGGTCAGGGCACCGGTAACCGTGATGGTCTTGCCCTTCTTGACCGGCTCCGGGGAGGCGTTGACGGTGAGCTTGGAGTTGCGCAGCAGGCTGGTGGTGGCGACGCCCGCCTTCTCGGCGAAGCCGATCTTGCTGCCGTCGGCCGGGGCGTCGGGGTTCTGGCCGTTGAGGGCGACCGCCTCGACGTCCACGGACCACTTGCCCGCGTCCGAGTTCAGCAGGTCGCCGTCGACGGGGTAGACGTCGACCGTGCCGGTGCAGGTGGCGGTGGTGGACGTGGCTGCCTTGCAGGTGGCGGGGGCGTCTCCCTCGACGGTGGCCGACGGGTCGTCCACGGAGCCGCGGTAGAGGTAGGCGTCGGTGTAGAAGTCGGACGCCTTGATGTTGACGTCCGAGCCGTGCGTCAGGGTGTACGTGTAGGTCGTGCTGACCTCGTTCGTCGTCCCGACCTTGATCGACGAGCCGATCTTGAAGTTCGAGAAGGACGCGTTCAGGGCGTACGGCGGGGCGTCGGCCGGGGCGGCGTGCGCGGCGGGCGCGACGAACGCGGACAGCGCCAGGGCGCCGGTGACGGCGGCCACGGAGGCACGAATGCGCATGTGTGTTCCCTAGGAGGGAGAAGTTCGGTGAGTCGGTCGACTCGGATGATCAGATCCATGACAGGTCCGCCGAGTTGTACGCCGGGCGCCCTCAAGGGCCTTATTTTGCCGACGTATTGCCAGGTCAGGGCCGGGGTCAAGAGAACTTGATCTCCGGGTCAAGACCCGACCACGGCCGCCGCCTCCGTCTTCCCCTCCGGCAGCGGGAACGCCACCGGCCCCGGAGGCTGGCTGCCTTCGGGGCCGGTGCTCGAACTCGCTTGTGGTGCGGTTTACTTCACGTCGACGAAGTCGCCCGTCGCGGTGACGGCCGGGGTGGTCGAGGTGCCGGCGAACTTGTAGCGGAAGTAGCCGTCGGCGGAGGCCTTCACCGTGGTCTTCAGGTTGCCCTTGGAGTCCGTGGTGACGGTCTTCAGCGTGGTGTAGGTGGTCGAGTTCTTCTTGCGGTACTGCAGCTGCACCGACTGCTTGGTGTAGCCGTGGTACTTGTTGTCCTCCCAGTTGGCGCGGGTCAGGGCACCGGTAACCGTGATGGTCTTGCCCTTCTTGACCGGCTCCGGGGAGGCGTTGACGGTGAGCTTGGAGTTGCGCAGGACCGAGGTCTTGCCGAGGGCGCCCTGGTCCGCCCAGGCGACGTCACCGTTCTCCGGGTCGACCGGGTCGAGGTCGAAGGCCAGCGCGGCGCCCTTCCAGGAGCCGGCGTCGGAGTTGAACAGGAAGCCGTCACCGGGGTAGATGTCGATCTTGCCGGTGCAGCTGGCGGTGGTGGTCGTCACCACCTTGCAGGTGGCGGGCTCGTCACCGAAGAGCGCGTTGTCCGCGTCGTCGTAGGAACCCTTGTAGATGAAGGGGCCGGTGGCGAACTCGTCGGACTGGATGTCGACGTCCGCGCCGTGCGTCAGCGTGTACGTGACGGTGGTGGCGACGTGGTTGGTGGTGCCCACCTTGATCGACGAAGCGATCTTGAAGTTGGAGAAGGAGGCGTCCAGCGGCGTGAGGTCGCCGTCGGACCCCGTGGCCTTGACGCCCTGCTTGGCGGCGCCGGCGTGCGCGCCCTGGAAGATCTTCACGGCCTCGCCGCGGTAGGCGGAGTCGTTGCCGGCGGCGTGCGCGGCCGTGCCGGCGAAGGCAGAGAGGGCCACGGCGCCGGTGACGGCGGCCACGGTGGCGCGAATGCGCATGTGCGTTCCCCTGCGTAATGGGGCTCCGGGACGCGTTGGCGTCCCGGAACCCAGCGATCTGGGGAGCCTGTTGGCTCACCCGATCAGACGTACGCCCGGGACGAATGGTTGTACGGATGTTGAGGATTCTGAAGTGAATTCGTGAAGACGGGATTCCACTTCGTACCGTCCGGGTTTCGTACCGCCCGGGCTCCCGGTCAGTCGAACCACCGGTCCCGCGCCAGCTCCTCCGTCCGCGACGGGTCCTCGAGGAGCGCCGCCACCTCGAAGCGCCGGGGCCACTGTCCCGCCGCCCAGGCGAGACCGGCCGCGACGCCTTCCAGAGTGGCCGCGTGCAGGACGCCGTCGTCGGTGAGCCGCCAGTCGATCTCCACGCCGTCCACGACGAGTTCGTCGTGCTCGACGTACCGAGCCGGGGTGCGCGGGCCGAGCAGCACCCGTACCGGATCCGGTACGTCGTGCTCGGCGCCCTCGGAGTCGACCGCGCCCGTGACGGACTCGCTCAGCCGCCGCACCTGGAACAGTTCGGCCAGCTCCGCGGCACGCGCGGGGCGTACCGGCAGCAGCGGCACGCCGGAGGTGAAGGGCAGCAGGTCGGGCGAGTCGACGACCACCGCGTCCCGCGCGTCCACGACGGTCACGCGGCCGTCGGTCACCGCGCGCACCTCGTCCGGCAGGGTCACCCGGTCCGGATCGAGGTCGGCCAACGAGGTGTAGAGACCGTGCAGTTGGGCCGGGGTGACCGGGCGGTCGGGGTCGGCGAGGCGGTCGAGGAGTTCGGCGGCGCCGCCGGGCTCGTCCAGGAGGGCGGCGACCGAGGTGCGTACGCCGAGGGCGCGCAGCACCTGCTCGTCCTCGAAGCCGGTGGCGTCCGCCTCGTCGTACAGCCCGCGCAGCAGCGGGTCGCCGCCCGCCGCGAGCAGTCCGGCGGGGCGGCGGCCGTCGAGCACCGGGTGCCCGCGCAGCCACCAGGCGGTGTACGGCCGTACGACCTCGTGCGTGCCGTCGGGCAGCAGGACGCGGACCGGCTGGGTGAGGGCGTCGCGCAGCGGGGGCCGGGCAAGGAGGGCGAGGGCCTCGGGCCAGTGGTCGTCGTCCACGAGGTCCAGGTCGCGTACGGCGACGAGTTCGGTGGCGACGGGCGGTACGGGGCTGTCCGGGAAGCGGTCGAGGATGTCCTCGCACCACACGTCCACCGCGTCGAGCAGTCCGGCGTCGTCGGGCTCGGCGAAGTCGCCCTCGCGGGGCTCCAGTTCGTCCGGGTCGAGGACGACGTCGGTGGCGCGGACGAGGGCGAAGTCCGCCAGCACCCCGCAGGCCGTCAAAGGCTGTCGCCCCCATCGCTCGGCCCATTCGGCGTCCACGGCGGCGAGTTCGCCGTCGCGGATGACGCGGGCGAACGGGCTGCCGGGCAGGACGAGTTCACCGGCGGGGGCGAGTTCGCCGTCCTCGTCGGGCAGGGCGAGCGCGCCGAGCCAGGGCTCGTCGCCGGGTTCCAGGCCCGCGTCGCGCACCAACGCGAGGACGGTATCGGCCAGTTCCTCGGCGTCGGGCGCGTCCTCCTCCCACAGCGCTCCGCCGTCGTCGTCCAGCGAGGCGGCCACGGCGGCCCGCACCTGCGGGGTGGTGAGCACCGCGCGCGGGGTCGCGGGCAGCGCGCCCAGCTTCTCCAGGAGCGGGTGCGCGGCGTCCGCGTGGGCGACCTTGAGGCCGAGGCGGCCGAGCACGTCGGGGTCGACGGCGGCGGTGTCCGGGGTGGGCAGCAGCACCTGGCGGGGGCCGATGGTGGTCCGGCCGGTCCCGGCGAGCGGCACGGGCAGCCCGGAGAGCCGGTCGGGGTCGATCCCGGCGAGGCTGTCGTAGAGCCGCCACCACCACTCGGGGTCCTTCTCCAGGCCGGCGAGCCGGTCGACGGCGTCCGCGAGCGGCAGCCGGGCGACGCCGAGGGCGCGCAGTTCGGGGCGCCGCTCAAGTCCTGCGGGGAGCAGGGTGGGCAGCACCTCGGCGAGGACCCGTACCGTCTGGGCGCCCGCGCCCTCCACGATCTCGGCGTCGCGCGGGCGCAGCGCCTCGGGCAGGTCCTCGTCCTCGCCCGGGGCGAGGGCCGGGGGCAGGAACGCGGTGCGCGGGAGCCGGTCGAGCACGGCCTGCCGCAGCGCGCCGTCGAGTTCGCCCTTGCCGAGCGGTCCGGGTACGAGGTAGATGGCGCCCTCGGTCACCGGGCGCCAGTCGGCGAGGAGTTCGGCGTAGGCGTCGGCGGCGCGCTGGACGAGGAAGTCGGTCAACGGGCCGGGGGCGGTGTGCCGGCGAGTGGTGTCCAGCGGGAACGACGCGATGAGCAGGGCGGGGATACCGAGGGGTTCGTCGCTGGGGGTGGGCGCGTGCAGGACGGGGCTGGTGCGGGGGCGGAACGGGCGGCCCTCGGCGTCCTCGGGCACGGCCCAGGTCACCGACCAGTGCGGGCGCAGCCGTTCCTCGACGGGGCGGTCCGCGAGCAGGCCGGGGGTGAGGGGGCCGTGCGCGGTGGTGGTGCGCCAGCGGGTGGTGCCCTCGCGGGAGTCCTCCACGACGGTGACGGCGCCGTCGGTGGTCCGGCGCAGGGTGCGGGGCTTCTCCCCGGCGATCTCGACCACGACCTCCTCAAGGCCCGGCAGGGCCAGCAGCAGGGCGTCGTCCACGGCGTCGAGCAGCCGCTCGGCCAGTCCGGCGGCGGCCGCGTCGCGCAGCGGGAGGATCACGGCGGTGTCGTACGGGTCGGGGGCGGTGCCCTCGGCGGCGAACGGCAGGCGCAGCAGGGGGACGTGGCCGTCGCGGCGGCGCACCTCGTCGCCGAGGCCGGGGCTGTGCCGGGCGGTCTGGTCGGCCAGCTCGCGGGCCTCGGCGAGGGACCAGCGGACGCCGCCGTGCCGGCCGACGATCGCGGGCTCGTCGGTGACGGCCAGGACGGCGGAGAAGCCGACGCCGAAGCGGCCGACCGCGCCGGCCGCCCCGTGCTCGTCGTCCCGGTCGCGCTTCGCGGAGGCGCGCAGGGTGGAGAGGGACTCGACGCCGACCGCGTCGAGGGGGGCGCCGGTGTTGGCGGCGATCAGCACGTTGTCGCGGAGCGTGAGGCGGAGCCGGCCGGGGACGCGGGCGCGGGCGGCGGCGTCGGCGGCGTTCTGGGCCAGCTCGACCACGAGCCGGTCCCGGTAGCCGCCGAGCGCGAGGTCCTCCTCGGCGTTGGCGTCCTCGCGAAACCGGGCGGGGCCGGCGGCCCAGGCGTCGAGGACACCGCGACGGAGTCGGGCGGTACCGAAGGGGTCGGCGCCCTCGGCCGCCGGCCGCACGTACTTGCTCACGATCACACTCTCCTCATCGGCGTGAGGTCGAAGGTACAGCGAGGGCGGGGTCCGGCCGTTCGCGGCGTACGCGCGGGCGCGGGCCGGCCGGGGCGGGCGGACGCCGCCGGTGTCCCGACGGGGAGCCGGCCGGCCCGCTCCGACAGCCCGGACAGCTCCGGACAGTAGCCGTACGTACCGGCGGGGGCGCGTGTTTGCCGCCGGGGGCGCTTGAGGTGTGCCGAGGCGGACGGTACGGGGCCGGCGTGGGGGTCCGGACTCGTGCTGCCGCGGCTGCGCGGCCGCCGGCTCGGCGTGACGTGCCCGGTCCGGATCTCCGCGTCCCTGCCGAGCCTGGACGGCGTGGCCTGCCCGAGCCCGTACCACCCCAGACCCGCCGGGCCGAGCCGTCATGGGTCCCGAACCCGGCACGCCGTATCCAGCGACCCCGGGCCGCCGCAGCCGCGTCGCGCCAGGACGCCGCACCCACCGGGCCCGGCCCGCCGCAGCCCTGTCACGCCCGGGACGCCGTACCCACCAGGCCCAGCCCGCCGCAGCCCCCTCACGCCCGGGACGCCGCACCCACCAAGCCCAGCCCGCCGCAGCCCCGTCGAGCCCGGCCCGCCCCGCACCCAACCCGCCGTACCCCGCCGTACCCCGCCGGACCGGCCCACCGAAGCACCCCGGCGAACCCCCGGAGGGACTACGCGTGGCCCAGTTCCGCCGTTTCCGCGTCGCCCGCCTCCGGGACGGAGCCCGTGTCGGGGGTGGGGCGGAGGGGGAAGGGGTCGACGAGGGTTTCGTCGATGACCGGTTCGGCCGGGCGGGGCGGGGTGGGCATGACGGCGGCCTCGGAGTGGGCGCCGCAGCCGTAGGCGAGGGAGACGACGCGGCCGTCGGCCGGGGAGAACTCGTTGGCGCAGACGCCGAAGGCCTGGCCGAGGGAGCCGCCGATGGGGTTGAGGAAACCGCAGGTGGCGCAGGTGGCGGGGGCTGCCTGGGCCATGGCGGACTTGGGGCCGAACGCCTCTTCCCAGCGGTCGGCGGCGACATGCAGGCCGTAGCGGGAGAGCACCCGGGCGCGGCGCATCCCGATCTCCTCGGCGACCGCCGTGATGGAGCCGCGCGCGGGCACCGTCGGCTGTTCGGCGGGGCTGCCGGGGGTGACGTCGGCGTCCTCCTGCTCGGCGAGTTCCGCGATGCCCTTGGCGACGACGGAGTTCGGCGGGGGCTCCTCCTCGCCGCTGAAGCCGGGCTCCAGGCGGAGGTCGCCCTCCTCGGTGGGGAGCAGGTCGCCGGGGCCGAGGTCGCCGGGGCGCAGCCGCTCGCTCCACGGCACCCACTCGGGGGCCAGGACGGCGTCGGGGCCGGGCAGCAGCACGACCTCGTCGAGGGTGACCAGCTTGGCGCGGGAGGCGCGGGCGACGGTGGCGGCCCAGCGCCAGCCCCGGTAGCCCAGCTCCTTGCACTCGAAGAAGTGGGTGACCACACGGTCACCCTCCGATGTCATCCCGATGTGCTCGCCGACCACGCCGGGCGCGGCCGCCTCCTCCGCTGCGGCGCGGGCGAGGTCGATCGCCTCGGCGCACAGGCGGTCGGGGGTGCGGCTTCGCGTGGTCGCTGCGCTCACAGGTATCGCTTCTCTCCTACGCCGTCTACGAGTGCGGATGCACTCCGGCGGTGAAGCGGACGGAGCGGACCTGTGGGCCGCATCGACGTCCGCGTCCGATCACGCGCGGGCGCACCTCTGCCATCCATTCTGCTTTATGGCTGAGATACGCACGCTACCCCGTCGCCCGTGGTGGGGGACAGTCCGCTGCCGTTCGGCGGGTTCCGCGCTCACCGGCGAAGACGCGCCGAAGAGGCCGCGCAGCGCCCCGTACGGGCCCTCCGGGCGCCCCGCGCGACCCGTACGCCGATCAACTCGCTCGGCCGCAAAACGCACATGTCCCGTCTCCTCGGGGCAGTATGAAGCTCGTGGCAGCCACGGACAGGGGGAGCGGTGGCAGCGGTTCGGGCCGCGTCGGCGGCGTCGTCCGCTCGGTCGGGCGTGCCCTGCATCTGCCGGTGACGGGTACGGCGCGCGGAATCCGCCGGGTGACGCACGCGCACGGCGCGGGCGAGTCGGGGCTCGGCAAACTGATCGAGCTGCACGCGGTGAACGGCGCCGGAGACGTGATGGTCACCGTCGCGCTCGCCTCGACGGTGTTCTTCTCGGTGCCGACCGACGAGGCGCGCGGGCGCGTCGCGCTCTACCTCGCCATCACCATGGCGCCCTTCACCGTCCTGGCCCCGGTCATCGGCCCCCTCCTGGACCGCCTCCCGCACGGCCGCCGCGCCGCCATGGCCGCCTCGATGCTGGCCCGGGCGCTGCTCGCGCTGGTCATCTCGGGCGCGGTGGCGACCGGCGCCCTGGAGCTGTACCCGGCCGCGCTCGGCGTCCTGGTCGCCTCCAAGGCGTACGGCGTGGTGCGCAGCGCGGTCGTGCCCCGGCTGCTGCCGCCCGCCTTCTCCCTGGTGAAGGCCAACTCCCGGGTCACCCTGGCGGGTCTGCTCGCCACCGGTGTGGCCGCACCCATCGGAGCGGGACTCCAGATGGTCGGCGACCCCTGGCCGCTGTACGGCGCCTTCGTGATCTTCGTGGCGGGTACGGTCCTGTCGTTCACGCTGCCGCACAAGGTGGACTCCGCCAAGGGCGAGGACGTGGCGCTGCTCTCGGCCGACGCCTCGGGCCTGCCGGGGCCGCGCGGCAGGCAGCGCGCCCGCCGTCCGGGGCTGCGCTCGGTCGGTACGGCCGTCACCCACGCCCTCGGCGCCAACGCCGCGCTGCGCTGTCTGTCCGGCTTCCTGATCTTCTTCCTCGCCTTCCTGCTGCGCGAACACCCGCTGACCGGCGCGAGCGCGGCCGTCTCGCTGGGCATCGCGGGCGTCGCGGCGGGCGCGGGCAACGCGCTGGGCACGGCGGTGGGAGCGTGGCTGAAGTCCCGCGCGCCGGAGGTCATCATCGTGACCGTGGTCGCCGTGGCGCTCGGTACGGCGGTGCTGGCCGCCGCCTTCTTCGGTGCCGTGCTGGTCGCCTGTCTGTCCGCCGTCGCCGGGTTCGCCCAGGCCCTGGCCAAGCTGTCGCTGGACGCCCTGATCCAGCGGGACGTGCCGGAGGCGGTGCGCACCTCGGCCTTCGCCCGCTCCGAGACCCTGCTCCAGGTGGCCTGGGTGCTCGGCGGCGCCATCGGCATCGTGCTGCCCCTGAACGGCACCCTCGGGCTCTCGATCGCCGCCCTGATCGTGGCGGCCGGCTGGGTGACGACCCTGCGCGGGCTGCTGGCGTCGGCGCGGCACGGGGGGCGGGCGCGGGCGCGGGTGGTGTGAGGGCGGGTCGTGGGGAGCGGGGCGCGCCGGGGCGTCCCGGGCCGCACCGGGTGCGTCCCTGGCCGTGCCGGGTGGCCCCGCCGCCGTAACGAACCGGGCACGCCGTACCCCACATGGCGGTCCCCGGCAGGGTGCCCGATAGCCTTCGGCCATGACCTCGCTGCAATCCCGCTCGCGACGCCGCCGCGCCGTCGCCGTCGCCGGTGCCGTTTCCGCCGGACTGCTCGCCCTGTCGGCCTGTGACAAGCCGACGCCCGTCGCGACGGTGACCGTCGGCGACAGCTCGGTCAACTCCGAGGCCGTCTGCTGGAACGACGGCAAGGCGCTCGACGCGCAGTCCCTGGCGAAGTGCGCCAAGAAGGCCGGCGACATCAAGTCGATCGACGTGGACCAGGACAGCACGGTCCGCATCGGCGTCGACCCGAAGATCGCGGACGAGGGCTGGACCCTGCTGGTGAACGGCCGCCAGTTCACCGACGCCAGCAAGAAGACGTACCGCACGATCCCGAGCAGCGCCTTCTTCAACGCGCAGTACGGCACCCAGGGCAACACGAACACCGTGTCCGTCCAGATGGGTGAGAAGGCCCCCAAGGGCGTGTGGAGCTTCAAGGTCAAGAAGACCGACTCCTGACCCCGGCACCCGCCATGAACGCCCGCGTCCTCGTCGCCACCGCCGTCCCCGCCGAACGGGACGCGGTGGCACGGGCGTTTGCGGGCACGGCCGGGGAACTGCGCCTGCCGGGCGTGTCCCTGGTCCGTACGGCCGCCGGGTGCGATCTGCTGGCCGCGGGCGTGGGTCCCGCGCTCGCCGCCGCCTCCACCGCGACCGCGCTGACGGCGGCCGCCCTCGCGGGCACCCCGTACCGCCTGGTCGTCTCGGCCGGGATCGGCGGCGGCTTCCTGCCGGAGGCCCCCGTCGGCTCGCTGGTCGTGGCGGACGCGATCACCGTCGCCGACCTGGGCGCCGAGACCGCGGACGGCTTCCTGCCGGTCACCGGACTCGGCTTCGGCACCGTCACCCATACGCCACCGAAATCAGCCGTACGAGTGACAGTCGAGGCCACCGGGGCCCGTACCGGCACCATCCTGACCGTCTCCACGGTCACCGGCACCGCCGCACGCGCCGCCGAGCTGCGCGCCCGTCATCCGCGCGCCCTGGCCGAGGGCATGGAAGGCTTCGGGGTGGCCGAGGCCGCCGCCGCGCACGGGGTGCCCGTCCTGGAGATCCGCGCGGTGTCCAACCCGGTCGGCCCGCGCGACCGCGCCGCCTGGCGCATCGGCGACGCGCTCGCCGCCCTCACCGAGGGCTTCGGGAAGATCGCGCCCGTCCTGGAGAGTTGGAACCCGCATGACCAGTGAATCCGCGCCGCTGCAGATCGCGTACTCGCCCTGCCCCAACGACACCTTCGTCTTCGACGCCCTCGCCCACGGCCGCGTCCCCGGCGCCCCCGCGCTGGACGTGACCTTCGCGGACATCGACCTCACCAACGGCATGGCCGAGCGCGGCGAGTTCGACGTGCTGAAGGTGTCGTACGCCGTCCTGCCGTACGTCCTCGACGAGTACGCCCTGCTGCCCTGCGGCGGCGCGCTCGGCCGGGGCTGCGGGCCGCTGGTGCTCACGCGGGAGGCGGGGGCCGACCTGACCGGGCGTACGGTCGCGGTGCCGAGCGAGCGTTCGACCGCGTACATGCTCTTCCGGCTGTGGGCCGCCGACACCCTGCCCGGCGGGGTCGGGGAGATCGTGGTCATGCCGTTCCACGAGATCATGCCCGCCGTGCGGGACGGCAAGGTGGACGCCGGACTCGTCATCCACGAGGCGCGGTTCACCTACCGGGAATACGGGCTGCACAAGCTCGCCGACATGGGCGAGCACTGGGAGCGGACGACCGGGCTGCCGATCCCGCTCGGCGCGATCATCGCCAAGCGGTCGCTGGGCGCGGAGGCCCTGACCGGGCTCGCGGACGCGATCCGCGGCTCCGTCCGGGCCGCCTGGGACGACCCGGAGGTCTCCCGGCCGTACGTCATGGCGCACGCGCAGGAGATGGACCCGGCCGTCGCGGACCAGCACATCGGGCTGTACGTCAACGAGTTCACCGCCGACCTCGGTGAGGACGGGTACGCGGCGATCCGGGGCCTGCTGACACGAGCGGCGGCCGAGGGACTCGTACCGCCGCTCGGGCCGGGGGCGCTGGCGTTTCCGTAGGTCTCGCTTCGCTGGGAGGTGGCTACGGGGTGGGCGTCCGGCAGGGGCCGGGCGTCCGGGGGGTCTTGTGGCTGGGGGTCTTGTGGCTGGGGGTCTTGTGGCTGGGGGTCTTGTGGCTGGTGTCGCGGAGGTCAGACGTCCAGCTGGTCCGCGACCGCGCGCAGGAGACCGGCGATCCGCTTGCCCGCGGTGCGCTCCGGGTAGCGGCCGTCCTCCAGCTGCGGTGTGATCTTCTCCAGGAGCGTCGTCAGGTCCTGCACGATCGAGGCCAGCTCGTCCGGCTTCTTGCGCTGGGCGGCGGCGACGGACGGGGTGGGCTCCAGAACGGTCACGGAAAGCGCCTGGTCGCCGCGCTGACCGGCGACGACTCCGAACTCCACGCGCTGTCCCGGCTTGAGTGAATCGACTCCGGCGGGGAGAACCGAGGAATGCACGAAGACGTCACCGCCGTCGTCGCGGGAGAGAAAGCCGAAGCCCTTCTCGCTGTTGAACCACTTGACCTTGCCGGTAGGCACGTCTGTCCTCGTCCTCGTGCTCGTCGGGAGAACTGCTCGGAAAACTGCTCTGGATAGCAGTGGAGCGGGTCGGCTCTGACCCGCTGACACCAAGGCTAATGGTCTGTGAGCGGCTGACAAGACGTCGCCCGGTTGTTCCCTTGCGCTGGGAACTACCCTGGTCCGGTGCGTGACAAAACCCAAACGAATTCCGCCGGGCCCGGTGACGGACTGATCCGCGCCGGAGTCATCGTGTTCTTCGCCGGCGCCCTCGCCACACTGGTCACAGTGACCCCCCTCTTTCTCGGCGCCAAACCCTTTCCCACCTACATGTTCGGCCTCAGCATGCTCATGGCCGTCGGTTTCCTGACGGCGGGGGCCGGCGTACTGCGGTCGGCGTCGGCGGGCCGCAAACAAGCGAGGGCGCTGCGCTAGGCCTTGGCGGGGCTGTCTTGTGACTCCGGGTCGGGGTGGGGGTGCCTGAGCCGGGGGGGCTTTGTGCGCCGGCACGGGATTCGAGCTGGGCTCGGGTTGGGTGCGGCGTGGGCTTTGGCGTGGGCCGGCGGCTTTTGTGACGCCGGGTCGGGGTGGGAGTTGGCCCGGGCCGGGGTGCTTTGTGCTGCGGCCGGGGGGGTCGAGCTGGGCTCGGGTGGAGTGCGCGGGCGCGGGTCTTGGCGTGGGCCGGGGGCTTTTGTGACGCCGGGTCGGGGTGGGAGTTGGCCCGGGCCGGGGTGCTTTGTGCTGCGGTGGGGGGTCGAGCTGGGCTCGGGTGGAGTGCGCGGGCGCGGGTCTTGGCGTGGGCCGGGGGCTTTTGTGACGCCGGGTCGGGGTGCGGGCTGGCCCGGGCCGGGGGTGGTTCGCGCGTCGGCGGGGGTTCGGGCTGGGCTCGGGTGAGGTCGCGGGTGCGGACTTTGGCCTGAATCCCGGCCGCAGGCCCGGCCCGGGAGCACGGGGCCAGCGGGCGCCCGTGGTCACTGGAGCTGGGCTCAGCCTGGGAGCGTGGCCCGGTGGGCGCCGGTCAGTTGGTCGGGGCCGTGTGGGACGGGTGGTTCTACGAGGTCAGGCGCGGGGTGCTTTCAGGTGGGACTCCAGCCACGCGGGGAACGCGTGGAGGTTGGGCAGGACCACGTTCGCGCCTGCTGAGGTGAGTTCGGCGTGGTCGCACGGGCCCGTGGTGACGGCTACCGAGAGGGCGTCGGCCGCGTGGGCGCCGCGGACGTCGCCCACGTGGTCGCCGACGTACACCCCCGCGCCGTACTCGCGGAGCGCCTCCGCCTTCTGCTCGGCCCAGAGGTCGCCCACCACCACATCCGGCTCGATGCCTAGGTGGGCGAGGTGGAGCTTGGCGTTCGGCTCGTACTTGGCGGTCACGACCATCGTGCGGCCCCCGGCGGCCCGTACCGCCTCGATCGCCTCGCGC
Organism: Streptomyces sp. NPDC005435; assembly: GCF_040703155.1. Lineage (NCBI taxonomy): Bacteria > Bacillati > Actinomycetota > Actinomycetes > Kitasatosporales > Streptomycetaceae > Streptomyces > Streptomyces sp. NPDC005435. The sequence goes on from NZ_JBEXEQ010000006.1 coordinate 205,871, forward strand.
GCCCCGGCCATGGCGGGCGTCGCGGCGATGGCGTGGGAGGGGTACATCTCCCGGTACAGATCCGCCACCTCCGGCACCCGCTCGGCCGGGAACCAGTTCCCCAGTTCCTCGGCGAGCGGCGGCCCCAGCCGCGTCACCGCGAGGTCGGCGTCGACGTACACACCCGTCCGCTCGGACAGCGCGAGGTAACACGCCCGGATGCCCGGCCGCGAGTCGATGAGCGTCATGTCGAGGTCGAAGCCGACGGTGAGGACGGGGACGGGGCTCGCAGTCATCGGGCCATTGTGCCGGGTGCCCTCCGGGCGGACACCACCTGGTCATCGGCCGAGCAGTCGCCGCCCGGCGGTACAGCCAGGGCAACCCCGGTGCGGGCCGCGCGACGGACCGCCCAAGGGGCCGAGCGGGACTCGATTCCGGCCCGGCCATGGACGCCCCTGGGCCGGCCCAGCCCCATCAGCACCGATTCGTCCACACCTGTCGTACGGCGAACCGCCGGCTCACCGGCAGATCAGCCGACGCAACCGGGCGGCACCCGCTTCCGGCCCGGTCGCGAACGCCCCCGGCAGCCACCGGCCCCCTCGGCGCGGGCCGCGTGACGACCCGCCGGGCCACGCGGCAGACGAGCCCACGGGGCCGAGCGGAACTCGATTCCGGCCCAGCCGTGGGAGCCCCGGGCGGGCCCAGCCCGTCGCCCTTGGTCCCTCGACACCAGCCGCGTGACGACCTCCCGGCCCACGCGACGGCCCCGCCCGCACAGCCGAGCGAACCTCCGTTCCGGCCCCGCCGTAGACACGGCCGCCCCAGCTCCTGGACGCGCGTCGTACGGCGAACCGCCAGGCCATCGACAGACCAGCCCCCTCGGCGGCCAAGCACTCCCAAGCCCAGCCACACCCCTACCCCCCGCGAACCGCCGGACGGCTACCGCCGGCGCTGCGACCGCCACAGCAGGAACACCGCCGACGTCACCGCCGCCCCCCGCACCACCCACGGCCACGTCTCCGTGATGGCCCCGGACAGGTGGTCGGAGGGGAGGGGGGTGCCCCAGTGGCCCGTGGTGCGGCCCCAGAGCCAGAGGAGGGCGGTGGCGGCGGAGAGGGCGGGGATGATCATGACGGCCCATTTGGTCTCGGCCGGGGTGAGGCGGCGGGAGCCGTAGGCGATGAGCCAGCCGAGGACGAGGACGAACCAGTTGCCGAGCACCGCGCCGGCCACCAGGGCGGCGGCCGCGAGCAGGAGGAGCGGGTTGGTCCAGCCGGCGGCCGGGCGGAGCGGGAGCAGACGGAGGAGGCGGGCGCGGCGGGCGGGCTCCGGTTCGGGGGCGGCTTCCTCCTCGGCCGGCTCGGGCTCCGGGTCCTTAGGGGGCCGCCTGAGCAGCTCCGGGATCTCCACGCCGCCGACGAACCCCGGTACGGAGTCCGCCGCGCCCGCGCCGAAGGGGCTGTTGTCGACGCGCCACCAGTCCGGGCGGGTGACGGAGTCCCCGAGTTCGTCGGCCGACGCGAGGTGGGGCGGGGCGGGGGCCTGCGGCCGGGGAGCCTGGGCCTCGGGCGCGGCCGGGCGCCGGCCGGGGAACGTACCGCGCAGGGACTTCAGCCCCTTCGGGCGTTCCGCCGGCTCCGGCTCCGGGTCGCGCTGGACCGGGACCGCCGCGGCGGGACCCTGCGGGACACTCCCGGCGCCGCCCGCGGACGCCACCACCTCGTCCGGGCTGCCGAGCCGGTCCAGGATGCGGCGGACGGCGGCGGGCGAGTCCACCGTCACCTGTGACCGGTGCCGGTCGATCTGGTTGCGCAGCTCGGACACCAGCCGCATCCGTGTCGCCGACGGCAACTGCCGCTGCTGCGCGACGTCTCCGACGCGGCTCAGATACTCGTAGACGACCTGGTCGCTCTCGATCCCCAACGAAATCCCTCCGGGGCAACGGCGGTGAAACCCCGTGAGGAAGGTAGCGCAGAGCGGCGCCCACCGGGACGTACCGGCCCGGGCGCGGTGCCGGGGGGCCGCAGCCGGGCGGGACCGCAGCCGCTACCGTGGGTCAGATGAGCCCTGAGGCCCCCTCATCCCCCCGGTCCCTCGCGGAGGCGCTCCGCGCGCGGGACGACGCCTCGCTCGCCGCGCTGCTGCGCCGCCGACCCGACCTCATCACCCCCGTGCCCAGCGACCTCACCCAGCTGGCCACCCGCGCCGGTACCCGCGCCTCGGTGCTGCGCGCCCTGGAACGGCTGGACCGGTTCGCCCTCCAGACCGCGCAGGCCCTGGCCGTCGCCCCGGACCCGGCGCCGTACGACACCCTGCTCGGGCTGCTGGCCGGGGACGACGGGGACACGGCCGTCGCCGACGCGCTGCCCCGCACCGTCGCCTCCCTGCGCGAGCAGGCGCTGCTCTGGGGCGACGACGACCGGCTGCGCCTGGTGCGCACCGCCCGCGAACTGCTCGCCCCCTCCCCCCAGCACCCCTCCCCGACCGGGCTCGGCCCGACCGTGCGGGAGGCCACCTCGGGCATGTCGCCGGGGCGGATGCAGGAGATCGTCGCCACCGCCGGGCTCCGCTCCACCCATGACTCGGTGTCCGCCGTCACCGCGCTGACCACCCTCTTCACCGACCGCAAGAGGATGGCCGCGCTGCTCGACGGCGCCCCGGAGGCCGCCCGCGAGGTGCTGGTCCGGCTGATGTGGGGGCCGCCGTACGGCCAGGTCACCGCCGATCCGGCCGCCCATCTGCGCTGGCTGCTGGACCGGGGGCTGCTGCTGCCGACCGCGCCCGGCACCGTCGTCCTGCCCCGCGAGGTCGCCCTGCACTTGCGCGGGGGCCGCGCGCACCGGATGCCCGAACCGCTGCCGCCCGCCGTCGAACCGGCCGCCACGCACAGCCCGCGGGTCGTCGACTCCACCGCCGCCGGGCAGGCCTTCAGCGCCCTCGCCACCATCGAGGAGCTGCTGAAGTCCTGGAACCAGGGCGGTCCCGCCGTCCTGCGCGCGGGCGGCCTCAGCGTGCGCGACCTCAAGCGCACCGCCGTCGCCCTCGACCTGTCCGAACCCGTCGCCGCCTTCTGGGTGGAACTGGCGTACGCCGCCGGTCTCCTCGCCTCCGACGGCGAGGCCGACGAGCGCTACGCCCCCACCCCCGCCTACGACACCTGGCTGGAACTGCCCCCCGCCGAGCGCTGGGCCCACCTCGCCGGGACCTGGCTGACCGCCACCCGCACGTCGGGGCTGATCGGCGGCCGGGACGCCAAGGACCGCACGCTCTCCGCGCTCGGCCCGGGTCTCGACCGCTCGGCGGCGCCCGAGGTACGGCGCCGGGTGCTGATCCTGCTCGCCGGGCTCCCGGAGGGGGGCGCCCCCTCCGCCGAGGCCGTACTCGCCCGGCTGGCCTGGGAGCGGCCCCTGCGCGGACCGCAGCGCGACGGCACCGAGGACCTGCGCGCCCGGCTCGCCCGCTGGACCCTCACCGAGTCCGAGGCCCTCGGCGTCACGGGCCGGGGCGCCCTCTCCGGCCAGGGCCGCGCGCTGCTCGGACCGGTGGACGCGGCGGACGGCCCCGACGCCGAGCCCCTCTCCGCCGCCGAACAGGCCACCGCCACCACGGCCGCCGCCCGGCTGCTCGCCCCGCTCCTCCCCGAACCCCTCGACCACGTGCTGCTCCAGGCCGACCTGACCGCGGTGGCACCCGGCCCGCTGCGCCGGCCCCTCGCGGACGTGCTCGGGGTGCTCGCGGACGTGGAGTCCAAGGGCGGCGCGACCGTGTACCGCTTCACCCCCGGCTCCGTGCGCCGCGCCCTGGACGCCGGGCAGACCGCCGCCGACCTGCACGCCTTCCTCACCGAGCACTCCCGCACCCCCGTTCCGCAACCGCTCGCGTATCTGATCGACGACGTGGCCCGCCGCCACGGCCACCTCCGGGTCGGCGCCGCCTCGTCCTACGTCCGCTGCGACGACGACGCCGTGCTGAACGAGATCCTGGCCGACAAGCGGGCCGCCGCCCTGCGTCTGCGCCGCCTGGCCCCGACCGTGCTGGCCGCGCCGTGCGACCCGGCCACGCTCCTGGAGGGGCTGCGCGGGATGGGCTACGCCCCCGCCGCCGAGTCCGCCGAGGGCGATGTGCTGATCGCCCGCGCCGACGCCCACCGCACCCCGCCGCGCACCGCGCCCGACCCCGTCCCGGACGGCCCGCCGCCGCCCGACAGCACGCTGCTGACGGCGGCGATCCGCGCGATTCGCGCGGGCGACCTGGCCGCGACCGCCCCACGCAAGAGCACCGGCACCGAACTCGCCGGCGGCGAGCTGCCCCGCACCAGCCCCGCCGACACCCTGGCCACCATGCAGGCCGCCGTCATGACCGGCGACGCCGTGTGGATCGGCTACGTCAACGCCGAGGGCGCCGCCAGCCAGCGCGTCGTCGCCCCGATCCGCGTCGAGGGCGGCTTCGTGACCGCGTACGACCACACGGCCGACGAGGTCCGCACCTACCCCCTGCACCGGATCACGGGAGTGGCCGAGCTGGCGGAGGACTGACCCGCTTCCTTCACGCATCGGGCACACTGGAGGTTTGGCCGTGCGGAAGGAAGTCATCAGGTGAACGGTCCGCTGATCGTCCAGTCCGACAAAACGCTGCTCCTGGAAGTCGACCACGAGCGGGCCGACGACTGCCGTCGCTCCATCGCGCCCTTCGCCGAGCTGGAGCGGGCGCCGGAGCACATCCACACCTATCGGGTGACGCCGCTCGGCCTGTGGAACGCGCGGGCCGCCGGGCACGATGCCGAACAGGTCGTGGACGCGCTGGTGGAGTACAGCCGGTATCCGGTGCCGCACGCGCTGCTCGTGGACATCGCCGAGACGATGGACCGGTACGGCAGGCTCACCCTCACCAAGCACCCCGCGCACGGGCTCGTCCTCTCCACCACCGACCGGCCGGTCCTGGAGGAGGTGCTGAAGTCCAAGCGGATCGCCCCGCTGGTCGGCGCCCGGATCGACGCGGACACGGTCGCCGTGCACCCCTCCGAGCGCGGCCAGATCAAGCAGACGCTGCTCAAGCTGGGCTGGCCGGCCGAGGACCTCGCCGGGTACGTGGACGGCGAGGCGCACCCCATCGACCTGGACGAGGACGGCTGGGCGCTGCGGCCGTACCAGAAGCAGGCCGTGGAGAACTTCTGGCACGGCGGCAGCGGTGTCGTCGTGCTGCCCTGCGGTGCCGGAAAGACGCTGGTCGGCGCCGGGGCCATGGCGCAGGCCAAGTCCACCACCCTGATCCTCGTCACCAACACCGTCTCCGCCCGGCAGTGGAAGCACGAGCTGGTGCGGCGGACCTCGCTCACCGAGGACGAGATCGGTGAGTACAGCGGGACGAAGAAGGAGATCCGTCCCGTCACCATCGCCACCTACCAGGTGCTGACGACCCGGCGGAAGGGTGTCTACCCCCACCTCGAACTCTTCGACTCCCGCGACTGGGGACTGATCCTCTACGACGAGGTCCATCTGCTTCCCGCTCCCGTCTTCAAGTTCACCGCCGACCTCCAGGCGCGCCGGCGGCTCGGGCTGACCGCGACGCTGGTCCGCGAGGACGGCCGCGAGTCGGACGTGTTCTCCCTGATCGGGCCCAAGCGGTTCGACGCGCCCTGGAAGGAGATCGAGGCGCAGGGCTACATCGCGCCCGCCGACTGCGTCGAGGTCCGCGTCAACCTCACCGACTCCGAGCGGCTCGCCTACGCCACCGCCGAGGCCGAGGAGAAGTACCGCTTCTGTGCGACCACCGCGACCAAGCGGAAGGTCACGGAGGCGATCGTGCGCAAGTTCGCCGGGCAGCAGATCCTGGTCATCGGGCAGTACATCGACCAGCTGGACGAGCTGGGCGAGCATCTCGACGCGCCCGTGATCAAGGGCGAGACCTCCAACGCCCAGCGCGAGAAGCTCTTCGACGCCTTCCGCGAGGGCGAGATCAGCGTGCTCGTGGTCTCCAAGGTCGCCAATTTCTCCATCGACCTGCCCGAGGCCACGGTCGCCATCCAGGTGTCCGGCACCTTCGGCTCGCGCCAGGAGGAGGCCCAGCGGCTCGGCCGGGTGCTGCGGCCCAAGGCGGACGGGCACCGGGCGCACTTCTACTCGGTCGTCGCCCGCGACACCATCGACCAGGACTTCGCCGCCCACCGCCAGCGGTTCCTGGCCGAGCAGGGCTACGCCTACCGGATCGTGGACGCCGACGACATCCTCGCGGAAGCAGCCGAGGGGCAGACCGAGGGCTAGACCGCGAAAGGCAGGGGCGTCACTTGCGGCGGACGACGCCCGCCTCCTCGCCGTACTCCCCGAGTATCACCACGCCGAAGGCGGCCTGCGCGTACACCTTGACCGCGCGCAGGACGTCGCCGAGCAGGTGGCGGTGGGAGGCTCCGGCGAGGGCCGTGGCGCCGTTCGGCGGGCGGGCCTGGAGCGGGTGGACGGGATGCATGGCTGCTGCGCTCATGTCTCCATGGTGGGACTTCGGCCATCGGAGTGGTATCGGCTCACGGGTGGGTCTTCGCGGCGTCCGTCTGGGCCCGAGGGTGGAGATCCACCCCTCCACCCTCAGGGCCCGGTCCCCTAGGGGACACAGCACCGCCACGGCCCCACCGCAACCCGGCCGCGGCCCCGCGCCCCGCTCCCGTACCGCCCCGCTCCCGTACCACCCCCGCCCCACGCTCCGGCCGGCCCCATATCCATTGGCCCCCGCTCCCCCGTCCCCTCTACAATCTCCGCTCTTGCCCGCCTCCACCTCGGAGTGCCGCCGTCCGGACGGCAACCGGACGGCACCGTCACCGCCACGCAGCAGGCCCACCCGGAGGCACCCCTTTGTCCGCGACCGCCCATGACCCGCTCGCCGGCCACCACGACACGCCCGACGACGACCCCCTGGCCCGCGAACGCGCCCACCTCTCCGCGTCCCGTTCCGCCCTGCGCGCCATGCGCGAGGACGCCCAGTCGCTGAACATCAAGGACGTCACCGCGAACTGGGTCAACGCGGCGGTGCTCGCCCGCCAGATCGAGGACCGGATCAAGGCGCTGGCCGACCTCAGCGACACCCCGCTGTTCTTCGGGCGGCTGGACTATCTGCACGCGCCGGGGGTGGATCAGGCGGAGGGCGCGGAGGGCGAGGAGTTCTACATCGGGCGCCGGCACGTGCACGACGCCGACGGTGATCCCATGGTCATCGACTGGCGCGCCCCGGTCTCGCAGCCGTTCTACCGCGCGTCCAAGAAGGACCCGATGGACATCGCGCTGCGCCGCCGCTTCGGCTACACCGGCGGCGAGCTGACCGCGTACGAGGACGAGCATCTGTCGGACCCGGCGGAGGCGTCGGCCACCAGCAAGCTGCTCCAGCAGGAGATCGAGCGGCCCCGCGTCGGCCCCATGCGCGACATCGTCGCGACCATCCAGCCCGAGCAGGACGAGATCGTCCGCAGCGGGCTCGGCGGCACCGTCTGTGTGCAGGGCGGCCCCGGCACCGGCAAGACGGCCGTCGGCCTGCACCGCGTCGCCTACCTGCTCTACGCCCACCGGGAACGCCTCGCCCGCACCGGCACGCTGGTGATCGGGCCGAACCGGTCCTTCCTCCACTACATCGAGCAAGTCCTGCCCGCTCTGGGTGAGTTGACCGTGCAGCAGGCCACCGTGGACGACCTGGTCGCGCACGTGGAGGTACGCGGCACGGACGACGCCCGCGCGGCCGTGATCAAGGGCGACGCCCGGCTGGCCGAGGTGCTGCGCCGGGCGCTGTACTCGCATGTGACGATGCCGGCCGAGCAGGTGCTCGTCGTGCGCGGCTCGCGACGCTGGCGGGTACCGGCGTACGAACTGGAAGAGATCGTCCGGGAGTTGCTGGCACGCGACATCCGCTACGGCGCCGCGCGCGAGGCACTCCCGCAGCGGATCGCGCACGCGGTGCTGGTGCAGATGGAGCGGTCCGGCGAGGCCCCCGACGACCGGGTGCAGGACTCGGTGGCGCGCAACAGCGCGGTCAAGGCGGCCGTCAAGTCGGTCTGGCCGCAGGTCGATCCGGCGAAGCTGGTGCTGCGGCTGCTGACCGACGAGGCGTTCCTCGCCGAGCACGCGGCGGGCATCCTGGACGAGGACGAGCAGAAGGCGATCCTCCGGGCCAAGCCGGTGCGCAGCGTGAAGTCCGCCAAGTGGTCCGCGGCGGATGCCGTGTTGGTGGACGAGGCGGCCGACCTGATCCAGCGCACGTCCTCGCTCGGCCATGTCGTGGTGGACGAGGCGCAGGACCTGTCCCCCATGCAGTACCGGGCCGTCGGCCGCCGCTGCACGACCGGTTCGGCGACCGTCCTCGGCGACCTCGCGCAGGGCACCACCCCCTGGGCAACGCGGAGTTGGGAAGAGGCACTGGGTCATCTCGGCAAGGCGGACGGCGTGATCGAGGAGCTGACGGCCGGTTTCCGCGTGCCGACGGACGTCATCACGTACGCCTCCCGGCTGCTGCCGCACATCGCGCCCGGTCTCACGCCGGTCGCCTCGGTGCGGGAGAACCCCGGTTTCTTCGAGGTGCGTACGGCCGAGGGTTCGGACGAAGTGATCGCCGCCTGCGAGGAGTTGCTGCGCAACGAGGGCTCGACCGGTCTCATCGCGGCCGACGCCCGTATCCCCGCGCTCGCCCAGGCGCTGACGGCGGCCGGGATCGGCTTCCTCGCACCGGGTGAGGAGACCACCCGCGAGACCCGGCTGACCCTGGTACCGGCCTCGCTGGCCAAGGGACTTGAGTACGACTACGTCGTACTGGACGAGCCGCAGGCCGTGGTGGACGGCGAGCCCGACGAACGCACCGGCCTGCGGCGGCTGTACGTCTCCCTGACCCGTGCGGTGTCGGGCCTGATCGTCACGCACACGGCCGCGCTGCCCGCGCAACTGGCTGGATAGGGTTGGCCGGGTCCCCGTCACCTCACCTCCGTGCAGAAGGACCCCCGTTGAGCGTGCCGCCGCCTCCCGCCTCCCCCGCTCCGCAGCCGTACCCGAACGGGCCGGGGGGTGCGCCGGCCGGGGGGCCGCCCGGTCCCTACGGGTATCCGGGGGTGCCGGGGCAGCAGCCGCCGGGAGTGCCGGGACCGTACGCGCAGGCGCCCGGGCCGTACGCCCAGCCGCCGGGACAGCCGTACCCGCAGCCGACCGGACAGCCGTACCCGCAGCAGCCGGGGCAGCCGTACCCCCAGCCCCCCGGCCCGTACGCGCACGTGGCCGCCGCGCCGCCGTATCCGCAGGCTCAGGGTCCGTATCAGGGTGTTCCCGGACAGGCCGCGTACCCGGTGCCGCCCTCCCCCTACGGGGTGGGTCAGGGGGCCTGTCAGGTGTGCGGGGCCGCGCCCGCCGGGGCGGTGACCGTCCGGGGGCATCAGGGCATGATCGTGTTCATGCGGATGCTGCGGCGCAAGGGGGTGTTCTGCCGGCCGTGCGGGCTCGCCATGTTCCGCGACATGCAGGCGAACACGCTGATCGCGGGGTGGTGGGGGCCGATGTCGGCCCTCATCACGCCGGTCGTGCTGCTGCTGAACCTCGGCGCGCTGTCCCGGATCAAGAAGCTGCCGGAGCCGGTCACCCCCGGCCCGCGTCCCCCGCTGGACCCGGGGCGCCCGGTGTTCCGGCGGCCGCAGGGCGTCCTGGCCCTGATACCGCTCGGTCTGCTGGCCCTGCTGGTCCTCGCCGTCCCGCTGCTGATGATCATCGGCGCGGCCTCGGACACGGGCAGGCCCCGGCCGCTGACGGCCGGGTCTTGCGTCCACAACGACGGCACGGTCACCGACCAGGACCTCAGCGCCGTGCCCTGCGACTCCGCCGAGGCGCAGTACCGCCTGCTCTACCAGTCCGGCGACAAGTGCCGGCCGGGTGACTACCTGGCGGACCCGGAGTACAGCGCGGACGGTGTGACGGTGCTGTGCCTGCGGCCGCTGGACGCGACGGACGAATAACCCGACGCGGACGGCACGGACGGCACGGGTGGCACGGGTGGCACGGGTGGCACGGGTGGCGCCAACAGCGCGGCCCGCCCGGTCAGTTCCCCGGACTGCCCACGGCCGCGCCGGCCGGTACCGCCTCCCCGTCCAGCTCGGTCCGCCACCGGGCCACCGCCTCGGCGCAGACCGGCCCCTGCCAGCCGCCGGGGCGGGCCGCGCCGCCGATGTGGAAGGCGTCGATGCCGGCGGCGCGCAGACGGGGGACGTGGTCGAGGCGGAGGCCGCCGCCGACCATGATGCGGGGCTCGTAGCCGGGGCGTCCGGTGTGCGCGGCCTCCGCCACCAGCGTGCCGAGGCCGTCGTCCACCCCTCCGGGTGCGCCCGCCGTCAGATAGGTGTCGAGTCCGGGCAACCCCGTCAGGGTCGTGCGCAGGGCGTCCCGGTCGGCGGCGCGGTCGATGGCGCGGTGGAAGGTCCACGGGCTGCCGTCGAGCGCGGCGACCACGCGTTCCACGGCGGCCAGGTCCACATCCCCTACGGGGTCGAGGAAGCCGAGTACGAACTGGTCCGCGCCCGCGTCCCGCAGCTCACCCGCGACCCCGACCAGCCGGTCCACGTCCCCGGCCGCGAAGCCGTCCGACAGCCGCAGCATCACGCGCAGGTCGATCGCGACGGCGTCCCGGATCGCGGCGACGACGGCGGGCGCCGGGGTGAGCCCGTCGGCCGCCATCTCGGTGACCAGCTCCAGCCGGTCCGCGCCTCCGGCCTGAGCGGCCACCGCGTCCTCGGCGTCGAGGGCGATCACCTCCAGGACTGCACGCTCACTCATGCGAACCCTTCCGTCGATGGCCCCCGAGCCGGGCACAGGTCTAGTCCAATCTCAGGGTACGTCGGAAGGACACCTCGCTGTAACCACGCCTGCCCCGGGAGTGCCCGGGCGCTCGCACCCGGCTCCGGCGGGCTCCGGCAGGCTCCGGCCGGCTCGGGCCGGCTGTCACACCCCCGCCGTAGGATTCCCTCCGTGATTACGGGCGAGCTCAAGAGCAAGGTGGACCGCGTCTGGGACGCGTTCTGGTCGGGTGGGATCTCGAACCCGTTGGAGGTCATGGAGCAGATCACGTACCTGCTCTTCATCCGCCGGCTGGACGAGCTGCAGACGGTCAAGGACCGGATGGCCCGGCGCGGGATCGAGGACAGCGCCCCCTTCTTCGGCCCGGATCAGCAGGAGCTGCGCTGGCAGAACTTCAAGGACGCCGACCCGGCGCGGATGTACCGGACGGTCGCCGAGCGGGTGTTCCCCTGTCTGCGCGCGCTGGGCGGCGAGGGCTCCACGTACTCGCACCACATGCGGGACGCCCGTTTCACGATCCCCACGCCCAACCTCCTGTCGAAGGTGGTCCTCCTGCTGGAGGGCATCCCGATGCGGGACAAGGACACCAAGGGCGACCTGTACGAGTACATGCTCGGCAAGATCGCCTCGGCGGGCCAGAACGGCCAGTTCCGCACGCCCCGGCACATCATCCAGCTGATGGTCGAGATGACCGAGCCGAACCCGCGCGACGAGATCTGCGACCCCGCGTGCGGCACGGCCGGCTTCCTGGTGAACGCCTCGGAGTACGTGCAGCGGGTGCACCGGGACGACCTCTTCGAGGCCGGCCACCAGCGGCACTTCAACAACAGCATGTTCCACGGCTTCGACTTCGACTCGACCATGCTCCGCATCGGCTCGATGAACATGCTCATGCACGGCGTCGAGAGCCCGGACATCCGCTACCGCGACTCCCTCTCGCAGAGCGCGGGCGACGAGAGCGACCGCTACTCGCTGATCCTCGCGAACCCGCCCTTCGCCGGCAGCCTCGACTACGAGACGACCTCCTCGGACCTGCTGAAGATCGTCAAGACCAGGAAGACCGAGCTGCTCTTCCTGGCCCTCCTCCTCAAGCTCCTCAAGCCGGGCGGCCGCGCCGCCGTGATCGTCCCCGACGGCGTCCTGTTCGGCTCGACGAAGGCGCACAAGGAGCTGCGCCGCATGCTGGTGGAGGACCAGAAGCTGGACGCGGTGGTGAAGCTCCCCTCCGGTGTCTTCAAGCCGTACGCCGGTGTCTCCACCGCCATCCTCTTCTTCACCAAGACGGACTCGGGCGGCACGGACGACGTGTGGTTCTACGACGTCCAGGCGGACGGCTTCAGTCTCGACGACAAGCGCACCCCGCTGCTCGCGGAGGACCGCCTCGGCGCCCGCGCCACCGGCCTCACGGACGGGGAGCACACGAAGAACAACCTCCCGGACGTCCTGGCCCGCTGGAAGCGCCGCACCACCGACGAACGCGCCCGCGCCCGCACGGAGCAGAGCTTCCGCGTCCCGAAGGCCGACATCGCCGCACAGGGCTACGACCTCTCCCTGAACCGCTACAAGGAGGTCGTCCACGAGGAGATCGTCACCCGGCCGCCGCTGGAGATCCTGGACGACCTGGAGCGGCTGGACAAGGAGATCGAGGCGGGCACGGCGAAGCTGAGGGAGCTGCTCGGATGACCACTCCCGTGAGGCTGGACTCCGTCTGCGACATCACGATGGGCCAGGCGCCCCCCGGCGACACGTACAACGGCGAGGGCAGCGGTCTGCCCCTGATCGCGGGCGCGGGCGACTTCTCGGGGACGCGCCCCGCGCCGAAGAAGTGGACCTCGGAGGCCGGCAAGGTCTGCCGCGCGGGCGACATCATCCTCGGGATCCGCGCCTCCGTCGGCGAGAAGGTGCTGGCCGACGAGGAGTACTGCCTCGGCCGCGGGGTCGCGGGGCTGAGGGCCCGCCCCGGCCTCGACCCCCGCTTCCTGTGGCACTGGCTGACCCACGTCAAGGGCGAGCTGGTGGCCAGGGGCCGGGGCGCCACGTTCCTCCAGGTCAACCGCAACGACATCGGCGCCCTGGAGATGGACCTCCCCGGCCTCGCGGAGCAGCGGCGCGTCGCCGCCGTCCTGGACCAGGTGGAGGAGCTGCGCGCCAAGCGCCGCCGGGCCATCGCCCTGCTCGACGACGCCGCCCAGTCCGTCTTCCTGGACATGTTCGGCGACCCGGCCTCCCCCGCCTCGGTGCACCGCCGGATTCCCGTCGCGGACGCCGTGTCGCGGCCGCTGCAGAACGGCGCGTACTTCCCCGCCGAGGCGTACACCGAGGACGGTGTGGCCATGGTGCACATGAGCGACGCCTTCTCGGGCACGGTCGGGCCGCAGGGCCTGAAGCGGGTGGCGTGCGCGGAGAAGGACCTCGCGAAGTACGCGCTGACCAGCGACGATCTCCTGGTGGCCCGGCGTTCGCTGAACTACGAGGGCTCGGCCAAGCCCTGCCGCGTCGGCGCGTCGGACGAACCGCTCATCTTCGAGTCGTCGCTCATCCGCGTGACCCCCGACCCGGAGCTCCTCACCGCCCGCTACCTCTACGCGTACCTCTCCCACCAGCGCGTACGCGACGCCTACGTCTTCCCCCTGGTCACCGGCGCGACCATCACGGGCATCAGCCAGGGCAACCTGGCGAAGGTCCCCGTACTCGTGCCGCCCCTGGCGGACCAGCGGGGTTTCGAACGGCGGCTGGAGCACATCGACCGGCTCAGGGACAGCGGCCGGGCCCATCTCGCCACGCTCGACGAGCTGTTCACGTCCCTGCGGCACCGTGCCTTCACCGGCACCCTCTGGGACCATGAAGCCGCCGCGTAGGACCTGACAGGAACACCACGCGGCACCGCACACGCCACCGGGGGAAGGGGCACGGCTCCGTCATGGGAACAGAGGCACAACAGGGGAACGGGCCGAAGCAGAGCGGGCCGGAGCAGGCCGGCCCGGACCCGACCGGCGGCCAGGGTGAGCGGAACGCGCCGCAACCCCAGGCCCCCGACCCGGGCCGCCCGCAGAGCAACTTCCTCTTCCTCCAGGGCCATTGGCCCGCCCTCTACGACGAGGCCCTGCGCGCCGAGCGGCTGGCCCACGCGGACCCGCGTACGTCCTGCTTCTACGCCCGCCGGGTCCTCGAACTCGCCGTGCAGTGGATGTACGAGCACGACTCCGCGCTGCGCCCGCCGTACCGCAACGACCTGAGCGCGATGCTCCACGAGCCGGGCATGCGGAACCTGGCCGGTCCGACGCTCAGCGCGAAGATGGACCTCGTCCGGCGCCAGGGCAACCACGCCGTGCACCGCCCGGCCCCCGTGCGGGCGCAGGACGCGATGCGCACGGTGGCCGAACTGTTCCACGTCCTCTACTGGTTCGCCCGTACCTACGCCCCCGGCCCGGACTCCGCCCCGGCCCCGGGCGCGCGATTCGACACGCAGCGCGTTCCGCGTCCCGTCCCCGCCGAGGTCCGGCTGCGCCGCCAGACGGAGCTGAGAAAGCAGGCCGAGGAGGACCGGGCCCGCCGGGACGCCCAGGCCGCGGAACTGGCCGAGGAACGCGCGAAGGGCGCCCAACTCACGTCGGAAGTCGCCGAATTGCGCGCCCGCGTCACCGAGCTGCGCAAGGCCAACGAGGCCCGCCCCGACACCCACGACTACGACGAGGCCGCCACCCGCGACCTGTTTATCGACCTCCTCCTCAAGGAGGCCGGCTGGGACCTCACCGACGCGCGCGACCGCGAGTTCCCGGTCGACGGCGAGCCCGGGGTGATCAGCGGGTCCGGCCGGGGTTACGTGGACTACGTCCTGTGGGGCGACGACGACCGGCCCCTCGCCGTCATCGAGGCCAAGCGCACCCGGGTGGACGCCCGCGCGGGCCGCCGCCAGGCCGAGCTGTACGCCGACGCGCTCGAAGCCGCCTACCACCAGCGGCCGGTGGTCTTCTTCACCAACGGCTACGAGACCTACCTCCACGACCGGGACAACGGCTACCCGCCCCGCCGGGTCCAGGGCTTCCGCACCAAGGACGAGCTGCACTGGCTGATCCGCCAGCGGGCCGGCCGGCTCGCCCTGAAGTCCTCCAACGTCAACCAGGGCATCGCGGGCCGCCCCTACCAGCTCCAGGCCATCCAGCGCGTCGGCGAGAGCTTCGAGCGGGAGAAGCGCAGGCGGGCCCTGCTCGTCATGGCGACCGGCACCGGCAAGACCCGTACCACCGTGGCCTTCGCCGAACTCCTCCAGCGGGCGGGCTGGGCGCGCCGCATCCTGTTCCTGGCCGACCGGCAGGCCCTGGTCAACCAGGCCGTACGCGCGTTCAAGGAGCATCTGCCGAACAGTGTGACGGTCAACCTCCTCACCGAGAAGAAGACCGACGCCCACGTCTACGTCTCGACGTACCCGACGATGATGAACCTGGTCGACGAGGTCACGGAGGACGGCCGCCGCAGGTTCGGGCCGGGCTTCTTCGACCTGGTCGTCATCGACGAGGCCCACCGCTCGGTCTACGACAAGTACGGCGAGCTGTTCGCGTACTTCGACGGTCTGCTGCTGGGGCTGACGGCCACGCCCAAGGACGACGTCGACCACAACACCTACCAGCTGTTCCAGCTGGAGGACGGCGTCCCCACCGACTCCTACAGCCTGGACCAGGCGGCCACGGACGGCTTCCTGGTGAAGCCGAACGTCGTCGACGTGCCCTTCGATTCGCTGCGGCGCGGCTTCCGCTACGACGACCTCACCGAGGAGCAGCAGGAGGCCTGGGACAACCTGGAGTGGACGGAGGACGGGCAGGTCCCGGACGGGGTCTCCGCGGACGAGGTCAACCGCTTCCTGTTCAACCGGCCGACCATCGACAAGGCGCTCGAGGTCCTGATGCGGCACGGCCTGCGCGTCGAGGGCGGGGACCGGCTCGGCAAGACGATCGTCTTCGCCAAGAACAGCACGCACGCCCTGGCCATCGAGGAGCAGTACAACCTCAACTACCCGCGGGGCGCCGGGAACGACGCCCGTGTCGTCACCTACCGGGAGAAGAACCCCCAGCAGCTCATCGACGACTTCTCCGACCCGGCCAAGGCCCCCGACATCGCCATCTCCGTCGACATGCTGGACACCGGGGTCGACGTGCCCGAGGTGCTGAACCTCGTGCTGTTCAAGCCGGTGTACTCGCGGACGAAGTTCTGGCAGATGATCGGGCGCGGCACCCGGCTGTGCCCGGACATCTACGGCCCCGGCCGGGACAAGGACGGTTTCCACGTCTTCGACCTGTGCGGCAACGCGGAGTTCTTCAACCAGGAGCTCGACCGCGCCCCCGCCCGCCAGGCCCCGGCGCTCACCGAGAAGCTGCTGCGCTGCCGGCTCGATCTGCTCCGGGCGCTGGACCGGCGCCAGAGCCCGGACCCGGCGCGCGACGGCGGCCCGGACGCGGTGGACACCGAGGCGTCCCTGCGCTGGTCGCTGGCCCACCACCTGCACCGGACGGTGCGCGGCATGCACCTCGGCAACTTCCTCGTACGGCCGCACCGCCGCCAAGTCGAGGCGTTCGGCGGCGACTTCGCGGCCTGGCAGCGCATCGACGACGACGCGGCGCACGCGCTGGGCGAGGACGTCCTCGGGCTGCCGTCCGACCACCGGCCCGAGGGCGAGGACCGGGGCGAGGAGGCCAGGCGCTTCGACCTGCTCGCCTTCCGTCTCCAG
Organism: Streptomyces sp. NPDC005435; assembly: GCF_040703155.1. Classification (NCBI taxonomy): domain Bacteria; kingdom Bacillati; phylum Actinomycetota; class Actinomycetes; order Kitasatosporales; family Streptomycetaceae; genus Streptomyces; species Streptomyces sp. NPDC005435. Next base: position 222,371 of record NZ_JBEXEQ010000006.1, read on the forward strand.
CTCGCGGCCCTGGAGGGCGGCTCCGACTACCCGCGTCTGCGCGGCCAGGTCCGGGAGCTGGCCCGGGATCTGCTCGGCAAGACCAACATCCCCGCCGTCCGGGACGAGGCGCCCCTGCTGGAGGCGGTCGCCGACGACGCGTGGTGGGAGAACGTGACCGTCCCGATGCTGGAGCACGTGCGGCGCCGGGTGCGCGGTCTGGCGCATCTGGTGGACACGCCCGCCGCCCGGAAGATCGTCTACACGGACATCGCGGAGGAGCCCGGCACCCTCTCGGAGGTCGAGCTGAGGGGCCTGCCCGTCGGCACGGACGAGGAGCGCTTCCGGCAGAAGGCCCGCGCCTATCTCCAGACCCACCGCGAGCAGGAGGCCGTCCGCAAGCTGCGGGAGAACGAGCAGATCACCGCCGGGGACCTCGCCGCCCTGGAGGAGCTCTTCCTCGCCGAGGGGGTCGCCTCCGCCGAGGACCTGGCGGAGCGGCGGGCGGCCGAGGGCGGTCTCGGGGTGTTCCTGCGCCGTATCGGCGGCCTGGACCGGGCCGCCGCGCAGGACGCCTTCTCCGGCTTCGTCGCCGGACACGACCTGTCCGCCGACCAGATCGACCTGGTGCACCTGATGGTCCGCTACGTGGCGGCCAACGGCCTCATCGGCGTCCGCGACCTGTACGAGAACGCCCTCTTCACCGCGCGGGGAGTGCTGGACGACCACTTCGACGACGCCGAGATCGACGAGCTGGAGGTCGTCTTCCGCGTCCTGCGCTCGCGGGCGGTCCCGGACACGGAGCTCGCCGCGTGAGCAGGGGGCGCGCGGTCGGTGAGGAGCGGGCGCGCGGAGGCGAGAATGGCCCCATGGCCGACCTCGACGCCCCGCGCCTCCGTTTCGCCGCCGCCCTGGAGGGCGCCCGTGCCCCCGGCGGCGGCCCCGATCCCGCGCCCTACGCCGACAACCTGCTGGCCCGCTGGCAGGAGCCGCAGCGGAAATACCACACCCTGGACCACCTGACCGCCGTGCTCGACCGCGTGGACCTGCTGGCGGAGCACGCCGACGATCCGGACCTCGTGCGGCTCGCCGCCTGGTTCCACGACGCCGTGTATCTGCCGGAGCGGTCGGAGAACGAGGAGCGGTCGGCGCGGCTGGCCGAACGGGCGCTCGCCGAGGCTGGGTTGAGCGAGGAGAAGACCGCCGAGGTGGCCCGTCTGGTACGGCTCACCACCGGTCACGACCCGGCCGGCGACGACCGCAACGGCCAGGTGCTGTGCGACGCCGACCTCGCGATCCTGGCTTCGCCGCCGTCCGCGTACGCCGCGTACACCGCCGAGATCCGCGACGAGTACCACTTCGTCCCCAACGACGCCTTCCGCGAGGGCCGTTCGGCCGTACTGCGCCAACTCCTCGCGCTGCCCGAGCTGTTCCACACCCCCTACGGCAGGGAGCACTGGGAGGCGACCGCCCGCTACAACCTCGGCGGCGAGCTCGAAATGCTGTCGCCGTGACCTTCCCGGCGGCCTAGGGTCGCCTCATGCGAGCGATGAGCGGGGACCGGGTGACCGAGGCCGTGGCCGGATGCGTGGCGGCGCTGCGCCCGGCGGCGGACCGCGACTGGAGCGCGGTGAAGGCGGGCGGTCTGGAGTGGGACTGCCACGCCACCGCCACGCACGTCGCGGACGACCTCGTGGCCTACGCCGCCAACCTGGCCGGAGGCGCGCGCGACGCCTACGTCCCCTTCGAGCTGACCCTGGACCCCGGCACGGACAACGCCGGGCTGCTGCACGTCCTGGAGACGACCGGCGCCCTGCTCGCCGCCGCCGTCACCACCGCGCCGCCCGGCGCCCGCGCCTACCACCCGCACCCCTTCGGCAGCGCCGACCGCGAGGGCTTCGCCGCGATGGGCGTCGCGGAGGTCCTGCTGCACACCCACGACATCGCCCAGGGCCTCGGCGTGCCGTACGAGCCCGCGGGCGACCTCGCGGACGCGGTCCTGAACTGGCTGTTCCCGCACGTCCAGCCCGGCCCGGACGCCTGGCCGACCCTGCTGTGGGCCACCGGCCGGGGCGAGCTGCCCGGCCGTCCGCCGGTCACCGCGTGGCGCTGGCGCAACAACCTCGTCCTCCCCGCCGAACGCCTCACCCTGACCGGCGTACGCCCCGCCGCCGCCCGCGACCTGCGCCTCGGCGGCGACGGCGGCTTCGACTGGCTCGGCGGCGCGCCGTACGAGGGCACGCGGGAGGCCGCCGGCTTCCTGGTCAAGGCGTACGAAGCGGGCCTGCACCGGCCCGAGTTCGGCGTCTTCGTGCTCGTCCGCCCCGAGGACGGCCGCGCCGTCGGCGGCGCCGGCTTCCACGGCACGCCGGACACGGAGGGCCGCGTGGAGATCGGCTACGACCTCGTCCCCGAGGCCCGCGGCCACGGCTACGCCACGGAGGCCGCCCGCGCGCTGACCGCCTGGGCCCTCGCCCGCGACGACGTCCGGACGGTGATCGCCACCGTCGAGCCGGAGAACCTCCCCTCGCAGCACGTCCTCACCCGCGCCGGCTTCCGCCCGGCGACCCCCGGGGAGGAGCGGGCCGCACGCGAGCTGCACGGCATGGCGGACGACCTGTTGCTGTACGTCGCCGAGGGCTAGGGGAGACACCCCCTAGGCCCGCGGCGCCTCGCTCCCCTTGCGCCTGCGCAGCCCCGCCGCCAGCAGCAGCCGTACGACCTCACGGCTGCGGACCTCCACCGCGCCGGCCGCGACGGCGTCGGCGTAGCGCTGGGAGGGGAGGTCGTAGTGGTCGCGCTCGAAAGCGCGACGGGGGACGCCGAGGCGGGCGGCGAAGACGTGGAGTTCGTCGTAGGAGTCGTCGCTGACCAGGTGGGACCACAGACGGCCGTGTCCGGGCCAGGTGGGCGGGTCGATGTAGACGGTCACGGGCGCCTCGCGGGACCGTCTGCGGGCGGGGCGGTGGGGCCGCTCGCGGGACCGTCTGCGGGCCGGGGCGTACGAACGCTCGCGCGCGCCCCCGGCGTACGGCCGCCCCCGCGCGCCCCTGCGGCCCTGCCGTCCCTCACGCCGGTGTGTTCCCGCCCAGGGCGTGCCCCAGGTGGCCCACCGGTGCCACGTCGATGCCGGCCTCGTGGCAGACCCAGTGCGGGTCGGGGCCCAGCTCGGGTTCGACGTCCAGGGCGTGCGGGTCGCCCGAGCCGCAGGAGGGGCACAGGGGCCAGCGGCCCTGCCGTTCCAGCAGGGCGTCCTGGACGTCCTGGGCGACGAGCCCGGCCAGGAAGTCGGCGCCCTCCGGCCACTGTTCGACCCACCAGCGGCGCTGGGCGAGGGACTCCTCCACCAGCGAGACCACGTCGGCCTCGGCGACCTCGCTCGCCATCAGGTCGGCGAGGACGAGGGCGCGGGCGGCGTGCAGGGCCTGTTCCAGCGCGCTGACGGACTCGGCGGAGTCTGCGGGTTCTGCGGGATCTGCCATGTCCCCATTGTCCGCGCTCTTGACCCCACCGCCGAGCCGAAAATACCTTTCAACGGTGACCCGGGACGTGAAGGAAACTTTCGGCAGTCCGGGCGGCTCCCTGGCCGCCAAGGTACGGACGCTCGGCCCCTCCATGACCCGCTCCATGCACCGCGTGGCGGAGGCCGTGGCGAGCGACCCGGCCGGCTGCGCCGCGCTCACGGTCACCGGCCTCGCGGAGCTGACCGGCACCAGCGAGGCGACGGTCGTCCGTACGGCCCGCCTGCTCGGCTACCCCGGCTACCGCGACCTGCGCCTGGCGCTCGCCGGTCTCGCCGCCCGGCAGGAGTCCGGGCAGGCCCCCGCCATCACGACCGACATCGCGGTGGACGACTCGCTGGCCGACGTGGTCGCCAAGCTCGCCTACGAGGAACGGCAGACCCTCGCGGACACCGCCGCCGGACTCGACACCGTGCAGCTCGGCGCCGCCGTCACCGCGCTGGCGGCCGCCCGGCGCACGGACGTGTACGGCATAGGCGCCTCGGGTCTCGTCGCCCAGGACCTCACCCAGAAGCTGCTGCGGATCGGCCTCATGGCCCACGCGCCCGGCGACCCGCACCTCGCGGTGACCAACGCGGTACAGCTCCGCGCGGGCGACGTGGCGATAGCCATCACCCACTCGGGCTCGACCGGCGACGTGATCGAACCCCTGCGGGCCGCCTTCGAGCGCGGCGCGACCACCGTCGCGATCACCGGCCGCCCGGACTCGCCCGTGACGCAGTACGCCGACCACGTGCTGACCACGTCCACCTCGCGCGAGAGCGAGCTGCGGCCCGCCGCGATGTCCTCGCGGACGAGTCAACTCCTGGTCGTGGACTGCCTGTTCGTGGGCGTGGCGCAGCGGACGTACGACAGCGCGGCCCCCGCGCTCGCCGCGTCGTACGAGGCGCTGGCCCACCGGCACCGGAGCACCCCGCGCTGAGACGGCGCCCGGACGCACCGGCGTGACAGGAAGACCTGGGAACCCACCGGAAAGAGCCGCACCTCATGACCGATTCCCCCCGTCTCCAGACCGAGCTGGCCGCGCTCACCACCGAGGCGTTCCGCCCCGAGCTGGCCGGCATCGACGCACTGCCCACCCTCGACATCGCCCGCCTGATGAACGGCGAGGACGCGGGCGTACCGGCGGCGGTGGCCGCGCGCCTGCCGGAGATCGCCGCTGCGATCGACGCCGTGGCCGACCGCATGGCGCGCGGCGGCCGGCTGGTCTACGCGGGCGCGGGCACCGCCGGACGCCTCGGCGTCCTCGACGCCTCCGAGTGCCCGCCCACCTTCAACACCGCCCCCGGACAGGTCGTCGGCCTCATCGCGGGCGGCCCTGAGGCGCTGGTCGTCTCGGTGGAGGGCGCGGAGGACTCCCCGGAACTGGCCCGCGCCGACCTCGACGCGCTCAAGCTCACGCCGGAGGACGCGGTGGTCAGCGTCTCCGCGTCGGGGCGTACGCCGTACGCGGTCGGGGCGGTGGAGTACGCGGGGGCGCTCGGCGCGCTGACCGTGGGGCTGTCCTGCAACGCGGGCAGCCCGCTCGGCGCCGCCGCCGCGCACGGCATCGAGGTGGTCGTCGGCCCCGAGCTGCTGACCGGCTCCACCCGGCTGAAGGCGGGCACCGCCCAGAAGCTCGTCCTCAACATGATCTCGACCATCACCATGATCCGCCTCGGCAAGACCTACGGAAACCTGATGGTCGACGTCCGCGCCTCCAACGCCAAGCTCCGCGCCCGTTCGCGGCGGATCGTCGCCCAGGCGACGGGGGCGGCCGACTCCGAGATCGAACGGGCGCTCACGGAGGCGGACGGCGAGGTGAAGAACGCGATCCTGATCCTGCTGGCGGGGGTGGACGGGGTCACGGCCGCGCGGCTGCTGGAGGAGACGGGGGGACGGTTGCGGGAGGCGCTGCGGGAGGGGTGAGGGGGCTTCGCGGGGCGGGTGAGGGGGCGCGCGGACGGCCCTGATGACCCCCCGCCTTCCGGAGGACTCCGACGGCGGGGCGCGTGCCGTGCCCGCCGCATCGCGGCCCCGGCGCGCAGGCTCAAGGCGTGCGCAACGACTCCGCCCTCGCCTCCGAAATCCTGTCCCTGACCGGCGGTCCGGCCAACGTCACCGCCGTGGCCCACTGCCTGACCCGTCTCCGTCTGACGGTGGCCGACCCCGACGCGGTGGACGGGGATGCCCTAGGGGCTCTGCCCGGGGTGCTGGGGGTGATCGGGAAGGGCGGTACGGCGCTCCAGGTGGTGCTGGGTCCTGGGGTGGTGGAGGGGGTGACGGCGGAGGTGGAGAAACAGACGCGGGCGGCGGCGAGCGGCCCGACGAAGCCGAGCGGCCCGGCGAAGCCGACCGCCCCGGGGAGACCGGCCGGCCCGGCCGGCCTCCGCCGCGTGGCCAACGTCTTCGTCCCCCTGATCCCCGCCCTCATCGGCTGCGGCGTCCTGGCGGGCCTCAACGGCCTTCTGGTGAACGCCGGTTGGCTCCCCGGCCTCACCCCCGCCCTGACCGCCATCGCCTCCGGCTTCATGGCGCTGATCGCGGTGTTCGTCGGCTACCAGGCGGCGAAGGAGTTCGGCGGCACCCCGATCCTGGGCGGCGCGGTGGCGGCGGTCGTCGTCCACCCCGGGGTGGAGAAGGTGACCGCGTTCGGCGTACACCTCTCCCCCGGCCAGGGTGGAGTCCTCGGCGCACTGGCCGCCGCGCTGCTCGCCACCCGGGTCGAGAAGTGGTGCCGGGGCCGGCTGCCGGGCGCACTGGACGTGCTCGTCACCCCCACGGTGACCGTCCTCGTCGCGGGCCTGGCCACGCTGTACGGCCTGATGTACGCCGCCGGAGTCGTCGCCACCGCCATCGGCACCGGCGCGAACTGGCTCCTCACCACCACCGGCGCCTTCGCGGGCCTCCTCCTCGGCGGCCTGTTCCTCCCCCTGGTGATGCTGGGCCTCCACCAGGCCCTGATCCCCATCCACACCACCCTGATCGAACAGCAGGGCTACACCGTCCTCCTCCCCCTCCTCGCCATGGCCGGCGCCGGCCAGGTCGGCGGCGCCCTCGCGGTCTACGTCCGCCTCCGCCACGACACCGCCCTGCGCACCACCATCCGCTCGGCCCTCCCGGCGGGCCTCCTCGGCGTGGGCGAGCCCCTGATCTACGGCGTCTCCCTCCCCCTCGGCCGCCCCTTCGCCACCGCCTGCGCGGGCGGCGCGGCAGGCGGCGCCTTCGTCGGCTTCTTCGCGATGCTCGGCACGAAGGTCGGCGCCACCGCCATCGGCCCCTCGGGCTGGGCCCTGTTCCCGCTCCTGACAGGCAACCGCGGCCCAGCCGTGGCAGCGGCCGTCTACGGCGGCGGCCTCCTGACGGGCTACACGGTGGGCTTCGCGGCAACCTACGCGTTCGGCCTCCGGCGGGTGGCGGGGGTGGAGACGGGACAGGTGGAGACACGGGCGCGGGAGACGGCGTGAGGCGGGGGGCGGGTGGCTCGACGGGCCCGGGAGACGGCGTGAGGCGAGGCGAACGGCCGGCCCTCGGAGTCGCCACACGCCCCACCGAGCCCGCCCCTCCCGGGCGAACCCGCGTAACACCCCCGTACCCCCACTCGTTCCCCCGGCATGATGAAGGCCCTGCTCACCACCGCCGCGCTCACCGTCTCCGCCGCCGCGCTGTCCGCGCCCGCGCATGCCGCCGCTGCCAAGAGCGACAGTGGGGACCGTTGGACCGCGACCGACACCGCGGGCTGTGCGGCGGGCCTCGCCGCGGGGCCCGTGCTGAAGGCCGCCTCGCCGCTGCCGCTGGGCGACGCGCCCACCACGTGCGGCAAGGGCAGCCTGATCCAGCACAAGGGCTGAGCGGACGGACCCGGCGCTACGCGGGGCGACCGGTGTACTCGGCGATCTGGATCAGGTTGCCGCACGTGTCGTCCAGTACGGCGATCACGACCGGCCCCATCTCCGTCGGCTCCTGGGTGAACCGCACCCCGAGCCCGCGCAGCCGCTCGGCCTCGGCGCGTACGTCGTCCACGGCGAAGGACGTGGCCGGGATGCCGTCCGCGACGAGCGCCGAGGTGTACGCCTTGGCGGCGGGGTGGGCGTCGGGCTCCAGCATCAGTTCGGTGCCGTCGGGCTGCTCGGGGGAGACGACGGTCAGCCAGCGGTACTCACCGACCGGGACGTCCGCCTTCTTCACGAACCCCAGCACTTCGGTGTAGAAGCGCAGGGCCTTGTCCTGGTCGTCGACGAAGACGCTGGCCCGGTTGATCCTCACGGGGAGACCTCCGGTCACATGGGGCTTCAGCACATGGAGCCTCAGCACATAGGGCTTGAGCACATGGAGCTTGAACACATAGCGCTGCCGCTGCCGTCATTCTCGGCGCTCCCGCCGCCTTCCCGTGGAACGCGCCCCGGGTGAGAAGCTGGATCCATGAATCACGCCCAGCTCACCGCGCTCGGTCGTGCCCTCCGGCTGGTCGGGGAGCACGGCGAGTCGCTGACCACCGACACCCCGGACGCCCGGCTGCACGAGGTCAAGACGGATCTGCGGCGCGCGCTGGACCTGCTGGAGGAGAGCCTGGAGGCGGGCGCCCCGACCACCCGCTGCCCCGAGCACCCGCAGGGCCCGGTGGACACCAGCGCCCCGGACCTGTGCCTGCTGTGCGAGACGCGACGCCGCTCGGCCCGACGCGCGGAGTACGGCGGCGGCGCCCCCTCCCGTACGACGGACGCCCCCGCGAAATCCCCCTCCCGCTACGGCGTCCGCGCCGAACGCCCCCAACCCCAGCAGCGCTGGCTCCCGGAGGCATGGAACGGCCGCGAGTGGCAGCTGTGCGGCACCCCCCGCCGCGACCGCGCGGAAGCGGAAGCGTATTTGGCAGCCCAGCGCCGCGGCTCCCGCCCCGCGATGGCATACCGCCTGGTACACGAGTTCACCGACTACGAGGTCCTACGGGTATGGGGCACACCCACATACGTGGACGTCGAACCAATGGGCAACATGTGACCTCCGTACGGAGGCTTCGGAATCCACTTGGCACGCCGGTCGACAAACACCTACATGACCTGGATCCGCAATATGTCGCACCTCGGTAAAGTAGGCAAAACCCACACCCCATACGTGTAAACATGCAGCTCGACGCCTGTGGTCCCCGCGCATGCGGGGGTGGTCCCACCAACGACAATGGTTCGAGTGAGGGCGACGGGTGGTCCCCGCGCATGCGGGGGTGGTCCTGCCGCACCCTCGGCATCGAGACCGCGTCCGTGGTGGTCCCCGCGCATGCGGGGGTGGTCCCACGGTCGTCTCGACCGTCTCCTCGTTCTCGCCGTGGTCCCCGCGCATGCGGGGACGTTCCCGGCGCCGCCGTTCCGTACGCCTGCCCGCCTGGTTGCCGTCAGGCGCAACGCCTGTGCTACCGCTCCCACTTCGCCGGGCTGACCGCCGGCGCCGGCGCTCAGCCGGACCGGCCGACCAGGATTCCGAAGCCTGCGGCGGCGCAGTAGGACAGCGCGCTGCGGGGTCGCCGTGGACCGCGTCGGCGGTGTCGTAGAGGAGGCGGGTGGGACCGTCCCCGAGGCACTCTTGGTCGAGTCCGCTCGCGGCGGCGAGGACCGAGCGGCCTGCGGAGTCGGCCTCGTCGGACGCGAGCGGTCCGGCACCCTGCCCGTCACCGGCGCCCTCGCCCCCACCCTCGCCCTCGCCCTCGCCCTGGAACGCGCCCCCGCCCCCGCCCGCCACGGCGTCCCTGACGTGCTGCCAAGCCGGCAGCTTCGTGCAGTAGCACTGCCCCACACCTTGGCCTGTGCCGGTTTCTCCGACGAGCAGGCGCTCGTCCAGCCGCTCGTCAGGACGGCGATCACGACAGCCGCCGCCTCTCGCGCACCCCTGCCGGCGCCGTACCGCATGGGGCATGCCCTTCCTGGCCCCGAGCACGCAAGGTACGGCACCAACGGCAAGGCGCCAGGCGGAAGTTGATCCACCCGGCGCCCGGCGCCAAAACAACAGACCTCAGCTGAGCGACTTCAGCGCCGCGGCGTCGTAGGACTTCAGCTCGTCGAAGCGGCCGGAGAGGACCTTCGCGGCCCACTCCGGGTCCTGGAGGAGGGCGCGGCCGATGGCGACCATGTCGTACTCGCCGCTCTCCAGGCCGTCGAGGAGGTCCTCGATGCCCTTGACCGGCGCACCCTCACCCTGGAACGCCTTGACGAAGTCGCCGTCCAGGCCGACCGAGCCGACGGTGATGACCGGCTTGCCGGTGATCTTCTTCGTCCAGCCGGCGAGGTTGAGGTCGGAGCCCTCGAACTCCGGCTCCCAGTAGCGGCGGGTGGAGGCGTGGAAGACGTCGACGCCGGCGGCGGCCAGCGGCGTCAGGATGGCCTCCAGCTCCTCCGGGGTCTCGGCGAGGCGCGCGGTGTAGTCCTGCTGCTTCCACTGCGAGTAGCGGAAGATGACGGGGAACTCGGCGGACACGCGCTCGCGCACGGCCGCGACGACCTCGGCGGAGAACTGGGCGCGGGCGACCGGGTCGCCACCGTAGGCGTCGGTACGGACATTGGTGCCGGCCCACAGGAACTGGTCGAGAAGGTAGCCGTGCGCACCATGGATCTCGACACCATCGAAACCGATGCGCTCCGCGTCGGCGGCGGCCTGCGCGAACGCGGCGATGACGTCGTCCACGTCGGACTGCGTCATGGCCTTGCCCTTGGGCTCGGCGCCCTCCTTGTGGATGCCGGACGGGCCCATCGCGGGGGCGTCCGCGAACGGCGGCTCGCCCTGCTTGCGGACCATGCCGATGTGCCACAGCTGCGGCACGATCGTGCCGCCCGCCGCGTGCACCTCCCGCGCGACCTTCGCCCAGCCCGCGAGCTGCTCCTCGCCATGGAAGCGCGGCACACTGTCGCTCTGGCCGGCCGAGTCGTGGCCCACATAGGTGCCCTCGGTGACGATCAGACCGACACCGTTCGCGGCGCGGCGGGAGTAGTACGACACCACATCCTCACCGGGGATGCCGCCCGGCGAGAACATACGGGTCATCGGCGCCATCACGATCCGGTTCGGAACCGTGAGGCCGTTCAGCGTGATCGGGCGGGACAGGAGCTGGGCCGCGCGGGAGGCGGCGGGCGTCGTGACGGTCACGTGGGGGGCTCCTCGTGAGTACGGTGGCTGTTGACCGGACGGTATGTGCGCACGCAATTGTGCACCCTCTGAAACAACCGCACGCCCACGGCCCCGTATTCCACCCTCCCCCCACACCCCCTTGTGACCCCGGCCACCCGGCCACCCCGGCCCCCCGGCCACGGCACCCACACCCCGAACGCCCTAGTCGACACCCTCCACCAACTCGTCCAGCGCCCGCCGGGCCAACGGAACGAACCGCTGCCGGCAGCCCTCGACCAGGGCCTCCGTCTCGGCAGCGGCCGAACGGTACCCCTCGATCCGGGTTTCACCCGCCGACCCCCGGCTCATCTCCATCAGCGCCTCGACCGGCGGCCCGATGTGCCGGTCCACGGCCCGCGCGTACTCCTCGGCGACCTGGGCGACATCCTCCGGTCCCTCCAGCTGAACCGCGTCGGCCGCGCGCCGGGTCGCCCGTACGGCGTCGATCGCGGCGCCCCGCCGGACGTCGTAGCGATGCTGGTCGAACGGTTCGAGGACGAGCCGCCCCAACTGCCACACAGCGCCCTGCGCGTCATGGGCGGCGTCCATCAGGTCCTGATACGCGGCCTGCCGGCGATCCCTGCGCCACTTCTGGTGCTCGGCCCGCAGCTCGCGCCGCCGGTCCCGCTCCCGCGCGGCCTCCTCCCGTATCTGCTGCCGTTCGAGTGCCTCGTTCCTGCGCCGCTCGGCCAGCGCCGCCGCCCACGCGGTCAGCCCGCTCCCGAGCAGGGTGCCGCAGATCGCGATGACCGTCGTACTCAGACTGCTCGCCATGGCAGGACAGTGTGGCGGACGAAGGTGACCGCCCTCTCCCGCCGACGCCGTCCACGACCACGCCGACGCCGTCCACGCCCACGCCCACGCCCACGCCCGGCAGATCCGAGCCGCGATGTCCGCCCGCGAGAACGCGCCGCCGGCTCAAATGTTGATCAATTGATGTTGAGCCCCCGTCGCGCCCCGCGTAGGTTCCCAGATGACCAGTGAGCCGCTGACCACGGCGACCGAGCATAAGGGGGAAGCGAGTGAAGACCAGGCCCGTTTCGTCGGCACCGATGGTGAGACTCGCCGTCCTCGCCGCCTGGGCGGTGACACTCGTCGCCGTCAACAGACTCCTCGCCGACGAGTGGGCGGAATACGCGTTCACCTTCGTGTCCGCCGTCTTCGTGACCCTCCTGATGTCGAAGGCCGGCAGGACGCGGCAAGGAAAATGACCTCGGGCCCGCGCGTCCGGCTCGACCGCGCCCTGGAGGAGCTGGCCCGCACCTTCCGGGGTATGACCGCCCGCGCCGACGAGGTCCAGTGCATCTGCCACTGGGGCGACGAGGAGGAGCTGGCGCGGCTGAAGGTGCCGGACCTGGAGCTGGACCCGGACCTGCTGCGCCGTACCTGGACCGCGCCCGACTGGAGTGACCACGGCGCCGTACTGCGCCGTATCCTCCCGCAGTTCGCCAGGTCGCTGGCCGACGGGACCACGGAGCACCGGCTCGGCGCGGCCGAGGCGGGCCGGTCGTTCGCGAAGGGCGACTGGCAGCGGTGGCCCGTCCAACAGCGTGCTGCGGTCGAGGAGTTCCTGCACGCCTGGTGGGCACACAGCCTGACCGAGCCGGCCCCGGCGACCCCGGTGTACGACCTCCTCGTACTGCTCACGGAGGCGTCCGCCACGCTCACCCCCTGGCTCACGGCCTGGGAGAGCGCCGACCACGACACGGCCGACCGGCACCTGGAAGAGGCGGCCGCCCACTGGGAGTACGACCTTCTGCGCGACGAACTCCCGTGGTACACCTGCCACGACGAGCATGCGCTCCGCACCGAACTCACCACCTGGCTGGCCCACCACGCCCCACCCCGCCTGCGCGCCCGCGACACCCCCGAGGACCTGCTCCACCGCATACGCCTGGCAGCCACTCCCACCCCGGCCCGCTGGGACGACCCGCACTGGCCCGACCGCCGCTACGGCTTCTGAGGTGGCCCCATGAGACCGAACTCCGACCAACTGATGTGCCTCGCCGAGGCGTTCGCCTGCATCACCCTCGCCGCGATGTGCGTCTACGCGGCACTGAACGGTGACCACACCCCCGCCTGGGGCCTGGGCATCGCAAGCCTGTCCTTCGCCTGGGACGTCAAACGAAGGCTCGACCGCTACCGCCGCAAGCCCTGCCCGGCAACGCCCGAGGGCGACACCTCCCCCGGAGAATAAGGGAAAGGACCGCCCTCGACGCGAGTCTGGTGACGGCCGGCTTCTGGGCCGGGGCGCGGCCGGCTCCAAGCCCGCCGCCGCCCTGCTGAACGCCGCCTCCGAGGCAGGGCTCACGGTGCGGGCCAAGACCGCCGGCCCCTCGAAACGTCGGCAACCTTCTCGCCGGCGAAGCAACCCCCGCCACGGCCGGATTCGGCGTCCCGTACAAGGGACTTCACGGCATCGACCGCGACCGCCCCGCCGCCGGCCGGCCCCCCATACCGCCTGTGTACTATCCCACTAGTACATTGAGACACTGCGCGGTGGAGGTTGTGCGTGTTCGCGTTCCGAGGGCTCGACCGGTCAGGAGTACCGGCCTACCTGCAACTGGTCGATCAGGTGCGCCACGGCCTGCTGCTGGGCCATCTTCAGGAAGGTGACCAGCTGCCCACCGTGCGCGCCGTGGCGTCCGCGCTGGTCGTCAACCCCAACACCGTGGCCAAGGCATACCGCGAGCTGGAGCACGCCGGGCTGGCCACGGCGCGTGCCGGGCAGGGCACGTTCGTCACCGGCGACATCGAGCAGGTACCCGCCGCGACCTACGCCCGGCTCTCCGGCCGGCTGCGGCAGTGGCTGGCCGACGCACGGCGGTCGGGTCTCGCGCCGGAGCAGGTGCGCGCGCTGGTGGACGCGATCATGACCGACGAGCAGCACCGGGAGACGGCATGAGCACCGACGTCGCCGTACGGATCGATCACGTGGGCAAGCGCTACGGCCGCCACTGGGCACTGCGTGACTGCACGCTGTCGCTGCCCGCGGGCCGCATCATCGCGCTCGTCGGCGCCAACGGCGCGGGGAAGACCACCCTGCTGCACCTGGCCATAGGTCTGCTGGCGCCCACCGAGGGCACCGTCTCCCTGCTGGGCACGCCCCTGAAACCGGGCCGCCCGCAGAGCCTGTCCCAAGTCGGTTTCGTCGCCCAGGACCACCCCCTCTACCGGGGGTTCACCGTCGCCGAGATGCTGCGCTACGGCCGCGGGACGAACACCCGCTTCGACCAGGCGGGCGCCGAACGGCGACTGCGCGACCTCGGCATTCCGCTCAAGCACAAGACCGGCCGTCTCTCCGGTGGCCAGCAGGCCCAGGTCGCCCTCACCCTCGCGCTGGCCAAGCAGCCGCGCCTGCTGGTCCTGGACGAACCCGTCGCCAGTCTCGACCCGCTGGCCCGCCGCGAGTTCATGCGGACCCTCATCGACGCGGTGGCCGAGACGGACGTGACCGTCCTGCTCTCCTCCCACGTGGTCACCGAACTCGAACGGGTCTGCGACCACCTGGTCCTGCTCCGCACCGGGCAGGTGCGCCTGGCCGGCGACATCGACGACCTGCTCGCCGAACACCGCCTCCTGACCGGTCCCCGCGTCACCGACACCGCGCTCGACGGACTGGTCACGGCCACACACGGCGACCGCACCAGCCACCTCCTGGTGCGGTCGCCGGCCACCGCGCCCACTCACCCCCGATGGGAATCCCACCCCGTGAACCTGGAAGACCTCGTCCTCGCCTACCTCGAAGGGCAGGACTGATCCATGCTCTGGGCAGCCTGGCGCCACCATCGCGCCGCCCTCCTGACCGGCGTCCTGCTGCTGGCCGCCGTCACCGTTCCCACCGTGGTGAGCGGCCTGGCCATGCACGAGGAGTACCGCGCCGACGGCATCGCCGCCTGTGTCACCGATCCCAGCGCACGCGCGGGCTGCGCGCAGCTGGTCGAGCAGTTCACCGACCGGTACGGCGAGTGGGGCAACCGGATGGTCTGGGTGGCCTTCCTGCCCGCGCTCATCGGCGCCTTCGTCGGCGCACCGCTGCTGGCGCGGGAGTTCGAGAACGGCACCTGGCGGTTCGCCTTCACCCAGGGGGTGTCCCGCACCCGATGGCTCGTCACCCAGCTGACCCTGGTCGGCGCCGGAGCGGCGGTTCTGGCGCTGGCCTGCTCCGTCCTGTTCACCTGGTGGCGCGGCCCCCTGGACACGATGAGCAGCCGGATGCGCACCGCGGCGTTCACCGTGTCGCCGGGTCTGGTCGCGCTGACGCTGTTCGCCCTGGCCCTCGGCGTCTTCACCGGAGTCCTCCTCCGGCGGACCGTGCTCGCCATGGGCGTCACCCTCGCCACCTACCTCACGGTGCACATCACCCTGGAGGAGACGGTCCGGCCCTACTACCTGAGCCCCCTGGTCCGTACGGAGGCGCCGAACGTACGACAGCCGGCCGGCTCACGTCCCCCCACCGACTGGATCGTCGACGACGGCCTGGTCAACAGCGCGGGACACCGGCTCTCCGACGGCGAGAAGCGGGACATCATCAAGCAGGTCTACGACGGCGACACGGTCCGCGAAGGCGGCGCCGCCCTCGAACGCTACCTGGCCGGACACGGCCTGCGGCACTACACCGAGTACCACCCGGCCGGCCGCTACCCCGCCATGCTGAGCATCGAACTCGCCCTGTATCTCGGCCTGGCCATGGCCCTGTTCACCGCCGCCGTCTACCTGATACGACGCCGCACGTCCTGACCGGCCGGTCCCCGAAAACGCCCGAGGGCGGTGCCACCCCCGGCAAGGGGAGGCACCGCCCTCGGTCAGAACAGCTGATCCGCAGACGGATCAGAAGTCCATGTCACCGCCCGGCATGCCGCCCGGAGCGGCCGCGGCGGCCTTCTCCGGCTTGTCGGCGATGACGGCCTCGGTGGTGAGGAACAGCGCGGCGATGGAGGCGGCGTTCTGCAGGGCGGAACGCGTCACCTTCGCCGGGTCGATGATGCCCTCGGCGATCATGTCGACGTACTCGCCGGTCGCGGCGTTCAGGCCGTTGCCGACGGGCAGGTTGCGGACCTTCTCCACGACGACGCCGCCTTCGAGACCACCGTTGACGGCGATCTGCTTCAGCGGGGCCTCGAGCGCGAGCTTGACCGCGTTGGCACCGGTCGCCTCGTCGCCCGACAGCTCCAGCTTGTCGAAGACCTGGCCGGCCTGCAGCAGGGCCACGCCACCACCGGCGACGATGCCCTCCTCGACGGCCGCCTTGGCGTTGCGCACGGCGTCCTCGATGCGGTGCTTGCGCTCCTTGAGCTCGACCTCGGTCGCGGCACCGGCCTTGATGACCGCCACGCCACCGGCGAGCTTCGCGAGGCGCTCCTGGAGCTTCTCGCGGTCGTAGTCCGAGTCGCTGTTCTCGATCTCGGCGCGGATCTGGTTCACGCGGCCCTGCACCTGCTCCGAGGAGCCGGCGCCGTCGACGATCGTGGTCTCGTCCTTGGTGACGACGACCTTCCGGGCGCGGCCCAGGAGGTCCAGCGTCGCGTTCTCCAGCTTGAGGCCGACCTCCTCGGAGATGACCTCGCCGCCCGTGAGGATGGCGATGTCGCCGAGCATGGCCTTGCGGCGGTCGCCGAAGCCCGGGGCCTTGACGGCGACGGACTTGAAGGTGCCGCGGATCTTGTTGACGACCAGGGTCGACAGAGCCTCGCCCTCGACGTCCTCGGCGATGATCAGCAGCGGCTTGCCCGACTGCATGACCTTCTCCAGGAGCGGGAGCAGGTCCTTCACCGAGGAGATCTTGGAGTTGGCGATGAGGATGTACGGGTCCTCCAGCACCGCCTCCATGCGCTCCATGTCGGTCGCGAAGTAGGCGGAGATGTAGCCCTTGTCGAAGCGCATGCCCTCGGTGAGCTCAAGCTCCAGACCGAAGGTGTTGCTCTCCTCGACGGTGATGACGCCTTCCTTGCCGACCTTGTCCATGGCCTCGGCGATCAGCTCGCCGATCTGGGTGTCGGCGGCGGAGATGGAGGCGGTCGAAGCGATCTGCTCCTTGGTCTCCACGTCCTTGGCCTGCTCAAGGAGAGCGGCGGAGACGGCCTCGACGGCCTTCTCGATACCGCGCTTGAGGGCCATCGGGTTGGCGCCGGCGGCTACGTTGCGCAGGCCCTCCTTGACCAGGGCCTGGGCCAGCACGGTCGCGGTGGTCGTACCGTCGCCGGCGACGTCGTCCGTCTTCTTGGCGACTTCCTTGACCAGCTCGGCGCCGATCTTCTCGTACGGGTCCTCGAGCTCGATCTCCTTGGCGATGGAGACACCATCGTTGGTGATCGTGGGGGCGCCCCACTTCTTCTCGAGGACGACGTTGCGGCCCTTGGGGCCGAGCGTCACCTTGACGGCGTCCGCGAGCTGGTTCATGCCGCGCTCGAGGCCGCGCCGCGCCTCCTCGTCGAACGCGATGATCTTGGCCATGTGAAGTGGTCCCTCCAGGACTGGGGGTGATTCCTTCGGACCGCGCCCGCGCCCGCGACGGACGGCTCGCCGGCCTCGTGGTTCCTTGCCCCACCCGGCCTGCGGGCCTCACCGACCCGGTCCTTCGTTGTCACTCTCACCTTCAGAGTGCTAACGCAATGATTAGCACTCGGCATGGTCGAGTGCAAGCGCCTTCGGGGGATCGGCAGGGTGGCGGAAGGGGACCGGCCGCGCGCGCAGGACGAAGGGCCCGCACCCCGTGCCGGGTGCGGGCCCTTCGAACGTGAGACGTGAAGCGGACGTGAGACGCGATGAGACGTTCAGTGCGAGAAACGTTCAGGCGCTGAGGCGAACCATGTCGGCCTGCGGGCCCTTCTGGCCCTGCGAGATCTCGAACTCGACCCGCTGGCCCTCCTCAAGGGTGCGGTAGCCGTCCATCTGAATCGCGCTGTAGTGGACGAAGACGTCCGCACCACCGTCTACCGCGATGAAGCCGTAGCCCTTCTCCGCGTTGAACCACTTGACGGTGCCCTGAGCCATGCCTAACTCCCCTATTACTGGCCCTTGCGCAGATCCACCCTTCGCGGACCCGGGTCAGACCTCACCCCCCATGGGTTCGGGGGCGTGCGCCGGAACGCGTCGACCGCGGCTGAATGTATCTGTCCAACTGCCGTCTGCAACAGGTCAGTCGGACGAGAAATCTGGAAGAGACCGGTCCGGAATCTGGCGAGAATTCGGCTGAATTCAGGGCAAGTCGGGCCCCGTAAAAACAATAAATGCCGCATAAGACCCGTGCATTTTGGCTGCTTCTCGTCGGGCGTGCGGCATGAATCCAGGGTTCCCGGCCGGTCGGCCGGGGAGCGCGTTCCCCAACTCTATCGCGCTCAATCACGCAGAATGGCCTCCTCCGTTTCTCTTACGGAGGAGGCCATTCTATGAACAGTTTGTAACCGAAGTTACCGACGGTAATTCTCAGCCGCCGGCGACCGCCGGAATGATGGACACACCGGCGCCGTCCGGGGTCGGCGTCCGGAGGCCGCCCTCGAAGCGCACGTCGTCGTCGTTGACGTACACGTTGACGAACCGGCGCAGCTTGCCCTCGTCGTCCAGGACGCGCCCGGCGATCCCGGAGTGGTGCTTCTCCAGGTCCTCGATCACCTCGGCGAGCGTGGCACCCTCGGCGGCCACCTCCGCCTGTCCGCCGGTGTAGGTGCGCAGGATGGTGGGGATGCGAACGGTCACACTCATACGAGGCCAGCCTCTCGGAAGGAGTCCAGGTTCGGTCGGATGGTCGCGGTGAGCCCCGTACCGGCCACCGCGTCCAGCGTCTTGAGGCCGTCGCCCGTGTTCAGGACGACGGTGGTGAGCGTCGGGTCCAGTACGCCGTTCTCGATCAGCTTGCGCGTCACGCCGACCGTCACGCCGCCCGCCGTCTCCGCGAAGATGCCCTCGGTGCGGGCCAGCAGCTTGATGGCGTCCACGATCTGGGGGTCCGTCACGTCCTCCACGGCGCCGCCGGTGCGCCGGGCGATGTCGAGGACGTACGGCCCGTCGGCGGGGTTGCCGATGGCCAGCGACTTGGCGATGGTGTCCGGCTTCTGGGGCCGTACGACGTCGTGGCCCGCCTTGTACGCGGCCGACACCGGCGAGCAGCCCTCCGCCTGGGCGCCGAAGATCTTGTACGGCCTGTCCTCGACCAGGCCGAGCGCGATCAGCTCCTTGAGCCCCTTGTCGATCTTCGTGAGCTGGGAGCCGGAGGCGATCGGCACCACGAGCTGGTCCGGCAGCCGCCAGCCGAGCTGCTCGCAGATCTCGTACGCCAGCGTCTTGGAGCCCTCGGCGTAGTACGGCCTGAGGTTGACGTTGACGAAGCCCCAGCCCTCGCCGGCCGGGTCGCCGATCAGCTCGGAGCAGAAGCGGTTCACGTCGTCGTAGTTGCCCTCGATGCCGACGAGTTCACCGCCGTAGACCGCGGCCATGACGATCTTGCCCTGCTCCAGGTCGTGCGGGATGAACACGCAGGAGCGCAGCCCCGCGCGGGCCGCGGCGGCGCCGACCGCGCCCGCGAGGTTGCCGGTGGAGGAGCAGGAGAGCGTGGTGAAGCCGAAGGCGCGGGCGGCCTCCAGGGCCTGGGCGACCACGCGGTCCTTGAAGGAGTGGGTGGGGTTCCCGGAGTCGTCCTTGACGAACAGGCCGCCGGTGACGCCGAGTTCACGGGCGAGGTTGTCGGCCTTGACGAGCGGGGTCCAGCCGGGGTGGAGGTTCGGCTTCTCCGCGACGTCGGCGGGGACGGGCAGCAGCGGGGCGTAGCGCCAGATGCTGGCGGGTCCTGACTCGATGCGCTTGCGGAGGCCCTCGGTGTCGTAGCCGGAGAAGTCGTAGGCGATCTCCAGCGGGCCGAAACACTCCTCGCAGGCGAAGACCGGGCCGAGCGGGACGCGGTGCCCGCACTCCCGGCAGCTGAGGGCGGCGGCGGGGCCGAGATCGACAGTGGGGGTGGCAATGGTCTGCACAGCCATGGGAGGCGAGGCCCTTTCTCCTCATCTTCCTCACGACGAATCTCGCCGTGAGACGGATTTGGCACCTTCCCGAGCCGGGAGCCTCGCGGTGTCGCGGAGTGTCCGCGCACGAGACCGGCTGGAGGGTTGCCGGGGCTTCGCAGGGCCGTTTCCCTCTGCCCCTCTGGATGAGCTGTATGCGGTTGTGAACGCCGATCGTCTCGGACATGCGATGGTCACCGGCGTTGTTCAAGACTGTAACCGAAGGCCAGCACAGTTGAAGGTGTCGTCCGAACCGCGAGACGGGTTCAAGAACACCGGCACGTGTGACCGTACGTCCCCCCTGAGAAGGAGCCGCAGACCATGCTGGAAGAAACCGAGCGCTGGCTGGCCACCCGCTCCTGGTCCGTGGCCGACCGCCCGCTGCACCGCGTCCTCGCCGCCAAGCAGCGCTCCGGACAGAGCGTGTCCGTGGTGCTGCCCGCGCTGAACGAGGAGGAGACGGTCGGCGACATCGTGTCCGTGATCCGCCACGACCTGGTGACGCAGGCGCCGCTGGTGGACGAGATCGTCGTGGTGGACTCCGGGTCCACCGACCGCACCTCCGAGGTCGCGGCGGCGGCGGGCGCGCGGGTCGTGCACCGCGACGCGATACTGCCCCGGCTGCCGGCCGTACCCGGCAAGGGCGAGGTGCTGTGGCGGTCTCTGCTCGCGACCAGCGGGGACATCGTCGCCTTCGTGGACGCGGATCTGAAGGAGTTCTCCTCGGACTTCGTCCTCGGCATCGTCGGCCCGCTGCTCACCGATCCGCAGGTGGACCTGGTCAAGGCGATGTACGACCGCCCCCTCGGCGGCGCCGCCGGACAGGGCGGGCGGGTCACCGAGCTGATGGCGCGGCCGCTGCTGAACATGCACTGGCCGCAGCTGGCCGGTTTCGTCCAGCCGCTGGGCGGTGAGTACGCGGCCCGGCGCTCGCTGCTGGAACAGCTGCCGTTCCCGGTGGGGTACGGCGTGGAGCTGGGGATGCTGGTGGACGCGCTGCATCTGGTCGGGCTCGACGCGCTGGCCCAGGTCGACGTCGGCGTCCGCAAGCACCGGCACCAGGACGGGCAGGCGCTCGGGCGCATGGCCGCCGCGATCTACCGCACGGCCCAGCTGCGGCTGGCCCGCGGGCACCTGGTCCGGCCCTCCCTGACCCAGTTCGAGCGGGGGGTGTCCGGCTTCGAGCCGCGTACGTACGCGGTGGACACGGAGGAGCGGCCGCCCATGGCGGAGATCGCGGAGTACGCGGAGCGGCGGGTGGCGTGAGAGCGCGCCGCACCCCGTATACGGAGGGCCGTATACAAGGCGCCGCGCCGCGTCCCGCACACGTTTGAGGGTTTCGGTGCCGGGCTAGGTTGAGGACCATGGCTTCAACGCAGGGTGCTGAGGTGCTGGTCGCGTCGAATCGTGGCCCGGTGTCGTACACGGTGGGTCCGGACGGGGCGCTGACGTCGCGGCGCGGCGGTGGCGGGCTGGTCTCGGGGCTGTCGGCGATCGGTCCCGGCACCGACGCGGTGTGGGTGTGCGCGGCGCTCGGTGACGGCGACCGGGAGGCGGTGCGGCGCGCGGACGGCGGGCTGCTGCCCGAGGCGGACACCGGCGGGCAGCGGGTACGGATGCTGGACATCGACGCGGGGGTCTACGCCGACGCGTACAACGGCATCGCCAACTCGGTGCTCTGGTTCGTGCACCACATGCTCTACCAGACCCCGCTGGAGCCGGTCTTCGACGTGGAGTTCCGCCGGCAGTGGGAGGCGTACCGGGAGTACAACCGGGCCTTCGCCGAGGCGCTGGCCGAGGAGGCGGCGCCGAACGCGGCGGTGCTGATCCAGGACTACCACCTGGCGCTCGCCCCCCGGATGCTGCGGCAGCTCCGCCCCGACCTGCGCATCGGCCACTTCTCGCACACCCCGTGGGCCCCGCCGGACTACTTCCGCCTGCTCCCCGACGACATCGCGGCCGAGCTGCTGAGCGGCATCCTGGGCGCGGACCGGGCGGCGTTCCTGACCCGGCGGTGGGCGGACGCGTTCACCGCGTGCTGCCATGCCGTACTGGGTCCCGGCATCCCGTCCGGCACGGAGATCGGGGTGCACGGGCTGGGCGCGGACGCGGACTTCCTGCGGGAGCGGGCGCACCGGGCGGACGTGTCCGAGCGGATGGTGACCCTCCGGGAGGAGATCGGCGAGGGGCGCCGCACGGTCGTCCGTGTGGACCGCACCGAGCTGTCGAAGAACATCGCGCGCGGGCTGCTGGCATTCCGGCGCCTGCTCGCGGACCACCCGGAGTGGCGCGAGCGCGTCGTGCACGTGGCCTTCGCGTACCCCTCCCGGCAGGACCTGGAGGTGTACCGCGCCTACACCGACGAGGTGCGCCGGATCGCGGACGAGATCAACGCCGAGTTCGGCACGCCCGGGTGGACCCCGGTCCTCCTCCACGTCGAGGACGACTTCGCCCGCTCGCTTGCGGCCTACCGCCTCGCCGACGTCGCCCTGGTCAACCCCATCCGCGACGGCATGAACCTGGTCGCCAAGGAGGTCCCGGTCGTCTCCGACGAGGGCGTGGCGCTGGTCCTGTCCCGCGAGGCGGGCGCCTACGAGGAACTCGCCGAGGACGCGATCACCGTCAACCCGTACGACGTCATCGGCACGGCCGAGGCCCTGCACGAGGCGCTGACCCTGCCGTCCGCCGAACGCGCGGAACGCTCCAAGCGCCTGGCCACCGCGGCTACGGCGCTGCCCCCGGCGAAGTGGTTCCTGGACCAGCTGAACGCGCTGGGCTGACCGCCGGGGGCGTTCGGGGCGGGGGTTCGGGGACCGGGCGGGTGCCGGGGTGCCGGTAGGCCGGGGTGCCGGTAGGCCGGGGTGCCGGTAGGCCGGGGTGCCGGTAGGCCGTCGCCGTGGCCGGGCCGGCCATCAGGAGGTCCGGTTCGGGCCGGGGGGTTCGGGGACCGAACAGGTGCCGGGGTGCCGGGTGGGCCGGTGAGCCAGCGGGCTGTCGCGGTGGCCGGGCCTGCCATCAGGAGGTCCGGTTCGGGCCGGGGGGTTCGGGGACCGGACAGGTGCCGGGGTGCCGGGTGGGCCGGTGAGCCAGCGGGCTGTCGCGGTGGCCGGGCCGGGCATCAGGGCGTCCGGTTCGGGCTGTTCCAGGTGGCGCGGGTGGGCGAGGGCGGTGGGGCGGGCCGCCGGCCACTCCCCCTGATCCCGGAGCCGGCCGGACTCGTCGGGGTGCGCTTACCGCCGTGCGGTGAGCGCCGGGCCGCGTGCGGGCGCGGGCGGGCACGCCGGCGGGCATCCCGCCGGCCGTCGCCGCGCGCGGCCCGGCCGTCGGGCAGTGGGTACGCGTCCTCAGTCCATGTGCGCGGCCAGGGTGTGGAGGAGGTCCACCACGCCCTCGGGGCCGTCCACCACCAGGTCGGCGCGTTCGGCCAGTTCCGGGACCTCCGCGCTGCCGCTGCAGACCAGGAGGCCGGGGGTGCCGCCGGTGCGGAGTTTCTCCACGGCGGCGAAGGCGGGAAGGTCGCCGAGGTCGTCGCCCGCGTAGAGGACGGCGTCGGCGCCGAGGGCGCGGACGTGGTCGAGGAGGGCGACGCCCTTGTCCATGCCGGGCGGGCGGAGTTCGAGGACGAGCCGGCCGGGTTCGACGATCAGACCGTGCCGGGTGGCGAGGTCGGTCAGCGGGGCGCGCAACGCCTCGAACGCGGACTCGGGGTCTTCAGCGCGGCGAGTGTGCACGGCGACCGCGCGGCCCTTCTCCTCGATCCAGGTGCCGGGCCAGGCACCGGCCCGGTCGAGGACGCCCGGGAGTTCGGCGCGGGCGGCGGCGATGCCGGGGTGCGGGGCGGGGGCGCTGACGGTGCCGGTGACGGCGTCCCAGCGCTCGGCGCCGTAGTGGCCGAGGACGACGAGGTGTTCCAGGCCCGCGATCCCGGCGAAGCCGCCGTTGCGCACGGCGACGCCCGCGGGGCGGCCGGTGATCACGGCGACGGAGGCGATCTTCGGGGCCAGTTCGGCGAGCGCGGGTACCGCGCCGGGGTGGGCGCGGGCCTGTGCGGGGTCGGCGACGATCGGTGCCAGCGTGCCGTCGAAGTCCAGCCCGACCACGGCACCGCGCGGCCCCTCAAGAAGCGCGCGCAGACCGTCCCGGCCGGCCGGGGTCGTCGGGACCGGCAGGTCCTTCGGGGTGGCGGAGTCCGTCTCGGGGATGCCCATGAAACGACACTATCCGCGCGAGCCCCACCCCACTCCTCCCTACGAGGAGTCCACCAACGTCACCCGCCACCGACAGCCACTTGGCACCCGGCACCGCTGACGCCGGGCTCTCCGGATGCCCGGCACGCCCGGCGCTCGGCACCCCCGACGCTCGGCACGCCCGGCGCTCGGTACGCCGGTGCCCGGCACTTTCGGCGCTCGGCTCCCCGGTACCCGGCGCTCCGGCGCTCGCCATGCCCGGCACCCCGGCGCCCAACAACCCCCGGCACCCGGCACTCCCAGCGCCCAATTCCCTCAACGCCCGGCACTCCGGCGCTCGGCACGACTGGCACGCCGGCGCTCGCCACGCCTGGCACCCCAGCGCCCGGCAACCCCCGGCACCCGGCACCCCGGTCACCCAGCTCACCCGACGCCCGGCACGCCGACGCTCGCCACGCCCGGCACCCCGGCACTCTCGGCGCCCCGCGCCCGGCACCCGAGACCCGGCACCCGGCACCCGGCACCCGGCACGCCCGACGCTCCCGTACCCCCGCACCGCAGCCCGCAGCCCGCAGCCCGCAGCCCGCAGCCCGCGTATCCCACACCCCGTACCCCGCGCCCCGCGCACCCCCCGACGCCCCCACGCCCCCTCCGCCGAAGCACAGCGCAGCGTCACCGCTCTGACCGGCGCGCCTCCCGTACCCGGCGCAGGCGGTTCACCGTCACCGGGTCGTGGGCGAGGGCGCGTTCGTCGTCGAGGAGGGCGTTGAGGAGCTGGTAGTAGCGGACCGGGGCGAGGCCGAGCTGTTCGCGGATGGCGCGTTCCTTGGCGCCGGGGCCCGTGAAGCCCCGGCGCTCCAGCGCGAGGATCGCCTTCTCGCGGGGGCCCAGTTCCATGTCGGCCACCGTAACCCCGGCCACCGACACAGCGGCTAGTTGGCGGCCGCCCGGCTGTCCGCCGTGGTCGCCGTCGACTGCAGGCGGGTCAGGGCGCCGGCCGGGCTGCCGTCGGGGGCGACGGCCTGGCCGATCTCCTGCTTGACGGCCGCGCTGACCTCGGCCCAGGAGGTCTTGTCCACCGGGTACTGCTCGGCGGTCTGCAGCTGGACCAGGAAGGGGCGCAGCGCCTTGTCGCGGGCGGCATCGGAGTCGCCCATGGTCTCGGAGGCGGTGGTGGTGACGGGGAGCAGCCCGTACTCGTGGGAGAAGTCGAGCACGTTCTTGTCGTCGTAGACGAAGTCGAGGAAGCTGCCGATCTGGTCGGCGTGGCCGTTCTGCCGGAAGCCCATCATCCAGTCGGCGACGCCCATGGCCGGCTCGTGGCCGCCGTCGTGGGTCGGCATCGGGACCATGCCGAACTTCACGCCCTTGGCCTCGGCCTGCTGGATCAGCGTGGGGTGGCCGTTGAGCATCCCCACCTGGCCGTCGGCGAAGGCGGAGAAGGCGGTGGCGCGGTTGAGGCGGCCCGGGGCGACCGGTCCCGTCAGGCCCTTGCCGACCAGGTCGTCCTTGAGCCAGGTGAACGTGTCCGCGTTCTCGGTGGAGTCGATGGTGTACGTGCCCATGTCGTCCGTGTAGTTGCCGCCACCGCTCAGCAGCCACTGCATGGTCTCCGCCTGCGCCTCCTCGGGGCCCAGCGGCAGCGCGTACGGGTATTTCACGCCCTTGGCCTTGAGCGCCTGGGCGTCGGTGGCCAGCTCGTCCCAGGTGGTCGGCGGGGTGGTGATGCCGGCCTTCTGGAAGAGGGTCTTGTTGTAGAAGAGGACGCGCGTGGAGGCCGCGAACGGCATGCCGTACGGCGTGTGGTCCCACTCACCCGCGTCGGAGAGCTGGGAGACGAGGTCGGCCTGGGTGCGGATGGAGAGCAGGTCGGAGACCGGGTAGAGCTTGCCCTTGGCCGCGTAGTCGGCGTACGAGCCGATCTGGGCCATGTCGGGGGCGTGCCCGGCGGCGACCATCTGCTTGACCTTGGCGTCCACGTCGTTCCACGAGTAGACGCTGACGTCGACCCGCACGTCGGGGTGCTTCTTCTCGTACGCGCTGACCAGCGAGTCCCAGTACTTCTTGGAGCTGTTGGCCGGGGAGTCGCCGTAGTCGGCGGCGACCAGCTTGAGGGTCACATGCGAGGAACCCGTGGTCCCGCAGCCGCCGAGGACCGCCGCCATGCCCACTGCGGACACCACCGCGATCGTTCTTGCCGTACGCCGACGCACCGTCAAAACCCCGATTCCCTTTACTGACTGTTCGCTATGTGAACACATGTCTACACCACGTAAGTGGACTAGACCTCTCACGGGTCACGGGTCACACTGGACGGGTGAGACATGTCATCGCCCTGGACGTGGGCGGCACCTGGATGAAGGCCGCTCTCCTCGGCGTCGACAGCGCGGTCGACAGCGCGTCTGCCCCGGGCGCGGCCCCCGTACTCCTGCACCGCGAGCGCCGCGCGACCGGCCGCGAGCGGGGCCCGGAGGCGGTGGTCGCGGAGATCCTGGACTTCGCCGCGGACCTGGCCGCGCACGGCGCCGCGCACCTGGGCGGAGCCGCCCTCGCGGCGGGCGTCGCGGTGCCCGGCATCGTGGACGAGCGCGGCGGCCGGGCGGTCTACGCGGCCAACCTCGGCTGGCGCGACGTACCCCTGCGCGACCTGCTCGCCGAGCGCCTCGGCGTGCCCGTCGCGCTCGGCCACGACGTACGCACCGGCGGCCTCGCCGAGGGCCGGATCGGCGCCGGGAAGGGCGCAGCCCGCTTCCTGTTCGTGCCGCTCGGCACCGGCATCGCGGGCGCCATCGGCATCGGCGGCGGGGTCGAGGCGGGCGCGCACGGCTTCGCCGGTGAGATCGGCCACATCGTCGTACGGCCCGGCGGCGCCGACTGTCCCTGCGGGCAGCGCGGCTGTCTGGAGCGGTACGCCTCGGCGGCGGCGGTCGGCGAGGCGTGGGCCGCCGTGTGCGCGCGCCCGGACGCGGATGCCGCCGACTGCGCGAAGGCCGTCGCGGACGGCGACCCGGCGGCCGGACGGGTCTGGCGGGACGCGGTCGACGCGCTCGCCGACGGCCTGGTCACCGCGCTCACCCTGCTCGACCCGGGCACCCTGATCATCGGCGGCGGACTCGCGGAGGCGGGCGAGACGCTGTTCCGGCCGCTGCGGGAGGCCGTGGCCCGCCGGATCACCTTCCAGACCCCGCCGGCCATCGTCCCGGCGGCCCTCGGCGACACCGCCGGCTGCCTCGGCGCCGGACTGCTCGCCCGCGATCTCCTCGACCGCGATCCCCTCGACCGCACGGACCCCACGGAGGTAACCGCCTGATGGCTCCCAGCTTGGTACTCACCGGCGCACGGGTGGTGCTGCCCACCGGCGTGGTGGACGACGGCCGCGTGAGCGTGGAGGGCACGCGGATCACCGCCGCGGGCCCCGCCGAGGCGGCACCCCCCGTCCCCGCGGACGCCCAGGTGGTCGACGCGGGCGGCCACTGGCTGGTCCCCGGCTTCGTGGACCTGCACAACCACGGCGGCGGCGGCGCCTCCTTCGCGGTGGGCAGCGCCGAGGACGCGCTCACCGCCGTACGCGCCCACCGCGCGCACGGCACCACCACCCTGGTCGCCTCCACCGTCACCGACGACCTGGACCTGCTGGCCCGCCGCGCCGGGCTCCTCGGCGAGCTGGCCGAGCAGGGCGAGATCGCGGGCATCCACTTCGAGGGCCCGTTCATCTCCCCGTGCCGCAAGGGCGCGCACTCCGAGGCGCTGCTGCGCGACCCCGACCCGGCCGAGGTCCGCAAGCTGCTCGACGCCGCGCGCGGGCAGGCCCGCATGGTCACCCTCGCCACCGAACTCCCCGGCGGCCTGGACTCCGTACGGCTGCTCGCCGAGCAGGGCGTGATCGCGGCCGTCGGCCACACCGACGCGAGCTACGAGCAGACCGTCGAGGCCATCGACGCGGGCGCCACCGTCGCCACCCACCTCTTCAACGCCATGCCCCCGCTCGGCCACCGCGCCCCCGGCCCGATCGCCGCGCTCCTTGAGGACGAGCGGGTCACCGTCGAGCTGATCAATGACGGCGTCCATCTGCACCCCGCCTCGCTCCAGCTGGCCTTCCACCACGCGGGCGCCGGCCGGGTCGCCTTCATCACCGACGCGATGGACGCGGCGGGCGCGGGCGACGGGCGCTATCTGCTCGGCCCGCTGGAGGTCGAGGTCGCGGACGGCGTGGCCCGGCTCGTGGAGGGCGGCTCGATCGCGGGGTCCACGCTGACCCTGGACCGCGCGTTCAGGCGGGCGGTGACCGTCGACCGGATTCCGGTGACCGACGTGGTGACCGCGCTGTCCGCCAACCCGGCCCGTCTGCTTGGCCTTTCGGACCGGATCGGCTCCCTCGAACCCGGCAAGGACGCCGATCTCGTGCTGCTGGACGAGGAGTTCACGGTGAAGGGCGTCATGCGCCGGGGCGAATGGGTGGTCACGCCCCAACTGCCCTGATCCGTACCTAGCTTCAGCAGACGGCGGTCGTCCCCGAGGTGGGCCGGCCGCCGTCTCTTTGGCATGATCGGGGCCCCGGAAACCGAAGCCGCGCCAACTTTCGAGGGAGGTCGGACCGGGTGATACTCACGGTCACGCTGAACACCGCTCTCGACATCACGTACCGCGTACGGTCGTTGCGCCCCCACACCGCCCACCGCGTCTCCGGCGTCGCCGAACGCCCGGGCGGCAAGGGCGTCAACGTGGCGCGGGTGCTGGCCGCGCTCGGGCACGAGGTGACGGTCACCGGGTTCGCGGGCGGCGCGACGGGCGGGGTGCTGCGCGAGCGGCTCGCGGGTACGGCCGGACTGACGGACGCGCTGGTGGAGGTCGCGGGCCCGACCCGCCGCACCATCGCCGTGGTGGACGAACTCACCGGCGACACCACCCAGTTGAACGAGCCCGGCCCGCAGATCTCCCCCGCCGAATGGGCCGCCTTCCTGCGCGCCTACGACACCCTGCTCACCGGCGCCTCGGCGGTCGCCCTCTCGGGCAGCCTGCCACCGGGCGTACCGGTGGGGGCGTACGCGGGGCTGATACGGGTCGCCCGCTCGGCCGGGGTGCCGGTCCTGCTGGACACCAGCGGCGAACCCCTCCGGCGCGGGGTCGCGGCCCGCCCCGACATCGTCAAGCCGAACGCCGTCGAACTGGCCGAACTCACCGGCTCCCACGAGCCGTTGCGCGCCACCCGCGACGCCCGGCGCCGAGGCGCCCACGCGGTGGTCGCCTCCCTCGGCCCCGACGGCCTCCTGGCCGCCACCCCGGACGGCCACTGGCGCGCCACCCCACCGGCCCGCCTGCACGGCAACCCCACCGGCGCGGGCGACGCGGCGGTGGCGGGCCTGCTGTCGGGCCTGGTGGACGACACCCCCTGGCCCACCCGCCTGACCCGCGCCACGGCCCTGTCGGCGGCGGCCGTACTGGCCCCGGCGGCGGGGGAGTTCGACCGGGCGGTGTACGAGGAGCTGTGCGGGCGGGTCGAGGTGAAGGACGAGAAGACCGCGGCGTAGAACACGCCGCGCGGCGGCCTACCGCCAGCCCGCCTCTATCCACATCGTGTCCAGGTTGGCGTCACACTGGTTGCCCGATCCGCAGGAGATGCTGATCGTGTTGCTCCCGCGCTTCAGCATGATGTTCGCCCAGGTGTGGGTCCAGCCGTGTTCCCAGTTGCCCTCGGGCGCCTTGGCGAAGTTGGACATGTTGAGCGGACGGTCCTGCGACGCGCCGTTCACCGTGAGCGTCATGTTGGCGTCCTTGCCGGGGACGCCGTACTTCACGTTCAGCGTGTACTTCCCGTCCTTGGGAATGTCGTCGAACGTCCACGTCGCCGAGGCGCCGACCTGGTTCAGGCCGCCGACATAGGTGCCCCCCGCCGCCTCCGCGCCCTTGATGTCCGAGGCCGGGGCGGCACCGCCGGCGAGCTGCATGCCCGTGCTGCCGGCGGCGTCGGTCTTCGGCAGCTCGCCCGGCGTCTTGGCGGAGGGCTTGGCGCTGGGCGCCTTGCTCTGCGCCTGGGTCGGGCTCGGGCTCGCGCCGCCGTTCGCCTCGTTGCCCGAGTCGTCGTTGAACATGGCCACGCTGATGCCGATGACGACCGCGGCGACCACCGCGATGGCGCCGATCAGCAGCCCCTTGGTGTTGGGGCCGCGCCGGCCGGCGTTCTGCTGGGCGCGGCCGCCCGGCAGGGGGGCGCCGGGCGCCGCCTGCGGGGTCTGGGCCGTCGGCTGGCCGTAGGCAGCCTGCTGCGGCGGGACCTGCTGGCCGTACGTCTGCTGCTGGGGGTACTGGCGCTCACCGACCGCGCGCACCCGGCTGACCGCGTTCGGGTAGCCGTAACCGCCGGACGGCGGCTGGGCACCTCTGGCCTGGCCGTCTGCGTACAGGTAGCCGAACGGGTCGTCTTCCTCGGGCGTGCTCGCGCCGTTGTCGCCGGGCGTCATCCCTGGTACTCCTCAAGCAGGTGCGGGCGGATGGGGTACGGGTTGGCAGGGCGAGCCTACCTTCCCCCATAGCCGAATTCGCTCGAACGGGGGACACCCCCGGGGCCCCCAAAACGGGCGAGTCAGCCCGTGTCAGCCCACTGACCTGCGGATCACCCGGCGCGCCGGTGCTGTTTGGGACGAGATCGTTTCTCTACGTACATCCGCTCGTCGGCCGACTTCAACACCTCGTCCGCCGTCATCCCGCAGTGCGCCCAGCCGATGCCGAAACTGGCACCCACCCGCACGGCCCGCCCCTCGGCCCGGATCGGCTGGATGATCTCGCCGCGCAGCCGCCCGGCGAGGTCCTGCGCGTCGGCGCGGCCGAGCCCGTCGGCGAGGATGACGAACTCGTCACCGCCGAGCCGGGCGACCGTGTCGCCGTCGCGCACGCCGTTGCTCAGCCGCCGGGCCACCTCGATCAGCACGGCGTCGCCCGCGTTGTGCCCGAAGCGGTCGTTGATCGACTTGAAGCCGTCCAGGTCGCAGAAGAGCACCGCGAGACCCTTGGCGCCGTCGTCGTGGCCGCCCTCGGGGGCGATGGTGTGCACATGGTGGTCGAAGGCGTCGTACGCCTCCGCGCCCGAGCCGAAGTCGAAACCGTGCCCGGCATCCGCGTCGCCCGGGTGGCCGTAGGCGGCGTCGAGCGAGTCCAGGCCGCCCGCCTGGGCCGCGCGCCGGCACAGCCGGGCGGCAAGGCGCGCGCGCAGCTCGGCGGAGTTGGGCAGCCCGGTCAGCGAGTCGTGGGAGGCGCGGTGGGCGAGCTGCAGCTCGCGGCGCTTGCGCTCCTCGATGTCCTCGACGTGGGTGAGCAGGAAGCGGGGTCCGTCGGTGGTGTCCGCGACGACGGAGTGGCGCAGCGACACCCAGACGTACGAGCCGTCCCGGCGGGCCAGCCGCAGCTCGCCCCGGCCGCCCTCGGGCGAGGTGCGGCGCAGGGTGGTGACGTCCTCGGGGTGGACGAGGTCGGCGAAGGAGTAGCGGCGCATCCCGGCGGCGGGCCGGCCGAGGAGCCGGCACAGGGCGTCGTTGGTGCGCAGGATGCGGCCCTGGTGGTGGTCGCCGTCCATCTCCGCGATGGCCATGCCGGAGGGGGCGTACTCGAAGGCCTGGCGGAAGCTTTCCTCACTGGCGCGCAGGGCCTGCTGATCGCGCTCCAGGCGGACCAGGGCGCGCTGCATGTTGGCGCGCAGATGGGCGTTGCTGAGGGCTATGGCGGCCTGGAAGGCGTACATCTGGAGCGCCTCGCGGCCCCAGGCGCCCGGGCGGCGGCCGCCGTGCGGACGGTCGACGGATATGACGCCGATCAGCTCGCCCCGCGCCCCGCCCTGGACACCGGGCGTGTACATCGGCGCGAAGAGCCGGTCGCCGGGGTGCCATCCCTCGTCGAAACGCGGGAGGGGCCCCTCGGTGAACCACTGCGGTACGTCGTCGTCGTCGAGGACCCAGCCCTCGTGGTGGGGGATGAACACGAGGTCCCCCCACAGCTCGCCCATGCGCAGGCGCCGCTCCCAGGACTCGCGGGCGCCGACCCGGCCCATGATCAGGGCCTCGGCGGCCGGGTTCCCGGAGAAGGCGGCGACCACCAGATCGCCGTCGGGGCGGACGAGGTTCACGCACGCCATCTCGTACCCCAGCGCGGTGACCGCGCCGTCGGCGACGATCTGCAGGGTGTCCGCCAGGCTGCGGGCCGTGTTCATCTCGGCCATGACCTGATGCAGCTGTCGCAGGGATGTGAGCGGGACGTACGGCTCCGACTCTGTCTCCATGCTCGCCCTCCCCCTCCCCCGAGACCTCGCCGCGCATCAAGGCTTCTTCTCGCCACTGAATCACAGCGCGCTCCCCACTCGGTACACAGGGTCAACAATTATTGCCCCTTGTGACTCAAGTCACAGTAGAACGTGAACAATTGAGTGGAGTTTCTGCGTTTTCCCGGCACTGTTCTTGAACGCAAAGTGAGTGAACATGCGCATATGCCGTACGAATCGGCAGCCGGGCGGGTCGGCACGGCTCGGGACGGTTGTCCGACCCGGGTCCTAGGACCCCTCTCGGGCGGAGGGCCGATGCGGCGGGCCGGGGCGCCGGATTAGCGTTTCCGCGTGCTGAACACCTCCGCCTCCGCCCCTTCCCCCGCCGTCCGGGCCGCTTCCGGGCATCCTGAGGAGGTGAGCGACGACGAGTTCCGGGCCGCGATGTCCCGGCTGGCCGCCGGAGTGGTCCTGGTGACCGCGCAGGAGCCGCCGCTGGACCCCGACGACCCGCACGCGCCGGGCACGGAGGACGTGGGCATGACCGCCACGGCCTTTCTTTCGGTCTCCCTGGACCCGCCGCTGGTCATGGTCAGCCTGCGCACCGGCGGCCGCATGGACGAACTCCTGGAGGAACAGCCCCTGTGGGCGGTGTCCGTCCTCGCCGACCACCAGCGCCAGATCGCGGGCCGCTTCTCGATGAAGGGCCGCATCAGCGACCGCCTCCTCTTCGCCGACCTCGGCCTCACCCGGGGCGAGGCGACAGGCGCTCCGCTGATCACGGGCGCGCTGGCGACGCTGGAGTGCCGTACGGAGCAGCGCGTGCTCGCCGGCGACCACACCCTGGTCATCGGCCGCGTCCTGACGGCCCACGTGCCGAGCGCGGAGGGCGGGCCGCTGCTGTACTTCCGGGGGCGGTACCGGCACCTGGGCTGAACCCCGGGAACCGGCGGGGGCGCGGACGATGTCTGCTTCCGCGTGCCGCACCTCGACGATCTGCTCACGACGCTCTACTGGGCCGCGCTCATGGCCCCGCTGTGGGCGCTCCCCCTGGCCGTTCCGTCGGCCGTCGTCCTCGCCCTGCGCGTCCGCAACCGCACGTGGGGTCCCGCCTGGTACGCCCCCGCCCCGACGTCCTGCCTGCTCCTGGCCGTCCTGACCGCCACCACGGCCTTCGGCGCCTACGGCTACGGCCTGGGCTGCGGCTTCTACTTCCTGGACCCGGACCAGATGTGCGCGGCCATGGGCATCCCCGGCGACACGATCGTCACCCACACCCGCCTCCCGGTCGGCGCGGAGTGCGTCACGGATTCCGGCCGGGCCACCGAACTGGTCCCGTCCTGGGTGAACCCGCTCGTCTTCACATGCCTGGCGCTGTGCGCGGTGGCGGTGGGGGCGGCGGTGGCGGGAGCGGTACGGAAGAGGCGGCACCAGGCGAGCGTCTGACGCGGGGCCGGCCGAAGGCGCCCGGGAGGAGAGCCCGGCCTGATCGACGAGCCACCCCCTAGCCCCAGTCCCGCCCGGAGCGGCCCCGCTTGGTGTCCGAGCGCTGCTTCTTCTGCCTGAGGCGGCGCTCGTTGATGCCCCGTGGGATACGGGTGGCGCGGCGGGGCCTGGGCGGGGGCGCGGTCGCCTCGGCGAGGAGGGCGGTCAGGCGCACGAGCGCGGCCTCGCGGTTGCGCCACTGGGAGCGGTGCTCGGAGGCGCGTACGACCAGGACGCCGTCCACCAGGCGGCCGGCCAGCCGCTCCAGCGCGCGCTGCTTCCACACCTCGGGCAGCGCCTCGGTGCGCGCGAGGTCGAAGCGCAGCTCGGCCTGGGAGTCACTGGTGTTGACGTGCTGCCCGCCGGGCCCGGAGGAACGCGAGAAACGCCATGTCAGCTCGGCCTCGGGAAGCGAGACCGAGCCACGGATGAGATAGGGCCCGGACATGACTCCATGGTCGCCGGTGCGGGCGGCCCGCGTCACCCCGTTTTCCCCCACCTCGGTAAAAAAGGTAAAGCGAGCAGGAACCTCTGGTACCCCTCCCGGCGTTCTCCCGGGTGACGTAGCTTCGTCGGGACCGACGGAGCGACAAGTACTCCGCCACGTACGCATAAGGGAAGGGACTCCCAATCATGGCTGTAAGCCTGTCCAAGGGTGGCAACGTCTCGCTCACCAAGGAGGCTCCGGGCCTGACCGCCGTCACCGTGGGCCTCGGCTGGGACGTCCGCACCACCACCGGCACGGACTTCGACCTGGACGCCTCCGCCATCGCGGTCAACGGCGAGGGCAAGGTCTACTCCGACGCCCACTTCGTCTTCTTCAACAACAAGCAGACGCCGGACAGCTCCATCGTCCACACCGGCGACAACCGCACGGGCGAGGGCGCCGGCGACGACGAGGCGATCAACGTCAACCTGGCCGCCCTCCCGGCCGACGTCGAGAAGATCGTCTTCCCGGTCTCCATCTACGACGCCGAGAACCGCGGCCAGAACTTCGGCCAGGTCCGCAACGCCTACATCCGCATCGTCAACCAGGCCGGCGGCGCCGAGATCGCGCGCTACGACCTCTCCGAGGACGCGGCCACCGAGACGGCGATGGTCTTCGGCGAGCTGTACCGCAACGGCGCGGAGTGGAAGTTCCGCGCGGTCGGCCAGGGTTACGCCTCCGGCCTGGTCGGCATCGCCCAGGACTTCGGCGTCAACGTCTGACACCCGCCGGACCCCGGGCGCCCTGACCGGCTCCCGGGGTCCGCGAAGTCCAAGTCGGCGGCCGCGCGCGGACGTTAGCGTGTCCCGGTGATCCTCGAACCCCTGGCCGCCGGTACGCCCGTCCCTCCGCCCCTGCTCGCGGAGCTGACCGCGCTGTACGCCTCGCAGGCGGGCTTCCACGCGATGAGCGGGGAGTTCCCGGACCCGGCGGACATCCGCCCCGGGCAGGTCGCGGACGCGCTGGCCGCCGAACTCGCCCACCCCGGCGCCGAGGTGCTGCTCGCGCGGGTGGACGGCAGGCTCGTCGCGGTCGTCATCACCCTCGCCCGCCACCCCGACCCGGCCGACCCCGACCCGTGGATCGGCCTGCTGCTGGTGCACGCGGCCGAGCAGGGCAACGGGCACGGCAGCCGGGCCGCGGCCCTCGTCGAGGAGCGGTTCCGGGCCGCCGGACGCCAGGCGGTACGGCTCGCGGTGCTCGACGACAACCTGCCCGGCCTCGCCTTCTGGACCGCGCTCGGTTACTCGGCCCTGGGCCACCGCCGCGACCGCGCACTCGGCCGCCCCTGCGTCGTCCTGCGCAAGGTGCTGACGCGCACCCCGCGCCAGGCTGCGCGTACGGCCGTCGTCGCGCCGGACGGCTCGGTGTTCCTCTGCCGCCAGGAGAACCCCGAAACCGGGCCGCACTGGACCCTGCCCGGCGGCGGCCTGGAACCCGGCGAGAGCCCCGCCGAGGGCGCCGCACGCGAACTGGCCGAGGAGACCGGCTGGACCGACCTGGCCCCTGGCACCCTGCTGTCCGTCTGGGAACACGACTTCACCCGGGCGGGCATCCCGGTCCACCAGCACGAGCACATCTACGTCACCCACGGCCCCCACCGCACCCCCACCCCCTCCGCCCTCGCCACCCACCCGGCCGAGGGCATCCTCGCCTGGCGCTGGTGGACCGGGGCGGAACTGGCCGCGTGCGAGGAGCCGGTGTGGCCACCGGATCTGCACCGGCTGCTGACCGAAGGGGCGGGTGGGTCCGCCGGCGAGCGGGGCGCTGGGCAGGCGAGCCGAGGGGGCGCGGGACGCGCGGGGTGAGCGGAGCGCCGGGCAGGCGGGCTGGGTGGGGCGGGACGCGCAGGGTGAGCGGAGCGCCGACCGCGCGGGGTGAGCGGCGCGCCAGACGCGCGGGCCAAGGAGAGCGCCGACGCGCCATCTGAGCGGACCGCCGAACGCGCGGGGCCGAGCGAGGCGCCGGGCACGTGGGCTGAGCAGGGCGCCGGACGCGCGGGGTGAGCGGAGCGCCGACCGCGCAGGGCACCGGGCACGTGGGCCGAAGAGAGCGCAGGACGCGCCGGGTGAGCGGACCGCCGACCCCACGGGGCCGAACAGGGCGCCGGACGCACCGGGTGAGCGGAGCGCCGACCGCACGGGCCGGGCAAGACACCGGACGTACCGGGCGCGCGGGCCGCCGCCCGCACGGGCCGAACAGGGCGGACGACGCGCGGGCTGAAGAGGACGCGGGACGCGCGGAGTGACCGGGGTGCCAGACGCGCGCAGTGACCGGGACGCCCACCGCGCGGCGGTGAGCGGGCCGCCGACCGCACGGGGCCGAGCAGGGCGGACGACGCACGGGCCGAACACGGCGGACGACGCGCGGGCTGAAGAGGACGCGGGACGCGCGGAGTGACCGGGGTGCCGACCGCGTGGGCTGAGCAAGACGCCAGACGCGCGCAGTGACCGGGGCACCGACCGCACGGGCTGAGCAAGACGCCAGACGCGCGCAGTGACCGGGGCACCGACCGCACGGGCTGAGCAAGACGCCAGACGCGCGCAGTGAGCGGGGCGGCGAACGCATGGGCTGAGCAAGACGCCAGACGCGCGGAGTGAGCGGGGCGGCGAACGTGCGAGGTGGCCGGGACGCCCGCCGCGCGGGGGTGAGCCGGTGGCAGCCACCGGCGTGGGACGATCTCCGACGTGCTCGACATCGGCTATGCCCTCTCCAACCGGTTCCCGGACCCGCCCCAGACCGACTACCGCCGCGCCGACGCGCGGGCGCTGCGGCACGACCTGTTCTGCGGGGACGTGTATCTGGCCGACACCAAGAGCGACCGGGAGGTGTCCACGGCCTGGGGATGGGTGCCGGTGCTGGACTTCGCGTGGGCGCTGTGCGACATCGTGGAGCAGCTGGACCAGGACCCCATGGGTTCCCGCGCGTCCCGGCCGCAGCGGGCGGAGCTGGACTTCACCGAGTCGACGGACCGGATGCTCTTCGAGCGCCGCTTCGGCTGGGTGGACATCGAGGCGGACTGGATGCGCGCCGAGGAGCCGCCGATCACCTTCTCGCACGCCGAACTGCGCCGCGAGGCCCGCGACTTCCTGCACGACGTGATCGCGGACCTCACCGACATGCACGAGGACCTCGCGGAGAACCCGGTGATCTGGACCCTCCAGGCCCGCTACCCCCGGATCTCCTGACGCCCCCCTCAGCCCTCCACCCTGATCCCCAGCTCCGCCGCGAGCAGCGGGGCCAGGTCCAGGAGCTGACCGCTGCTGATCACCGCGCCCGACAGCCGGTCCAGTCCCCGCTGGACCTCCAGCGGATCGGCCCCGCGCAGGTCCACGTCCTTCAGCGTGGCCTTCCCGAAATCCGCTCCCTTCAGCGCGCAGTCCACGAACTCCACGCGCTCCAGACGCGCCCCCGCGAAGTCCGGCTCGACCAGCACACAGGACTCGAACACCACGTCCTTCAGCCGGGCCTCGCGCAGATTGAGGAAGTCGAGCTTTCCGCCGCGCACGACGACCCGCTCCAGCACGGCCCCGTGCAGCTGGACCCCGCCCAGCCGGGGCGAGAGCAGCTCCACGTCCCGGAACGTGGCCTCGGCGAGCCGGGTGCCGACGCCCCGCAGCCCGGTCAGCACCGAGTCCAGGAAGCGGGCCCGCCCGAGCGCCGCCTCGTCCACCGCGCAGCCGGTCAGCGCGCAGTCCATGAAGCGCGCCCCCGCGCCCCGCTGCCCGGACAGATCCGTCTCCAGGAACTCAAGCCCGTCGTAGTCCCCGTCGGGCTCCAGCTCCCCCTCCGCCCACGGCCGCAGCGGCGGCAGCCGCACCTCCGGCCGCCGCGCCCCCTTCACCGCCGTACGCCCCGAAGCCGTACCCGTACCGCCCGTACGCCCCGTACCCGTACCGCCCGCACCCACCGCTTTCCGCACCATGCCCCTCATGCTGCACCCGGCCACTGACAACCGCCCTTGACCTCAAGTCCGGTCGAGGTTGAAGAGTGGGCCACGGCAGCCACCACCAACCGGGGGGACCACCATGCACGCCGTCCGGCTCCACTCCTTCGGACCGCCCGAGAACCTGGTCTACGAGAAGACCGAGGACCCCGTCCCCGGACCGGGCCAGGTGCGGATCGCCGTCGCCGCCGCCGGGGTGCACCTCCTGGACACCGCCCTGCGCGAGGGCCGGCGCGGACCGCTGCCCGCGCTGCCGGAGCTTCCGACCGTTCCCGGCCGCGAAGTGGCGGGGGTCGTGGACGCCCTGGGCGACGGCACGGACCCGGTCTGGCTCGGCCGGCGCGTCGTCGCCCACCTCGGGCCCGTACCCGGCGGCTACGCCGAACTCGCCGTCACCGGCGCGGACCGGCTGCACGAGATCCCGGCGAACCTGGACTTCGCGGCGGCCGTCGCGATGATCGGCACCGGCCGGACCGCGCTCGGGATCGCCGGGTTCGCGGAGCCGGCGGCGGAGGACGTGGTGGTCGTGCCGGCGGCGGCCGGCGGTATCGGCACGCTGCTCACGCAGCACGCGAAGAACGCCGGGGCCACGGTCGTCGGACTCGCGGGCGGCCCGGAGAAGACGGCCCGGGTGCGGGCGAACGGCGCCGATCTCGCCGTCGACTACACCGTCCCCGGCTGGCCGGAGGAGGTCCGCGCCTTCCTCGCCGGCAGGCCCGCCACGCTCGTCTACGACGGTGTCGGCGGCGAGGCGGCCCGTGAGTCCGTCGCCCTGCTCGGCCCCGGCGGGCGGCACCTGGTCTTCGGCTGGTCGGCGGAGGGCATCGGGGAGGAGGCCCGGGGCCACTTCGTGGAGGGCGTCTCCGAGTCCGTGCTCGGCCCGGAGATGCTGCGCCGGGCGGGCGGTCTGCGCGCCCTGGAGGAGCGGGCGCTCGCCGAGGCCGCCCGGGGCCGGCTGCGCCCGGCCGTCACCCGTTCGCCGCTGTCGGAGGCGGCCGCCGCGCACCGGGCGCTCCAGACGCGCGGCACGGTCGGAAAGGTGGTCCTGGAGCCATGACGAAACGCCCCGGAACCGGGCGGGAAAGGCCCGCCGACCCGGATGCGATATGCACCGATCCATAGTCTTCTGGCCCAATGAGCAGCGGCCGAACGGGTGAGTCCGTACCGATACCCGCGAGGGCCGAGGCGGTCGATCCCCGTCGCTGGTGGGGCCTGGTCGTCATCGCCCTCGCCCAGCTGATGGTGGTGCTGGACGCGACGATCGTGAACATCGCGCTCCCCTCCGCCCAGCACGCACTGCACATGTCCGACGGGAACCGGCAGTGGGTCATCACCGCCTACACGCTCGCCTTCGGCGGGCTGCTGCTCCTCGGCGGGCGCGTCGCGGACCTGGTGGGCCGCAAACGGACCTTCGTCATCGGGCTGATCGGCTTCGCGGCCGCCTCGGCGTTCGGCGGCGCGGCCACCACCCCGGCCATGCTGTTCGGCGCCCGCGCCCTCCAGGGCGTCTTCGCGGCCGTCCTCGCGCCCTCGGCGCTCTCCCTGCTGACGACGACGTTCACCGACCCGCGCGAGCGCGGCAAGGCCTTCGGGATCTACGGCGCCCTCGCGGGCAGCGGCTCCGCCATCGGGTTCATCCTGGGCGGCCTGCTGACCGAGTACCTGAACTGGCGCTGGTGCCTCTACGTCAACGTGCCCATCGCGATCCTCGCGGTGATCGGCGCCTTCGCCCTGCTGCACGACCGCCCGGGCCACGGCGGGTCCCGGCTCGACGTGCCCGGCGTCCTGCTCGGCTGCGGCGGTCTGGTCGCCGTCGTCTACGGCTTCAGCGAGGCCCAGCCACGCGGCTGGACCGACCCCGTGGTGCTCGCCCTGTTCGCGGCCGGGATCGCGCTGCTCGCGCTGTTCGTGTGGTGGCAGAGCCGCGCCCCGAGCCCGCTGCTGCCGCTGCACATCGTCCGCGACCGCAACCGCGCGGGCTGCTTCCTGACCATGATGCTCGCGGTGATCGGCATGTTCGGGCTGTTCCTGTTCATGACCTACTACCTCCAGGTCGTCCTGGGCTACTCCCCCGTCCGCGCGGGCCTCGGCTTCCTGCCCCTGACGGCCGCGATCATCACCGGCTCCACCCAGATCGCGGCCCGCCTGCTGAACCGCGTCCCGCCACGCCTGCTGATGGTCCCGGGCCTGCTGCTCGCCGCCATCGGCCTGGTGCTGCTGACCGGGATGACGGTCCACTCCTCCTACGTCTCCGACATCCTGCCCGCCCTGATCCTGCTCGGCCTCGGCATGGGCCTCACCTTCATGCCGGTCTTCGCCACCGCCACGGCCGGGGTCGCCCCCAAGGACGCCGGGGTCACCTCGGCGACGGTCAACACCGCCCAGCAGGTCGGCGGCTCCATCGGCACGGCCCTGCTCAACACCATCGCCACCACGAGCAGCGCGGCCTACCTCGCCGCGCACCTGCACAGCCCCGCCGAGCGGGCCGCCGTCGTCCCGGTGGGCGTGGTGCACGGCTACACGGTCGCCATCTGGTGGGCGGCCGGCGTCATGCTCCTCGCGGCCCTCGTCGCCGGCCTGCTGGTGACGGCCCGGCCGTCCGGACGGGGCGCGGCGACCAAGCCCCGGGTCCGGGAATCAGTGGGCTGACCGGGCCGGGTCGGCCGGCTCGCGGATCATCAGGTGGATCGCGGGGACGTCGCCGGGGGTCGCGGTACGGATCATGCGGCGCAGGTCAGTGCGGGGCGTCCCGCTCCCGCAGGGCCGCCAGACCCCCGCGCGGGCTCCACGCCCTCCCCCGGCCCCGGGTCAGCGGATAGCAGGCCAGGCCGATGAGGACCGACAGCACATGGCCGAAGTCGGTGAAGGTGCGGGCGGTGACGAGCGGTACGGCGTAGACGGCGGCCAGGAAGGCCAGGTAGGCGTACCGCCAGGGCGGGGCGATGCGGTAGGTGAGGACGGCCATGACCCCGGCGAGGGCGTAACTGACGCCGATGTCGAGCGTGTTGACCGCCGAGGGCGGGGCGTGGCCGTCGTTGACCGCCATCAGCAGGGCCAGCTCGCTGATGAGGGTGGCCAGCACATGGGCGGCGGCGCACACCGCGAGCCAGCGCAGGGTGCCGAGCCAGCGTTCGGCCTGGGCGTGGAAGAGGGTGTAGAGCGCGGCGTACGGCAGCCAGCGGCCGCTGTCGATCCACATCGCGCTGGTGACCAGCACCCGTACGGGGTTCTGGGACAGCTCGTGGATGTTGGTGGAGTGCTGGCGCAGGAACTCCTTCTCGAACTCCGGCGACATGTGGTGGAGCGCCACCGTGGTGAAGAAAAGGATGGTCAGCCACACATAGGTGCCCGGGGCGGAACGGAGGTAGTCCGCGACCGCCCCGAGCCCACGTCGCACACGGGTCACCCGGCTCACACGGGCCAGTATGGTCGTACGGATGACCGGGGTGCCTGGTGAGCACGGAGCCCGGGAGGAGCTGCGGGAGCGGACCGCGGGGTTCCTCCGCCGCTGGCATCTGCACGCGGACGGCGCCGCCCTGAGCGGCACGTCGTCGCTGGTCACACCGGTGACGGCCGCCGACGGAACCCCGGCCGCGCTCAAGGTGCAGCACCTGGACGCCGAGTGCGCGGGCGAGGCGGCCGCGCTGCGCGCCTGGTCCGGCGACGGCGCCGTACGCCTCCTGCGCGACGACCCGCCGACCGCCACCCTCCTCCTCGAACGCCTGCACGCCCGCCGCTCCTTGACCGCCCTCCCGGACCCCCGCGAGGCGGTCACCGTCCTCGGCACCCTCCTCGCCCGCCTGACCGCCCGCCCCGCCCCGCCCGGAATCCGCCGACTGGGTGACATCGCCCAGGCGATGCTGGACCGCGCCCCCCACGCCCTGGCCACCGAACCCGACCCCGCCGTACGCGCCCTGCTGCGGGACTGCGCCGCCGCCCTCCGCGAGGTCGCGGACGAGCCCGGCGACCGCCTCCTCCACTGGGACCTGCACCACGGCAACGTCCTCGCCGCCGACCGCGCCCCCTGGCTCGCCGTCGACCCCAAGCCCCTGGCCGGCGACCCCGGCTTCGAGCTGCTGCCCGCCCTGGTCAACCGCTACGACCCGGCCGACACACGCCGGCGCTTCGACGCCCTGACCGCCGCCCTCGGCCTGGACCGCGACCGGGCCCGCGCCTGGACCCTGGCCCGGGTCCTGCAGAACCGCCTGTGGCAGCTCGCCGACCCGGCCGCCCCGCGACCCGCCCCCGACCTCCGTCTGGAGGTGGGCGCGGTCCTGCGCCGGTACTGACACGCCGCCGGACGGCCTATATCAGACCTTCCGCATAATCGGGTCATAACGTACGCAATATGAAGAGATGTCACCTCGCATATCTCGCCTGCACCGCCGCCCTTCTCGGCGGCGGTCTCGGCGCCGCGCCCGCCGCTGCGGCGCACCAGACCCTCGTCGTCCGTCCCGGCCAGTCCATCCAGAAGGCGGTGAACGCCGCGCAGCCCGGCGACACCGTGCTGGTGCTGGCCGGCACCTACCACGAGAGCGTCGTCGTCGACACGCCCCGGGTGACCCTGCGGGGCGTCGGGGCGCGTACCGTCGTCAAGCCCGCCGCCACCAAGACGGGCAAGGTCGCCAACACCTGCGCCCAGCACGGCGACGGCATCTGCGTGCTCGGCACCAAGAAGAAGGACGTCCGGGGCGTCACCGTCGCCGACCTCAAGGTCACCGGCTTCAGCCACGCCGGCGTGTTCGGCATGGCGACCGACCGGCTGACGGTCCGCCGGGTGGAGGCCGTCAAGAACAAGGTCTGGGGCATCGCCACCGAGCGCTCGACGCGCAGCGTGCTGCGGGACAACCAGGCGCGCGGCAACGGCGACGCGGGCCTCTTCCTCGCCAACACCATCAACGAGGAGGGCGGCGCCTACGACGCCGGTGCCACCCTCGTCGAGCGCAACCGCCTGGAGAACAACCGCATCGGCGTCACCGTGCGCCGCCTGCGGAACCTGACCGTCACCGACAACACCGTCACCGGCAACTGCGGCGGGATCTTCATCGTCGGCGACGAGAACAAGCCGCAGGGCGGCAACCTCACCGTCTCCTCCAACGAGGTCGTGGAGAACAACAAGTTCTGCGCGAAGACCGCCCGCCTCCCCGTCATCCAGGGCTCGGGCATCGTCCTCACCGGCGCCGAGAAGACCCGCGTGACCGGCAACTACGTCGCGGGCCACAGCGGCAAGTCCCCGCTGTCCGGCGGAATCGTGCTGTTCAAGAGCATGGTCGGCGCCAAGGGCGTGAACAACCGGATCGACCGCAACACCCTTGAGGACAACTCCCCCGCCGACATCGTGAACACCGAGGCGGCCAAGGCCAACATCTTCGAGCGCAACTCCTGCCGGGCCTCCAAGCCCGCGGGCCTGTGCTGACCGCCCGCAGACCAGCGAAGACCGAGGAACCAGAAAGGGCGGCAGATGACGACCGCTGAGACTGCCCCACCGCCCCCCATGCGCCTGCGCGAGCTGGTGTTCGGGGCGGCCTGCGCCGCCGCCGTCCGGGCCGCCGCCCGGCTCGGCGTCGCCGACGCCCTCACCGACCGGCCGACCGCCGTGGAGGACCTGGCGGCCGCGGTGAAGACCGAGCCCAAGCCGCTGCGCCGG
This sequence comes from Streptomyces sp. NPDC005435, assembly GCF_040703155.1. Lineage (NCBI taxonomy): Bacteria > Bacillati > Actinomycetota > Actinomycetes > Kitasatosporales > Streptomycetaceae > Streptomyces > Streptomyces sp. NPDC005435. The sequence goes on from NZ_JBEXEQ010000006.1 coordinate 265,989, forward strand.
CTGCTGCGGGCCCTGTCCTGCTACGGCGTCTTCGCCGAGCAGCCGGACGGCACCTTCACCCACACCGACATGTCCCGCCTGCTGCGCGAGGACGACCCCAACAGCCTGCGCGCCATCGCCCTGTGGTGCACCGAGCCGTGGACCTGGGACGCCTGGCCGAAGCTGGACGAGGCCGTGCGCACCGGGAACAACGTCGTGGAGTCCCTCTACGGCAAGGAGTTCTTCACCTACCTCAACGAGGACGCCCCCGAGTCCGCGGACGTCTTCAACCGGGCCATGACCCGCTCCAGCGAGCAGTCCGCCCGCGAGGTCGCCGCCCTCCTGGACCTCTCCGGCGCCTCCTCGGTGGCGGACCTCGGCGGCGGCCAGGGCCATGTGGTGGCCTGCCTGCTCGACAAGTACCCGACGATGCGCGGCAGTCTGCTCGACCTGCCCCGCGTGGTCGAGAACGCGCTGCCCCGGCTGCGCGAGGGCGGCGACCTGGCCTCCCGCGCCGAGATCGTGCCCGGTGACGTGCGCTCCTCGGTCCCGGTCAAGGCCGACGTCTACGTCATCAAGAACATCCTGGAGTGGGACGACGAGAGCACGGCCCGCCTCCTGGGCAACGTCGTGAAGGCGGGCGGCAAGGGCACCCGGGTGATCGTCATCGAGAACCTGGTGGACGACACCCCCTCGATGCGCTTCAGCACCGCCATGGACCTGCTGCTCCTGCTCAACGTCGGCGGCGCCAAGCACACCACCGAGAGCATGGTCGGCCGGCTCACCTCGGCGGGCCTGGCCGTGGACGACATCCGTCCCGTCAACCCGTATCTGCACGCCTTCGAGTGCCACGTCGTCGGCTGACCGACGGCACCGGCGCACCCCGGAAAACCGGCCGCCGGGCCCGCGACGCTGCGGGCCCGGCGGCCGGTGACTGTCCGAAGCGGACCGGAGGGGACTACTGGTCGCGCTCCCACACGTAGAAGCGCCGCGCCATGGCGTCCTTCGGGGAACGCCAGGTCTCCGGGTCGTAGGCGCTGACGTACGCCGTCAGACGCTCGCTGATGCCCCGGAACTCCGGGTGCCCGGCCACCTTGGCGATGGCGGGGGCGGGGTCGGTGTCCGACTCGACGAGGTGCATGTACACATCGCCGAACTGGAACAGGCTGCGGCGGCGCACCCCGACGAGGTGCGGCAGCTCGCCCCGGTCGGACTCCGCGAAGATCTTCGCGATGTCCTGGGCGGAGCCCGGAGCCATCCGGGCCACGATCAGTCCCTGGTGCATGGACTCGTGTCCTCTCGTCCCTCGGGGAGGGCTCAGTCGGCCAGGGCCGGCGCGGGCCGGTGACCTGCGGCGGCCTTCTCGATCTTGTCCCGGATGAGGGCCATCTGGACCTTGGAGTTCTTGTTGATGTTGTCGGTCATCCAGTCGTCGTCGACCGGAGCCTCCGGCTTCATCGCGAAGTCCTGCGTCCACACCATCCGCGTACCGGCGGGCACTTCCTCGTACCGCCAGTGGATGTTCATGTGGGCGAAGGGGCCGGTCTCCACGCGGCGGGCGTGGACCTCCAGGTCGTCGCGGTTCGGCTCACGCTCGGAGACCCAGCTCCAGACGGTGCCGTTCTCGTCGGGGTGCATGGTCAGCCGGAAGGTCGTCTTGCGGCCCTCCCGCTCGATGACCTCGACGGCGGCGTACTCGCTGAACAGCCGCGGCCAGTTCTCCAGGTCGTTGGTCATGTCCCAGACCAGGTCGAGCGGGGCCGCGATCGTGATCTCGTTCTGGGTGTGCCCTGTCATCTCAGGCTCCTGCCAGTAGTGCGCTGTTGACGAGGTCGAGGAACTGCTTGGGGGTCTTGCAGCGCTCGGCGTCGGGCGGCATCGGGACGCCGTGCCGGTTCTCCAGCTCGCCGACGATGCCCAGCAGGCCGAGCGAGTCGAGCCCGAGCGTCTCGAAGGGGGTCTCCGGCCGCTCCCGCAGCACCTCCGGCGCGACGGTGATCCCGGCGGCCTTCTTCATGAGGGCGGCCAGTTCTTCCTCGGTGATCTGCGCGTTCATGCCGTTTCTCCTTTGCTGTTCGCCTACGCGGCGCCGTGCCGCAGCACGAGTGCCGAGTTCGACCCCATGAGTCCCCGGCTGAGGACCAGCGCCGTGCGCGGCTCGGCGACCCGCGCGCGCCCGGTGACGAGGTCGATGTCGTGGCAGACGTCGAACACGTTCGGCGTCGGCGGGATCAGGCCGTGCTCCATGGCGAGCACGGCGGCCGACACATCCAGCACCGGCGCGGCGCAGTAGCCCCGCCCGATGCCGGTCTTCGGCGCCGTCACCGGCACCCGGCGGCCGTGCTCACCGAGCGCGTCCACCAGGGCCAGCGCCTCGGCGCGGTCCGCGGCCGGCACCCCGAGGGCGTCGGCGAAGACGACGTCGACCTCCTCCGGGGCGCAGGCGGCCTCGGCCAGCGCCTGCCGGATCGCCTCGGCGAGCCCGGCCCGGGACTCCTCCCAGCGGGAGGCGCCGGTGAAGGTCGCCGCGTGGCCCGCGACGATCGCCCGGACGTCCGCACCGCGCTCCCGCGCGGCCGTCTCCGACTCGATGACGAGCATCGCGCCGCCCTCGGCCGGTACGAACCCGCACGCGGCCTCGGTGAACGGCCGGTAGGCGCGGGCCGGGTCGGTCTCGGCGCTCAGCTCCTCGTACCCGAGCTGGCAGACCACCGAGTACGGCGCGAGCGGTGCCTCGGTGGAGCCGGCCACCACCCGGTCGGTGCCCCGGCGTACGGCGCGTGCCGCGTGCGCCAGCGCGTCCAGACCGCCCGCCTCGTCGGAGGCGACCACCGAGCAGGGGCCCTTGAACCCGCGCCGGATGGAGATCTGGCCGGTGCTGGCCGCGTAGAACCAGGCGATCGACTGGTACGGCCCGACGAACCGGCTGCCCTTGCCCCACAGCTGCTGGAGCTCGCGCTGCCCGAACTCGCCGCCGCCGGAGCCGGCCGCGGTGACCACGCCGATGGAGTACGGGTCCGCGTCGGTGTCGGCCTGGCCGAGCCGGGCGTCCTCCAGGGCGCGGTCCGCCGCCGCCATCGCGAAGTGCGTGAAGCGGTCGGTCTGCACCAGGAACCGCTCCTCGACCACCGACGGGTCGAACTCGCGGACCTCGCCCGCCACCTTCAGCGGCAGGTGCTCGCAGCCCTCCCGGGTCACCCGGTCCAGGAGGCTGAGCCCCTCCTGGGTGGACTTCCAGAAGGTCTCCGTGCTGATGCCGTTCGGCGCGACCACACCTATGCCGGTGACGGCCGCCCGACGGTTCTGGGTTGCGCTCATCGTGTCCTCACTCCCTCGGCCGGGTCAGGATCACCGCGGACTGGAAACCGCCGAACCCGCTGCCCACCGACAGCACGCCGTTGAGCTTCCGTTCCCGGGCCTCGCGCGGCACGTAGTCCAGGTCGCACTCGGGGTCGGGCGTCTCGTAGTTCGCGGTCGGCGGGACGGTCTGCCGGGCGAGCGCCAGCACGCACGCCACCACCTCGATGGCCCCGATCGCCCCGAGGGAGTGCCCCACCATCGACTTGATGGAGCTCATCGGGGTGTCGTAGGCGTGCTGTCCGAGCGCCCGCTTGACCGCCGCCGTCTCGTGGCGGTCGTTCTGCCGGGTGCCGGAGCCGTGGGCGTTCACGTAGTCGATCGCCGTCGGGTCGAGGCGGGCCTGGTCCAGGGCCGTCTCGATCGCGCGGGCCATCTCCAGGCCCTCGGGCGTCAGACCGGTCATGTGATACGCGTTGCCGAACGTCGCGTAGCCGCTCAGCTCGCAGTACACGTGCGCGCCACGGGCCCGCGCATGCTCCAGCTCCTCCAGGACCAGTACGGCGCCGCCCTCGCCCATGACGAACCCGTCACGGTTGTTGTCGAAGGGGCGGGAGGCGTGCGCCGGGTCGTCGTTGTTCGGGGAGGTCGCCTTGATCGCGTCGAAGCACGCCATCGTGATCGGCGAGATGGGCGAGTCGGAGGCGCCGGCGATGCATATGTCCGCGCGGCCCTCCTGCACGGTGTGGAAGGCGTAGCCCACCGCGTCCAGGCCCGAGGTGCAGCCCGTCGAGACCGTCTGCACCGGGCCCCGGGCCCCGAACCGCTCGGCCACCGAGGAGGCGACCGTGCTCGGGGAGAACGCCCGGTGCAGCTGCGGGCGCGCCTTCACATGGTCCACGTCCCAGCGCTCACCGCCGTTGCTGACCAGGACGTAGTCGTTCTCCAGGCGGGTGGTGCCGCCCACGGCGGTGCCGACCGAGACCCCGATCCGCCACGGGTTCTCCCGCGCGAGGTCCAGGCCCGAGTCGTGCACCGCCTCGTCGCCGGCCACCAGGGCGAACTGGATGTACCGGTCCGCCCGTTCGACCTGCTCCGCGTCGAGGCCGTAGGCCGCCGGGTCGAAGTCGCACTCGGCGGCTATGCGCGAGCGCAGCCCGGAGGGGTCGAAGAACGTGATGCCCCGTGTCGCGGTACGGCCGCTCGACAGCAGGTCCCAGAAGGCCGGGGCACCGATGCCGCCCGGGGCCACGATGCCTATGCCCGTGACCGCCACCCGGCGGGTCATGAGGGCACCTGCTCCCGGCCGGCCCTGGCTCCGCCCGCCTCCGTCACCACCGCGGCGGCGCCGATGACGTCCGTCTCCTCGGTGTCGACGTGACCGAGCTGCGGGCGCGGGGCCAGCGGGCCCAGGTGGAAGACGAGGCGTGCCTCGTCGTCGCCGACGTTGCGGAAGCGGTGCCGCATGTTCATCGGGATCATCAGGCCCTGCTCCGGCAGCAGGGGGTGCGCCTCGCCGTCGAGGTCCACCTCCAGGCGGCCGCAGATCACGTACACGAACTCCTCGGAGTACGGGTGGTAGTGCTCGCCGATGCGGTCGCCCGGCTGGATGAGGGCCACGCCCATGAAACCGCTGGTCGAGCCGACCGTCGCCGGGGTCAGCATGGCGCGCAGGTCACCGCCGCGCCGGGTGTTGGGCTCGGCGTCCATCAGGTTCACGATCTTGGGACGGGGTTGGATCACAGCTTCCTCCGTGGGGTGTGCCGCATCGGCGCTTGCGAGGGGGGAGTGGGACACCGATCAGGCGCCCTGCGACCGGCGGTCGGTGACGAGGTCCATCCGGGCGGCGTCGCCGACGAGCAGCGCGCGCACCTCGGCGGCCGCGGCCGCGTCGCGGGGCAGTGCGTCGACGTCGTCGTCGCGTACGTCCACCAGCCGGACCACTACGTCGTCGCGCTGGAAGACCGTGCTGCGCAGCACCGGGCTGCGCGGGTCGTCGGCGGCGGCCTGGTCGGCCTGCGAGAGCAGCTCGGCCAGCCGCATGCCCTGGCCTTCGCGGGCCGGGTAGAACAGGGCGAGCCGGGCGCTCTCGGCGCCGGCGCCGTCCGCCATCACGTGGTGCACGGCGGGCAGGGCGGCGCGGGTGAAGAACATCCGCGCCGACTCCTGGTCGTCCAGGTCGCGGTCCTGCTCCAGGTAGGGGTTGATGGCCTCCTCCACCGCGCGGATCTCCGGCTGCCGGGCCACGTGGCGCAGCGCCGCCAGCAGGTCGCCGCGCACCTCGATGGCGCGCACGACCCGGTTGCCCTCCATGAACAGCGAGGTGCGCAGCAGCCGGGTGCCGTCGTCGACACGGGCGGCGGGCGAGGCGTAGTCCGCGAGGATCCTGCGGACCTTGTCCTCCGTGCCCGGCTTCACCGTGAAGGTGAGCGCGTGCCGGATGACACCGTCGCCGATGCGCGGGCGCTCCTGGAGCCGGCGGCCGCCGGGGGTCTGGGCCGCGGCCGAGGCGCCGTTGGTCTCGCGGACGATCTGGAAGCGCAGCGAGCGGGTGTCGCGGACGCAGGAGTGCAGCGGCTCCACCATCGCCACGTGCTCCTCGCTGTTCACCCAGGTGAGGAACGGCGGGGCGCTCTCCCACTCGCTGGTGATCAGCCACTGCGAGGGGTTCTCGATCGACTGGCAGAGCTGGTCGCTGACGTGTCCGGGCACCTGGGCGACCTGCGCGCACAGCTGCTCGTACGCCTCCAGGAACTGCTGCTGCGCCCCGTCGAACACGTCGACCAGCAGGACGACCCGCAGCGGGGAGCCGTCGAACACGGACTGGGAGACACGCTTCGAGGGCTCGCGTGTCAGCGTTCCTGACGGACGTTCAGACGTGGTGGTCATCCTGCACACATCTCCTTCGCGGAAGCTTCGGCCGGCGCCGGCCGCGCTGGGCACGGCAGCGTTCCTTGATCCTGTGACGACCCGGGGCGCCCCGCGACTCGTATGAACCACGTGGGTGACCGGGCGGGTGAACCACGTGGGTGATTGGACCGGCGGAGCGGGCGGCACCGGGCATGAGAAGTCACAGGCGCCCGCTACGCGCACCCCGTCACTGGAGGCTTCGATGCGTCAAAAAGCCGACCACCGCGTCCCCGTCCTCATCGTGGGCGGCTCACTGGTGGGCCTGTCCACGTCCGTGTTCCTGGGCCGTCTCGGTGTGCGGCACCTGCTCGTCGAACGGCACTCCGGCACCTCGAAGCATCCGCGCGGGCGCGGCAACAACGTCCGCACCATGGAGCTGTTCCGGACGGCCGGGATCGAGCCGGACGTCAAGGCGGCGGCCTCGCTGCTCGCCGACAACCACGGCATCCTCCAGACGCCCACTCTTGTGGGTGACGCCGGGGAATGGCTCTTCAAGGAGATCGACCCGGGCGGCGGGCTCGCGCGGTTCAGCCCCACCACCTGGTGTCTGTGCAGCCAGAACGACCTCGAACCCGTCCTCGTGGACAGCGCGCGCGAACTCGGCGGCGACCTGCGGTACTTCCACCGGATGGAGTCCTTCGAGCAGGACGCCGACGGGGTGACGGCGACGGTCACCGACCGGGCCGGCGAGGAGCGTTACACCGTCCGCGCCGACTATCTGATCGCCGCCGACGGCCCCCGCAGTCCCGTCCGCGAGGCCCTCGGCATCGGGCAGAGCGGCCCCGGCGAACTCTTCGCCAACGTCAGCGTCACCTTCCGCTCCGCCGCGCTGGCCGACGTGGTCGGCGACCGCCGCTTCATCTGCTGCTACCTCACCCACCCGGACGCCGACGGCGCGCTGCTCCCCGTCGACAACAAGGAGAACTGGGTCTTCCACGCGCCCTGGCACCCCGAGCGCGGCGAGACCCTGGACGACTTCACCGAGGAGCGGCTGCGCGACCACATCCGGCGGGCGGTCGGCGCGCCGGAGATCGACGTGAAGATCACCGGGATGGCGTCCTGGCGGGCCGCCGAACGCGTCGCCGAACGCTATTCCTCCGGGCGGGTCTTCCTCGCCGGCGACTCCGCGCACGAGATGTCCCCCACCGGCGCCTTCGGCTCCAACACCGGTATCCAGGACGCCCACAACCTGGCCTGGAAGCTCTCCGCCGTCCTCTCCGGCTGGGCCGGCCCCGCGCTCCTGGACTCCTACGACGCCGAGCGCCGCCCCGTCGCCCTCGCCACCAGCGCCCGCGCCTCCGCCCGCTCCGTCGAGCACAGCCACCCCGGCTTCGCCCCCGCCCCGGGCGTCGGCGGCGGGCGGCGCGGCGGCATCCTGGGCGTCGTCCTCGGCCACCGCTACCCCACCGGCGCGGTCCTGGACGCCGACCCGTCCCAGCCGGTCGTCGGCGACACCCTCACCCTCGACGGCACCCCCGGCACCCGCGCCCCCCACCTCTGGGTCCGCCGCGGCGGCGTCCGCCTCTCCACCCTCGACCTCTACGAACGCTCCCTGGTCCTCCTCACCGACGCCCCCGACGACGCGGGCTGGCACGCGGCGGCCCGCCGGGTCGCCGCCGAGGACGGCGTCCCCCTGGAGGCGTACCGCATCGGCCCCGGCCCGGACGCCGACCTCACCTACGACCGGGACGACCCGGCGGCCACCGACTGGGCCGACCTCCACGGCACCACGGCCGACGGCGCGATCCTGATCCGCCCCGACGGCTTCGTCGCCTGGCGCACCACCTCGGCCGCCCCGGACCCGGACGGGGTCCTCCGAGAGGTCCTGGGGACACTGCTGAGCACGCACTGAGCCCACCGGCGAGGGCGTCATTACCTCAGCGGTAATCGACCCCCGCCGACGGCGGCGGCAGGCTGTGGGAGCGGGCAGGGCGACGCGCACCACGCGAGGTCACCCGGCCCCGCTCCCACCAGTCCGTGCAGACGAGAGGACACCACCGTGACCATCCACGAGGACGCTGTCGAGCGCTACTTCGCCGCCTGGAACGCCGCCACCCCCGAGGACCTGGCCAAGGCGGTCGCCGCGGCCTTCACCGAGGACGGCACCTACACCGACCCGCTGTGCGAGGTGCGGGGCCACGACGGCATCGCCGCGGCGATCGGCGGCGCCCACGAGCAGTTCCCCGGCTTCGCGTTCCGGCCGACCGGCACGCCGGACGCCCACCACGACCTCGTCCGCTTCACCTGGGACCTGATCTCCACCGCCGACGGTTCAGCCCCGGCCGCCGGATTCGACGTGATCACCCTCGCCGAGGACGGCCGCATCTCCCGCGTCACCGGCTTCCTGGACCGGCTCCCGGGCGCCTGACCGGGCGCTCGGCGACAGCTCCCGGAGGATGGCGGCCGTCTCCGCGTCGGCGGGCAGGAACGTCTCCACCGCCAGCTCGGAGACGGTCACATCCATCGGGGTGTTGAAGGTGGTGGCGGTCGAGAGGAACGACAGCACCCGGCCGCCCGCCTCGATGCGCAGCGGCAGGGCGTACGGGTGGGGGTGCGGCGCCCGCGCGTCCGGGTCGGGGCTCTCGTTCCCCGGCACCGGATACGCGGCGACCTCCTCGTACAGCTCGCGCAGCGCGTCGGAGGCCCGCAGCGTGGCCTGCCGCTCCATGCGCTCCAGCAGGTGCGCCCGCCATTCGCCCAGGTTCCGGATGCGCGGCGCCAGACCCTCCGGGTGCAGGGTGAGACGCATGGCGTTCAGGGGCGGCCTGAGCAGATGGGCGGCCACCCCGTCGAGCAGCAGCGCCACGCCCCTGTTCGCCGCCACCACGTCGTACATCCCGTCCATCACCAGGGCGGGATGCGGCTCGTACGCGGTCAGCAGCTGCTCCAGGCCGGTCCGCACCGGGGCCATCGCCGGCGCGGAGAGCGGCGTCTCCGGGTAGGAGGGCGCGTAACCGGCCGCCACGAGAAGGGAGTTGCGGTCCCGCACGGGCACGTTCAGCTGCTCGGCGAGATGCAGCACCATGGACCGGCTCGGGACGGACCGGCCGGTCTCGATGAAGCTGATGTGCCGCGCGGAGCTGTCCGCCTTCAGCGCCAGTTCGAGCTGGGTGAAGCGCCGCATCCTGCGCCAGCCCCGCAGCAGGCTCCCGACGTGCGCCTCGCCGGCCGCCCCGGCCTTCCCCGTGATTCCGGTCGTCCCGGCCGTCCCGGTCGTCATGGCGAGGACGGTATCCGACGGGGCGCGGGCGCCGCGGGGCGGATTCCTAGATCCGCGAGTTGCGCAGCGACTGCCACACCGCGCCGGCCAGGGACCGCGCCGACCTCGGGACGGAGAGTCCCTCGTGCTGTCGGTACAGCTCCCAGTTGTACTGCACGAGCGACAGCTTGTTGGAGGACAGCGAGCCCGCCTGGTGGGCCCGGTAGACCGCGAGCGGCTCGGTGAGGCCGCGGGCGTCGGCGCCGTCGCGCATGATCGACAGCCACAGGGCGTAGTCCTGCCGCTTGCGCATCTCCGGCATGAGCCGCGTGCCCAGCACATTGCGGTCGTACATCGCGGTGAGCGCGCCTATGTAGTCCCGCACCAGCATGGCGCGGTAATCCACGTGCTCCCGCGCCTGGACCACCCGTCCATTGGGGACGAAATCGGTGCTTTCACCCTCGTAGTCGGCGTCCATCTTGTAGTACGAGGTGAACGTCAGAGGCGCGTCACCGGCGGCGGCGAACGCCACCTGCCGCTCGGTCTTCTCCGGGAGCCACATGTCGTCGCTGTCGAGGAACGCGACGTAGTCCCCCCGCGCCCGCTCGATCGCGAGGTTGCGCGCCCGCCCGGCACCGCCCTGCTCGGGCGCCGACCGCGGCAGCACACGCTCGTCCTGACGGGCGAACTCCATGAGCAGATCCATGGAGTCGTCGGTGGACTTGTCGTCGGTGACCAGCAGCTCCAGATCACTGTGGGTCTGCGCGAGCACCGACCGGACCGCCGCGCCGAGCGTGGCCGCCGAGTTGTACACGGGCATCACGACTGACACCAGGGGCACAGCGCTTCTCCTTGCTATTCCGGTGACGACACTCCATTCAAGCATCGCGCCCCACCCTGGCTCGAACCAGGCGATCATGAACCGGCACCTTGTTAGCGTGCGGACCATGACAGCCGATGAGCACGAAAAGCCTTACGCACAGGACGAGTTGGCGGATTCCTCGTGGAGCTGGGCAGGCCTCGGCCCGGTCGGCGGCGCCCTCCTGGCACTCTCCGGATCCGGCCTGCTCCTGTGGGCGTTCCTCACCCGGTCCGGCTCCAGCCCTTCGCTGATGCACCAGGCCGCGAAGATCGTGGCACTCGGCCTGGTGATCACCGGCACCACCCTGGTGGCACGGCGCCGCGACCGGGACCACTGATCCCAGGAATCACAAAGGCCCAGGTCAGAGCACGCATCTGTCCTGGGCCTCGCCAGAGCCCCCTGTCGGATTCGAACCGACGACCTACGCATTACAAGTTGTCCGATGGAGATCCGGGCACGTCCGCTGGCTTCCAGGGCGCAAGCGTTGCGCCAGACCGGAGGACACACTGCGTATCTCTGGACGGCAACCGATGCAGGTAAGAGATGGCCTTACTGCGACCACGCTTGAGACCGCTAGACCCAGGACGGCCCGGGTGGGCGCTTGGTCGTGACCGAGCGCCCACCCGGTCAGCGAGGCGGATCAATCGCAGCGCATAAGCTCGTTGCCCTCGGCAGGAAATCAGCTCGATTACTCTGCCAACCCCTACACGGTGAATCCGCTTGCGCCGAACGCGGAAGGATCGGAGCTCATTGTTGGGCGAGACAGGGAGCTACGGAAGCTCATCACTCAACTGACCTCGACTGACACTCACCCGACAATCGAGGGTGATAACGGTTCCGGCAAGACGAGCCTTGTTGCAGTTGCGGCGTATCGAGCCGAACAGGAGTTTATTGCAGGCCGAGCCCAGCAGCTCCTCATCCCCATTCCGTAGCCGACCGCCCAGCCACAGAGATCCTCTCCCCGTTTCATGCGCGCGGCCACTGGTCGCGGCCAGCCGGGGAGAAGGCAGGAGGCGGGCCGCGCGCCGTAGAGAAGGATCGCACCCGCACCATGCGTGGGCCTTGGCAAGATAAAAATTTTGCTACCGCGGTGCGGACTGTGAATCCTCCGGGAGGATTCGGCTGGTGAATCCTGCATCGCGAAGGCGCGAGTATGCAACCTCGATCGCTTCGGGAATTACCTGCTCAGTCATGAACCCTTGCTGCGGATAAACGACAAGCCGTTGCTGAGCCCCCACCAGCATGTCGATAACTAGCCGCGCGTCCCCGATCGCATCAACATAATCCTGGAGGGGCGTCGAGGTCGAAGCACTTACCCACTCAATATCTGGCCACAGCTTGCACGCCGTCGCGTAGGCGCGTCGCTCCTCGTAGGGCTTGCTTACCAAGAGAGCCGATGAGACGAGGACTTGCCGCTCTTCCAGCATCGCGCGTGAGTACCGAATATTCTCGCCCGTGTTCGTCGCCCTCGGCTCTACGAGGATGGCAGACTCCGGCACTCCGAGTTCGACAGCACGATCACGGTAGTGCTCCGCCTCCCCACGAGGCATCCGCTCCCGGGTCGTACGACTGGTCGCCCCCGTGAAGACGATGAGCGGCGCCATGCCGCGATGGAACAGCTCCGCCGTGGTGTCGGCGACTCCGAGGTCGTGACTACCGAGACCGATGGCGACCGAGCAGGGGCGCAGCTCGTGTCCCATCTGCTGGAAGTCCCAGAGTCGCTGAGCATCCGCCCACACCTGCGCTGAGATCATTGACTCTCGCTCTCCGCTTTCGCTGAGTCGGGAACCTTGAAGTCGTACGTCCACGCGAAGCGCGTCGCCGCGTGCACCCCGATCGCAAACTCCACCACGGTCCCGTCGGCTGTGTAGGTCGTTCGGTGGAGCTCCATCACCCATTCGCCCGGCGATAGCTGGAGGAGCTGCACCTCATCCGCTGTCGGGACACGTGCGAACAGAGTCTCCTGCATGTGGTCGATCTCGTAACCGGCGTCGTACAGGACGCGGAAGCCGCCGCCCCGGCCGGCGGGCCCTGGTGCGGGGTCGACAATGCGCGTTCCTTCGACGTGTTCAGGCCGGTAGTAGCTGGTCAGCGTATGCGTCGGCCGTGAACCCTCCTTGACCACGCGCGCCCGGGCGTAGACCTCGGCACCTTCCGGAAGGCCATGCGCATCGGCGACGACGGCCGGCGCTTTCACCCGGTTGACGGTCTGCGTCTGCTCGTTCCGCCTGTACGCCCGCCCGGACGCCACGCGGTCCGCGATGAACGCCACCTCATCACCGTCCCGCCACTTGACCTTGTCGTATCGCGCGATGCCAAGCCGCTTGAGCGGGGTCCGCTCGCGGACAACGGTGCCGTGGCCACGCGACGACGTGACCAGCCCCTCGGCTTCCAGCGCCTTGTAGGCCGCGTGAACCGTGGACTTCGAGCCCTCGCCCGCTTCCACCAGGTCCCTGATCTGCGGCAATTGGACACCAGGCGCGTACTCGCCGCTCCTGATCTGCTCGGCCAGCCGGTCCGCGAGTTCCCGCCACTTGGGCGCCATGCACAACTCCTCTCGATATCGATCAGTGAAACACAGTCCCAGGACTGTTGACTGTCCTGGGACTGTGAGTCAATGTCTTAACTCACGGCTCGCAGTCCCAGGACAGCGGGCGGGGAAGCCTATTTTGGGCTGCCCGAACGCAGGCGGAGCACGCTGAAAGGCCCCCCGCAATGGCCAGGGGGCAACGGTCGGCCCGACACGGCGCCCTCCGCACCCCATCGACCGCCCGGGATGCAGGCCCCGGGCGATGACACCGAGAGGGCCACCATGGAAGAAGCGACCACCACTTTGTCGGAGCAGATCGTCCAGCTGGACCGGTTGAACGCGTCCCTGATCGAGCGGCTGCGGCACGAGGCCCTGACCTCGCCCGCGCCCTGGACGGCCGAGTACGGTGAGTTCCAGTCCGGCGGCTGGCTGACCGCGTCCCTGATGAACCCCTCCCGCGACGCTGCCGACGTCCGTATCGCGGATGGCACCGCCCGGCCGACCCCCCTGCTCCAGCAAATGCCGGCCACCGCCGACCTGCTGGCCGCACTGGGCCTGCACTACATGTGGGTCCGGCTCGCGCGCCTGACCCCGAACGCGTTTCTGTGGGAGCACCGCGACTACGAAGAGCTCGACCAGGTCGAGCGCCACCGGCTGCACATCCCCCTGCACACCAATTCCTCCGCGTTCCTGGTGACCGGCGGCACGAAGGTCCACATGACCGGCGGACGGATCTGGCGCCTGACCCCGACCTACGCACACGGCGTCTGCAACCTGCTCGGCCCGGACCGTATCCACCTGATCGCGGACGTGTACGCGGACGACGCCTACACCCGGCTGACCGGGCAGGCGCGGGAACCGGTCCACGCCCAACAGCTGCCGCAAGCCTCCCAGTCGGAGCTGACCGAGGCCCTGGCCGGTGCCCGGCGCCTGGCCGACCTCGGCTACGTCGGCACCGCCGAACAGTCGCTGCTGCGCCTGTTCTACTCCTTCGCTCTGCCCGAGGGCACCGCCTACGACCTGATCGTCTCCCTGCACACCGCGCGCGGCGACAGCTCGGCGGCCGACCGGTGGACGGCCGCGAAGTCCAAGCTGCTCGCCCTCGCCTCGTGACGCCCGCCGTCGCCCACACCCCCTTCAGCGCGGAAGGACCGCCCATGCCCACCGCTGTGCCCCCGGCCCCGGCCGACCTGCACCTCGATGTCGTCACCGACGCCCACCGCCCCGCCCAGCTGCCCCTGTTGAGCAGGATTGCCGAGCTGCTGTCCGCTTCCCCGGCGGTCACCCACCTGCTGGTCCGCGGCTCGCTCGCCTCTGGTACCGCCGACCGTCTCTCGGACGTGGACTTCGTCGTCGGCGTCCACGACCGGGACGTGCCCGCCTTCATCTCCGCCTTGGACGACCTGATGACGGTCGCGGGCGGGGCCCTGCTGCCTGGCTGGCGCGACACCATCGTCGCGGATTTGGGTGGCGTCGGCTTCGTCTTCCTCGTTCAGCACGAGGGCAAGCTCCAGCAGGTCGACCTCTACCTCGCGCCCGCTTCCCGGGTCTCGATCCTGCGGCAGACGGTCGGCTGGAAGGTGCTGCTCGACCGGCCTCCGGCCGACATCACCATCCCGCAGATCGACCAGGCACGCGCCCACATCGCGGACCTGACGGCCCGTCCGCGCTCGTGCACCGAGCTGCTGATCGAGCACCTGGTGCTGGCGGTGCTGCTGCACAAGCGCATCCGGCGCGGGCAGCGGTTCATCGCCTACGGCGAGTGGCACATGCTGCACACCGCGACGAAGGACCTGGTCAAGGCCGCACTCGCGCCCCACTCGCGGTTCTGGGGCTGGTACCAGCTGCGGGAGGAGCTGGCGCCGACCCCGATCGGCCGGGCCTGTCTGGCAGACCTGGACGTGGCGATCACCTCCCCGGCCGTGCCGGACGCCGCCGCCGTCGACGCCGCCCTGGACCGGGTGCTCACACTCACCGAGCGGGCGTGCCCCGAGGCCCTGGACGGCTTGGCCGACGCCGTCACCGCCTACCGCACCTACCTGGAATCGGTGTGAGGCCCCGGTCCCGCTCCCTGCCCTCCCGGACCACCGGCCGGGGCGGGTCCCGGGAGCTGACGGCGGTGTTCTTCGGCGGCGTCGTCCCCGCCTCGCTGGACGAGGAACGGCTCGCCGAGGAAATCGGGGCGGCCCTGGCGGGGTCGGGGTACGGGCTGCTGCACGGCGGCTACAACGGGCTGATGGAGGCCGTCGCACGCGGCGCGGCGGCCAAGGGCGGGGCGGTCACAGCGGTGACGCTGGCCGACAAGCACGCCGAGTGGGGCGCTTTCAACCCACACGTCACCGCCGAAGTCCGTCTGTCCGACCTCGGTGCCCGCCTCAACCACTACCTTGGCGCGGCCGACCTGGTGGTGGCGATGGGCGGCGGCATCGGCACCCTGCACGAGCTGGCCGCCGCCCTCTATTACGCGGGCACCATCCGCCCCGTCCCCGTGTGGATCACCGGCCCCACCGCGCTCGCACTGCTGGACTTCCTCAAACGGGAGAAGTGGCTGTCCGAGACCCCCACCCGGCCGCTCGGGTTCCTCCGCGCGGTCACGTCCGTACCGGATTTCATCACACAGCTCCACCATCTGATCCACGAGAGGGAGGTCAGCGCATGACCGTCACCGCCACACTGGTGGACCGGGTCGCGGCCGCTGCCTGTGTGTCCGGCCCGTTCTCCTTGGCCGACGGGCAGGTCCTGGGCTCCTATTTCGACGAGTACCGACTGGCCGCCGACCCGCGGCTGCTGCGCGAAGTCGCCGCCGCCATGGCTGCCCTCGTGCCTGCGGATGCGCAAGTGCTGGCCGGAATCGCACTGGGCGGCATCCCGCTGGCCGTCGCCCTGTCGGCGGCCACCGGACTGCCGGCCGCGTTTCTGCGGCCGCTGCCCAAGCGCTACGGCTCCCGGCAGCAGATCGAGGGCACGCCCGTCGAAGGGCAGCGGGTCGTTCTGGTGGACGACGTGGTCCGCTCCGGCGCGCAACTGCTGGCCATGACACGGGTGTTGCGGATCTCCGGGGCCCCCGTCACCGCGGCGCTCTGCGTGCTGGAGCGGCCTCTGGGCGGCAGGCTCCTGCTGAGCAAGCACGGCGTCACCCTGCACCCACTGCTCACCGAGGCCGACCTGCCCACCAATGGGGCGGCATCGTGACAGGAGCCGTGTTGTTCGACATGGACGGCGTCCTCCTGGACAGCAGACACGCGGTGCTGGTAACCCTGGCCGGCCTGGCGACCGCTGCCCTCGGCCGCCGCGTCACCGTCACGGACCTGCCACCGAATGCCGCGACGACGCCCCGGGGCGAGGTGCTGTCCCGCCTCGGCGTCGCCACACCGGACGAACTGTGCCAGACCCGGTGGGACGCGGCCCTGGCCACTGCCACTGGGGCCGCGGAGGACGCGCGCGTGTTCCCGGGGGTCATGGACGGGCTGAGGGACATCAAAGCCGCCGGGATCACGACCGGCCTGGTGACCTTGCAGTCCCGCGCCCGGCTGTCCTGGCTGCTGCCGCCCGCCGTGCTCGCTCTGCTGGATGTCACGGTCTGCCATGAGGACGCCGCACCCAAACCGGCCCCGGACGGCCTCCTACTCGCGCTCGGCGCGCTAGGCGCCTCCCCAAAGGAGACGGTGTTCCTGGGGGACACCGTCGCGGACATCACCGCCGCCCGCGCTGCCGGTCTCACCCCGCTCGGCGCGGGCTGGGGCTATGCCGGTCCCGCCGCGCTCATCGCCGCCGGGGCCACCGTGGTCCTGGACGACCCGGTCCGCATCGGGCCCGGCCTGCTGGACCACGCATCCCTCCGGCAGCCGCGCTCACCGCGACGGCACGCACACGCTAAGCGATCTTGACGTGCCGGCCGCTAGAGTCGGTGGTGCAACGGACCTGTGCGGCAACGCGGTGGTCTGCTGCACCACCGACGTGATCAACGGATACGGAGTCAAGGTGCGGCCCATGGGGGCGCGAGCTATCTGCGCCGAGCTGGAGAACTGAGAACTCTCTCAGTCGTCTCGTTCTCGGCCCGGCTCGGCGTGTGATCCCCCTCCTCCCGCCACTCCTTCCGTGAGGCCATTTCGCCATGCGCTCGCCGCAGATCCGCGACACGTTCACCGACTACTTCACCTCCCGAGGCCACCACGCGGTGCCCTCCAGCCCCCTCGTTCCCGACGACCCGACCCTGCTGCTCGCCAACGCCGGGATGAACCAGTTCAAGCCCTACTTCCTGGGCGAGACGACCCCGCAGTTCCCGCGCGCCACCAGCATCCAGAAGTGCGCCCGTACCTCCGACATCGAGAACGTCGGCCGCACCAACCGGCACGCCACTTTCTTCGAGATGATGGGCAACTTCTCCTTCGGCGACTACTTCAAGGAAGACGCCATCGCCTACGCCTGGGAACTGCTCACCCAGGGCTACGGGCTGGAGAAGGACAAACTCTGGATCACCGTCTTCGAGGACGACGACGAGTCCGAGCACATCTGGCGTCGTATCGGCGTGCCCGCCTCCCGCATCCAGCGTCTCGGCATGGAGGACAACTACTGGTCCATGGGCGTCCCCGGACCCTGCGGGCCCTGCTCCGAGGTCAACTACGACCGTGGCCCCGCCTTCGGCAAGGAGGGCGGCCCCGCTATCGACGGTGAGCGCTACGTCGAGATCTGGAACCTGGTCTTCATGCAGTACCAGCGCGGCGAGGGCGACAAGAAGGGCGACTTCCCCATCCTCGGTGAACTCGCCCGCAAGGGCGTCGACACCGGCCTCGGTCTGGACCGGCTCGCCGCGATCCTCCAGGACGCCGAGAACGTGTGCACCACCGACCTTCTGTTGCCCACCTTCCACACCGTCCAGAACCTCGCCGGACGCGCCTGCCCCACCCAGGGCGAGGAGAAGGTCTCCTTCCAGGTCGTCACCGAACACGCCCGTTCCGTCGCCTTCCTCATCGCCGACGGCGTCCTGCCCGCCAAGGACGGCCGCGGCTACGTCCTGCGCCGCCTGATGCGCCGCGCGATCCGCCATGCCCGGCTGCTCGGCATCAACGGCCCCGTCCTGCCCGCCACGACAGCCAGCGTCATCGGAAACCTCAGCGATGTCTGGCCGGAACTGGAGGCCCGGGCCGCGCTCATCGAGCAGGTCGTCACGGCCGAGGAGGAATCCTTCACCCGCGCCTTGGCCCAGGGCACCCGGCTGCTGGACGCCGCGATCAGCCGCACGCAGCACAGCGGCTCGGCAGCTCTGCCGGGCGAGACCGCCTTCGAGCTGGCCGACACCTACGGCTTCCCGCTGGAGCTGACCGTCGAGGCCGCCCACAACGCCGGGCTCACTGTCGACGAAGAGCGGTTCGCCGCCCTGCTGGACGAGCAGAAGCGGCGCGCCAAGGCCGAGGGCAAGGCCAGGACCTCCGAAGCCCTGCGCACGATGGACACCTACCGTGAACTGGCGTCCCGCCTGCCCCGGACCGACTTCCTCGGCTACGAGCACCTACGCGCCGAGGCCACCGTCAACGGGCTCATCTCCGGCGGCGCCGTCGTCACCACCGCGAGCGAGGGCACCGAGGTCGAGCTGGTCCTCGACCGCTCCCCGTTCTACGCCGAGGCCGGCGGACAGATCGGCGACACCGGCACGCTCACCCTCACCGACGGCACCCGGCTGCGGATCACCGACACCCGCTACGGCCTGGAGGGCTTCCGCGTCCACACCGCCCGCGTCCTCGAAGGCGAACTTCGTATCGGCGACAGCGGCGAGGCCGCTGTGGACGCCGAGCGCCGTGCCGGTCTGATGCGCTCGCACTCGGCCACCCACATCCTGCACGCCGTCGTCATGGACACCCTTGGCGACCACGCCCGCCAGCAGGGCTCCCTGGTCGAACCCGACCGGCTCCGCTTCGACTTCGCCCACTTCACCGCCCTCACCCCCGGCCAGCTCCACCGGATCGAGGCGGCCGTCAACGGCCACGTCCTGGACGACCCCGCCGTACGTGCCTGGTACGCCGACCGTGCCGAAGCCGAGGCCGCAGGCGCCATCGCCCTGTTCGGGGAGAAGTACGGAGACACCGTCCGCATCGTCGACATCGGGGACTTCTCCCGCGAGTTGTGCGGCGGCACCCACGTCGCCCACGGCTCCCAGATCGGCGCTTTCCGCCTGCTCTCCGAGTCCTCCATCGGTGCCAGCCTCCGCCGCGTCGAAGCCCTCACCGGCCATGCCTCCCTGACTCACCTCGACACCGAGCGGCGACTGCTGAACGAGCTCACCGCGCTGCTCGGCACTCGCCCGCAGGACGCCCCCGACGCCCTGCGGGGGCGTCTGGGCGCCCTCGCCGACGCACAAGCCCAGCTGACCCGGCTACGGGCCGCCGAACTCCGCTCCCAGGCCGCCCAGCTCGCCGTCACCGCCCGCCTGGTCGGCCGCGGGCATCTCCTCGCCCACAAGGTCACCGGCGTCACCCCCGAGGAACTGCGCCAGCTCGCCTCCGACACCGTGACCCACATGCCCAGCGGCCCGGCCGTCGCCGTACTCGCCCTGGAACACTCCGGCAAGGCCCTGCTCGTCGCGGCTGTCTCCCCCGACCTGCTCGGCCACGGCGTCCAGGCAGCCCAGATCATCACCCGCGCCGCGAAGACGGTCGGCGGAGGCGGCGGTGGCACCGGTGCCACCGCCAGCGCAGGGGGCCGCCGCACCGAACACCTCGACCAGGCCCTCACTGCCGCCGCCGAGGACGCCGCCACCCTCCTCGACAACCGATAAAGCAGGAGCCGGCAGGAAAGCACAAGGCCCAGGTCAGACAATGTCTGTCCTGGGCCTCGCCAGAGCCCCCTGTCGGATTCGAACCGACGACCTACGCATTACAAGTGCGTTGCTCTGGCCAGCTGAGCTAAGGAGGCGGGGCTGTTCCCGTGAAGTGTACCCACGCGGTGGGGCGGGGCCCGAGGGAATTCTCCGGAAGATCCGGAGGCCGGAGGTACTGACAGAACGCCGGGGCGGCAGGTACGGTCCGAGGCAGTTCACCCAGGTGGACTACGTCTACCACCTTCCTACAACGGATCGTCCGGCACGTTCCTGCCGGTAGAAGGGGGCCCATCCAGCATGGCCACTGTCACGTTCGACAAGGCGACCCGGATCTACCCGGGTTCCACCAAGCCCGCCGTCGACGCGCTCGAGATCGCGATCGAGGACGGGGAGTTCCTCGTCCTGGTCGGCCCGTCCGGCTGCGGCAAGTCCACCTCGCTGCGGATGCTCGCGGGACTCGAGGACGTCAACGGCGGCGCCATCCGCATCGGCGACCGCGACGTCACGCACCTGCCGCCCAAGGACCGGGACATCGCGATGGTGTTCCAGAACTACGCGCTGTACCCGCACATGACGGTGGCCGACAACATGGGCTTCGCGCTCAAGATCGCCGGTGTCAACAAGGCGGAGATCCGCGCCAAGGTCGAGGAGGCCGCCAAGATCCTCGACCTCACCGAGTACCTGGACCGCAAGCCGAAGGCGCTCTCCGGCGGTCAGCGCCAGCGTGTCGCCATGGGCCGTGCGATCGTCCGCGAGCCGCAGGTCTTCCTCATGGACGAGCCGCTGTCCAACCTGGACGCCAAGCTCCGCGTCTCCACCCGTACGCAGATCGCGTCCCTGCAGCGCCGCCTGGGCATCACCACGGTCTACGTCACCCACGACCAGGTCGAGGCCATGACCATGGGCGACCGGGTGGCCGTGCTCAAGGACGGCCTGCTCCAGCAGGTGGACACCCCGCGCAACATGTACGACCGCCCCGCCAACCTCTTCGTCGCCGGCTTCATCGGCTCCCCCGCCATGAACCTGGTCGAGGTCCCGATCACGGACGGCGGCGTGAAGTTCGGCAACAGCGTGGTGCCGGTCAGCCGCGAGGCCCTCTCGGCCGCCGCCGACAAGGGCGACACCACCGTCACGGTCGGCGTCCGCCCCGAGCACTTCGACGTGGTCGAGCTGGGCGGCGGCGAGGCGGCCAAGTCCCTCTCCAAGGACTCCGCCGACGCCCCGGCCGGTCTCGCCGTCTCGGTGAACGTGGTCGAGGAGCTGGGCGCCGACGGTTACGTCTACGGCGCCGTCGAGGTCGGCGGCGAGGTCAGGGACCTGGTCGTCCGCGTGAACGGCCGCCAGGTGCCGGAGAAGGGCTCCACGCTCCACGTCGTCCCGCGCCCGGGCGAGATCCACGTCTTCTCCAGCTCCACCGGCGAGCGCCTCTCCGACTGACCCGCGGTCACAGAGCAGGGCGGCACGACAAGAGGGGGTCCTCCGGGACCCCCTCCCCCGTTTCCCCCGCCCTTCGCCCCGCCCGAAAAACCCCGGCACAGCGACCATTCCGGGCTCCCGCGTCAACCCCCTACCCAGAAAGAGCCACCACTTCATCCCCCGTAAGGGTGACTAAATGTCGCCATATCATTACCGGGCGCTACCCTCACTCGCGTGAAGCACTCCACCACCTCTCAGACGCGCGGCGGCCACCGGGGCGGACCCGCCCGCCGGGCCGGCCGCACGCTCGCCCTCGTCCTGCCCGTCGTCCTGGTGCTCTCCGGAACCCTCGCGGTCACCCGGGTCAACTGGACGGGAAGCCCCTCCAGCTCGGTGCTCACCGCGTCGGACGTCTCCGCGGCGGAGGTGTCCGGCAAGGCACCCGCCACCCACCGGGGCCCGCACCGGGCCGCCCCCGAGGACGCGCTGCGCGACCGCCTGATGGGCGAACTCCAGCACAGGAACCCCGGCGTGGTCCTCACCCACCTCCAGCAGGCGGTCAACGGCCGTCCCGGGCTCGCCGCGCACTGCTCCGACATCGCCCGCGCCCTCGGCAAGGCCGCCGTGCGCATCTACGGCGCCTCCCGCGCCCAGTCGTACGCCCGCCCCGTCTGCGACACCTCCTTCGCCTCCGGGGTCCTGACCGCACGCGGCTGAACCGGGGCCCCGCCGCGGGCCGTCCGAGGCCGACCCGCCGCACACCGCCCGCGGCTCACCCCGTCACCCGCCGGGGCGCCACGTACAGTTCGGGGCATGACCCACCCGAGCGCCGCGTCGCGCCCCACTCAAGCCGTTGTTCTGGCCGGTGGCCAGGGCTCACGGCTGCGCCCCTACACCGACGACCGGCCCAAGCCGATGGTCGAGATCCCCGGCACGGGCACCCCGATCATCGGCCACCAGCTGACCTGGCTGGCCGAGGAGGGCGTCACCGACGTGGTCGTCTCCTGCGGCCACCTCGCCGAGGTCCTGGAGAAGTGGCTGGCCACGGCCGATCTGCCGGTGTCCGTCAGCACGGTCGTCGAGACGGAGCCGCTGGGCCGCGGCGGCGGTCTGAAGTACGCCGCCGGGCACCTCCCGCACCCCGACCGGCCCTGGTACGCCACCAACGGCGACATCTGGACCCGCTTCTCGCTGCGGGACATGGCCGACTTCCACACCGAGCGGGACGCGGTCGCCACCCTCGCGCTCGCCCGGCCCCGGCTGCCCTGGGGTGCGGTGAAGACCGACGGGTTCGGGCACATCACCGACTTCATCGAGGCGCCGCCCTCCACCGTCGAGATCAACGCGGGCGTCTACGTCTTCTCCCCCGAGTTCCGCGAGCTGCTGCCCGAGCGCGGCGACCACGAACGGACCACCTTCCCCCGGCTGGCCCGCGAGCGCAGGCTCGCCGGCTTCCCGATCCCGCAGGGCGCCTACTGGCGGGCCATCGACACCGCCAAGGACCTCACCGAGGCCGCCAGGGAGCTGGACGGCCAGCGCGGCACCTGAGCCCCGCACCACCGCACACCGCACACCGCACACCGCACGCAGGCACACAGGCACACAGGCACACAGGCACACAGGCACACAGCAGGGCCCGTACCACCGAAGCGGTACGGGCCCTGTCGTACGCCCTGACAGCCCCTCAGTCGCCGAACAGGCCGCCCACCAGCCCCGGTTCCCCGGTGGAGGTGCCGCCCGTGGCCGGATCGGCGCCCGAGGGTGCCGTGTCGGTGCCCCCGGTCGCGGTGCCGCCGCCCGTGCTCGTCGGACCCGCCGACGTGCTCGGCGCGCCGCCGCCGCTCGTCGAGGGCGCGGTCCGGCTGGGCGGGGCCTGGCCGGTGGTGCCCTGCGTCTGGCTGGGCGCGGCGGTGGTGGCACCGGCGGTGCGGCCGGCGGACGGGGCCACGGCCGACGGGCTCGCCCCGGCCGTGGCGCCGCCCGTGGGCGCGCCGGTCGCGGACGGGGTGGCGGAGTGCTTCCGGTGGGGCTCCTGCGGGAGGGAGGAGCCGGGCAGGTTGTTGCGCGGGGCCTCGTCGGGGCCCGGGACGACCACCCGGCTGGAGGCGCGCACCGCGCCGCCGAGCACCGAGCCGATGAGCAGCGTGACACCGATGGTGACGGCCGTGATGAGCGCGCCCCGGCGCAGCACGTAGCGGCGCAGGTCCCAGATGTCGGCGCGCGGCCCGAGGGTGCGCCAGGCACCGGCGGCGAGGCGCCCGTCCACCGAGTAGACGGGGGCGCCCGCGATGATCAGCGGGGACCAGGCGGCGAGGTAGATGATGTCCGGCGCGTCGTAGGCGGGGACGGTCTTCCAGCTCACCGTGACGATCAGCGCGGCAGAGAGCAGCGCGCCCACCACGGCCGCGACCCGCTGCCAGCAGCCGAGGATCGTCAGCACGCCGACGATGACCTGGAGGAAGGCGATCACCAGGCCGGAGCCGACCGGGTGGTGCAGCGCGAACTGGCGCAGCGGCTCGGCCACGTCCCACGGGTGCAGGGTGTTGAGCCACTTGACCATGGAGCCGCGCTCGCCGCCGTCGAAGTAGACGGGGTCGCAGAGCTTGCCCATGCCCGCGTAGATGGAGATGAAGCCGAGGAAGACGCGCAGCGGGAGCAGGACGACGCCGAGGTTCAGCCGGCGCCCGGGGTAGTAGGCGTGCCGGGCGGCGTCGTCGCCGTGGCGCCGGGAGGCGCGCGGGCCGGGAGCGGCCTCGGGCTCGTCGTACGCCTCGAACTCGCCGCTGTCGTACGCCGGTTCCTCGTAGGCGCTGCCTCCGCCGCGCAGCGGGGGGAGCAGCGGGCCGTCGTCGGGGGCGGTGCGCTGGTGGCCGAGGACGGGGGTCTCGACGGTGGCGTCGAGGCGGTCGTAGCCGTCGTCGTAGCCGCCGGGGGCGGTGCCGACGCGCGGGATGACCCGGGTGGCCCCGGCCGGCTCGTCGGGGTGGCGGACGCTGCTGCCCCGGACGGCCTGGAGCAGCCGGTGGGCGCCGGTGTCGTCGGGCGCGGAGTGGCCGGTCCAGACGACGGGACGGCGGCGCCCCGCTCCGGCCCGGCCCGCCGTACCCACGGACCCGGACGACAGGTGGGAGGTCTGAGCGGTGCCCGGCTGCCGGGCGATCCGGGGGGACTGGTTACGCCTGGCCGCCGCGCCCAGCTGCACGCGGAAGCTGGCGTGGTTGACGATGACCTGCGCCGGATCGCTCGGCACCTTCACCATGCTCAGCGCGGGAACGTCGTCGAAGCCCGACGAGCGGTCCCCCGTGGGTGTGCGGGGTGTTCTGGTGTCCACACTCATCTAACCGAGTGATGTGGAGTTAGGACACTGCCCCGACGCGGCCCGGTGTGTCCGGGCCGCGTCAAGGTCGCCCTGAACTCCGGGGGGACCCCGGAATTACCGCATCAGAGTGAAGTGCCGAACATGCGTTCAGGCGCGGCGGCGGGACGCCTCGTACAGCACGATGCCGGCCGCGACACCGGCGTTCAGGGACTCCGTGCCACCCGGCATCGGGATGCGCACCCGGACGTCGCAGGTCTCGCCGACCAGCCGCGACAGGCCCTTGCCCTCGCTGCCGACCACGATGACGACCGGACCGCCGAGCGCCTCCACGTCGCCCAGCGAGGCCTCGCCGTCGGCGGCCAGGCCGACGACCGTGAGGCCCTCCTTCTTGTACTGCTCCAGGACGCGCGTCAGGTTGGTGGCGCGGGCCACGGGCGTACGGGCGGCCGCACCGGCGGAGGTCTTCCAGGCACCGGCGGTCATCCCGGCCGAGCGGCGCTCGGGCACGACCACGCCGTGCCCGCCGAAGGCGGAGACCGAGCGGACGACGGCGCCGAGGTTGCGCGGGTCGGTGACGCCGTCGAGCGCGACGATCAGCGGGTCCTCGTTGTTGTCGTACGCGGCCGCGGTGAGGTCCTCGGGGTGCGCGTACTCGTACGGCGGGACCTGGAGGACGAGGCCCTGGTGGTTCAGGCCGTTCGTCATGCGGTCCAGCTCGGGACGCGGGGCCTCCATCAGGTTGATGTTGCCGCGCTCGGTGGCGAGCTGGATGGCCTCGCGGACCCGCTCGTCGTTGTCGATGAACTGCTGGATGTAGAGCGTGCTGGCGGGCACGCCCTCGCGCAGCGCCTCGTACACCGGGTTGCGGCCGACCACCAGCTCGGAGGTGGACTTGCCGCCACCTCGGCGCAGCTGCGGGCGGGCGCCCTGGGCGCGGCGGGCCTTGGCGGCGGCGGCGCGCTGCTTGACGTGGCCCTTGCGCATCTCGGCGGGGGGCGTGGGGCCCTTGCCCTCAAGGCCG
The DNA here is from genome assembly GCF_040703155.1 of Streptomyces sp. NPDC005435. NCBI lineage: Bacteria > Bacillati > Actinomycetota > Actinomycetes > Kitasatosporales > Streptomycetaceae > Streptomyces > Streptomyces sp. NPDC005435. The sequence continues at coordinate 291,336 of NZ_JBEXEQ010000006.1, forward strand.
CGGCGCCTGTTGCCGCCGCTGCCGACCTGCGCACCCTTCTTGCCGGACATGCGGCGGTTGTTCGCCATGAGTTACCCGTCTCCGTGAGCTTTCGTACGTATGTATGCAGTGTGCCGCCCGGAGAGCCGGGCGGCACAGTCGATCAAGCAGGCCTCAGCGGGCGCCGAGGCTCCAGCGCGGCCCCTGCGGGCTGTCCTCCACGACGAGCCCGGACTGGCCGAGCTGGTCGCGGATGGCGTCGGCGGTGGCCCAGTCCTTGCGGGCGCGGGCCGACTCGCGCTGGTCGAGGACGAGCCTGACCAGGCTGTCCACCACACCGTGGAGGTCCTCGCCGCGCTCGCCGCCCTCCCCGGCCCACTGGGGGTCCAGCGGGTCGAGGCCGAGCACGCCGAGCATGGCGCGGACCTCGGCGAGGCGCGCGACGGCGCCCTCCTTGTCGTCGGCGGCCAGCGCGCTGTTGCCCTGGCGGACCGTGGTGTGCACGACGGCGAGCGCCTGCGGGACGCCCAGGTCGTCGTCCATGGCCTCGGCGAAGGCGGGCGGCACCTCGGCGGCCGGTTCGACCGTGCCCCCGGCCTTCTCCAGGACGCGCTGGACGAAGCCCTCGATGCGCGCGAACGCGGTCTCGGCGTCGCGCAGCGACTCCTCGCTGTACTCGATCATCGAGCGGTAGTGCGGGGTGCCGAGGTAGTAGCGCAGCACGATCGGGCGCCACTGCTTGACCATCTCGGAGACCAGCACGCTGTTGCCGAGCGACTTGGCCATCTTCTCGCCCGCCATGGTGACCCAGGCGTTGTGCACCCAGTACTGCGCGAACTCGTCGCCGTAGGCCTTGGCCTGGGCGATCTCGTTCTCGTGGTGCGGGAAGATCAGGTCGAGGCCGCCGCCGTGGATGTCGAAGGCCTCGCCCAGGTACTTGTGCGCCATGGCCGAGCACTCCAGGTGCCAGCCGGGACGCCCGGGGCCCCACGGGGTCGGCCAGCTCGGCTCGCCCGGCTTGGCCGCCTTCCACAGCGCGAAGTCGCGCGGGTCGCGCTTGCCGGTCTCGCCGTCGCCCGCCGGCTGGAGCAGGTTGTCCAGCTCCTGGCGGGACAGCTCCAGGTAGTCCGGGAAGGAGCGCACGTCGAAGTAGACGTTGCCGTCCGCCGCGTAGGCGTGGCCGCGCTCGATGAGGCCCTGCATCATCTCGGTCATCTCGGTGATGTGGCCGGTGGCGCGGGGCTCGTAGCTGGGCGGGAGGCAGCCGAGGGCGGTGTACGCGTCGTTGAAGGCGCGCTCGTTCTCGTACCCGATCGACCACCACGGGCGCTTCTGCTCGTGCGCCTTCGCGATGATCTTGTCGTCGATGTCGGTGACGTTGCGGATGAACGTCACGTCGTAGCCGCGGTACGCGAACCAGCGGCGCATGATGTCGAAGTTCAGGCCCGAGCGGATGTGCCCGATGTGGGGGGCCGCCTGCACCGTGGCGCCACACAGGTAGATCGAGACACAGCCCGGCTTGACCGGGGTGAAGTCGCGGATCTGCCGGGCGCTGGTGTCGTACAGGCGAATAGTCACCCCCCCAGGGTAGTGGGCGCGTCACCGTGCCATGCACAGGACGGCGGTGAAGGCGCCGTACCGTGCCGCCCTCCCCCGTCAGAGGCTGCCGACCACCTTGCGCGGGGTGATCCGGACGACCACCCGCTCGGCGTCCTGGGCGGAGGCCGGGTTGAAGTCCGCGTACTTCTTCCCGGTGTACTTCTCCGACAGCTCGTCGATCAGTTCCTGGCCGCCGTCCGTGGTCATGTCGGCGGTGCCGCGGATCTCGGCGTACTCGTACGGACGCTGCGGGTCCATGACGACGACGGAGACGTGCGGGTCGCGGTCCAGGTTCCTCTTCTTGCGCCGGTCCACGGTGGTGGAGAAGAGCACGTCGTCGCCGTCCCGCTTCACCCATACCGGCGACAGCTGGGGGCTGCCGTCGGGCTGGACGGTGCCGACGACGATGAAGACGGGACCGTCCAGCAGGGCCTTGAGCCGGTCGGACAGGGCGGCGGACATGGGTACCTCCGGGGTCGGCGATGACTCTGCGGGTACCCTCGCACGCTCTCGGCCCACCCGCACGACGGCGGCGGTCAGGCCACCCGTACGACGAGCGCGGTCGCGACCGCCATCAGGCCTTCCTCGCGGCCGGGGAAGCCGAGCCCGTCCGTGGTCGCGCCGGACACCATGACGGGGGCGCCGACGGCGGCGGACAGGATCTGCTGCGCCTCGTCCCGGCGCTTGCCGATCTTCGGGCGGGGGCCCACGACCTGGACGGCGACGTTCCCCACGGCGAACCCGGCCTCGCGCACGATCCGGGCCGCCTCGGTGAGCAGCGCGACCCCGGAGGCGCCGGCCCACTCGGGCCGCCCGGTGCCGAAGTGCTGCCCGAGGTCACCGAGACCGGCGGCGGAGAACAGCGCGTTGCAGGCGGCGTGCGCGACGACGTCCGCGTCGGAGTGGCCGGCCAGGCCCGGACCCGCGTTCTCCCACTTCAGGCCCGCGCACCACAGCTCGCGGCCCTCCTCGAAGGCGTGGATGTCGGTGCCGATGCCGACCTGGGGCAGGGCGGGGACGAGCGGGGGGATCTCAGAAGCCATCGTTGAGCCTCCTGCGGTTCAGGACCGCCTCCGCGAGGACGAGGTCGAGGGGACAGGTGACCTTGAAGGCCTCTTCGTGGCCGGGGACGGTCACGACCCGCGCGCCGAGCCGCTCGACCATGCTCGCGTCGTCGGTGACGTCCTCGGTGACGCTTTCATGGGCGCGCACCAGGGTCGCCCGGTCGAAGCCCTGCGGGGTCTGCACGGCGCGCAGCCGGGCCCGCTCGGGCGTGCCGAGCACCGGCTCGGGCTCGCCGGGGACGGCCGCGGGCTCCACCTCCTTGACGGTGTCCGCGAGCGGCAGGGCCGGGACCACGGCCGGAGCACCGCCGCGCACCGCCTCCACGACCGCGTCCACGGTGTCGACCGGGACCAGCGGGCGGGCCGCGTCGTGCACGAGGACGACGTCGTACTCCGGAGGCAGCGCGTCGAGGCCGAGCCGGACGGACTCCTGGCGGCTCTCCCCGCCGGGGACGACCAGGAAGTCGGTGCGCTCGGGCAGCGCGTGCGCGTCGAGCAGGGACTTCACCTCGGCGGCGCCGTCCGGCGGGGCCACGACGACGACCAGGGAGACGGACCGGGAGGCGGCCAGGGCGCGGATGGCGTGGATCAGCATCGGCGTGCCGTTCAGCGCGCGCAGCGCCTTGGGGGCGCCCGGACCGAGGCGTACGCCCCTGCCGGCGGCGGGGATCACGGCGGCGACACGGCTCCCGGACGGGGCCTCGGCGGGTGCGGGACGCGATTCGTCAGACATCGGTTCCTGTCAGGTTTGTGTGCTCGTCCTGGGTGGGTATGGCCTGGAGGAGTGCCGGGCGGGACGCCTTGACCGGACCCTTCCGTGACCCTGGTCGAGCCATCGCCCGGACCCGGCACACCAGTATCGGGGGTTCTCCGAGGCATACGGCAGGTCCTGCGCACGGTGTGGCGGCGGCGGGGTACGAAAACGCCGCAGCACCCGCGACAGGTTCAGTGTCGTCGGGCACCGCGGCATCGTGGCTGTGCCTGGCGCGCCCACTCATGAGCGGCGGCTCAGGAGTGCGCGCGTCGGAAGCAGACAGGGGGCTGCCTGCCGGACGTCAGGAGGCGAGTACCTCGTCGAGCAGCGCCTCGGCCTTGTCCTCGTTCGTGTTCTCCGCGAGAGCCAGCTCGCTCACCAGGATCTGGCGGGCCTTGGCGAGCATGCGCTTCTCACCGGCGGAGAGTCCGCGCTCGCGCTCGCGACGCCACAGGTCACGCACGACTTCCGCGACCTTGATGACATCGCCGGAGGCGAGCTTCTCCAGATTTGCCTTGTAACGACGCGACCAGTTCGTGGGCTCCTCGGCATACGGCGCGCGCAGCACCTCGAAGACCCGGTCCAGCCCGTCCTGACCGACCACATCACGCACGCCGACGAACTCCGCATTGTCCGCTGGCACACGTACCGTCAGGTCACCCTGGGCGACCTTCAGCACCAAGTAGGTCTTGTCCACGCCTTTGATCTGGCGAGTTTCGATGGCCTCGATCAGCGCGGCCCCGTGATGGGGATAGACCACGGTGTCGCCAACCTTGAACGTCATGTGACAGGTACCCCTTCCGTGGCTATCCAGGGTAACACGGATACGGCGTCTTCTGAATGGCGTTTTCGCAGGTCAGGGCATATCTCGGGGCTTGACAACAGCGACCGGAACGTGCTGCGGGCCACCTGCGGAACCGGGAATTCGCAGGTCGGAGCGGCTCTGCGGGCGACGTGAAACACGTACGTCACAGGGTCCTCAGACCCACTCCGAGTGGACGAATGTCCCGGTTTGCCCACCCTCAAGCGTACGACTTCCGGTGCTCCGTTCGATGGCGAGGGGCGGGTACGAGACGAATCCGGAATTGATCACAGGGGGCCGGACGGGCGGTGGATCAGTGGCGGATGTTGCCGATGATGATGAAGCGGATGAAGAGACGGATGATGCACTCCGATGATCCGAAGGACACCGCGCACACTCAATGCCGTCCGGACAATACGGCGCGTCAATAGTGAACCGTCAATCAAGTGGCTCAATCAACCGGCTCAATCCCGGTCAATCACGTGGGTCAATCAGCCGGGCGAAATCTTGGGCACCGCATTCCTTCACCGGAAATTCGCGCGGTGTGTCGCGGGAGGTGTCACGCGGCGTGTCACGGAGTGTCTCACCAGGCGTCGCACGGGGCGTGTCGCCGGCGCCGCGGCACGGGCGGACGGTGCTGCCGGGGGATCTTCCGCTCGGCCACCCGGAGGCACGCCGGGGCCCGTGGGGAGGGTCGGGTGCGGCCGTCCTGGAACGGCTCGGTAGCCTAAGCCCGCTGACTGATACTTAGGGCGGCTTTACAAAGAAGGCCGTCCGTGCGTTCAAGGAGTTGCCGCCGCCGTGAGCAGCAGCCTTCGACGCGGCGCCCTCGCCGCCGCCGCCATCGCCTTCCCGCTGGCCACGCTCGCCGCCTGCGGCGCCGGCAACGACGCCCAGACTCTGGAGATCAGGCCCGACAACGCCGCGACCAGCGTCGGCACCATCAAGGTCCAGAACGCGCTGGTGATCACGCAGCCCGACGCCAAGGCCACGGGTCCCCTCGCGATCTCGGCGACGCTGTTCAACTCCGGCACGAAGGCCCAGACCCTCCAGTCGATCACCGTCCCGGGTGCGAACGACAGCGTCGAGCTGAAGCCCGCCAAGGGCCGGAGCCTGACCGTCCCGGCCCATGGCTCCCTGGTCATCGGCGGCAAGGACAACGCCTCCGCCATGCTCGCGAGCGGTGGCGAGGTCGTCCGCAACGGCAACGCCCAGAAGGTCACCTTCACCTTCAGCCAGACCGGCGCCGTCAGCCTGCGGGCCTTCGTGGTCCCGGCGACCAGCTACTTCACCAAGTGGGGCCCGAGCGAGATCCCGTCGGCCCCGGCCGCCGCCTCCTCCCCGGCCGCCTCGGCCACCGAGTCGGCCCAGCCGGGCGGCAGCGCCTCCGCCGACGACAAGGCCTCCGCCCCGGCCGCGGACGCCTCCCACCAGGCCGACGACAAGGCGGGCGAGAAGGCGACGCCGTCCGACTCCGCGTCGCAGTCGGCCGCCGGCCACTGAGCGGTCGTACGACGGACGAAGGGTGGGGGGCCCCCGCGGGCGGGGGGGGCCCCCCCCGGGGGGGCGCCCCCCCCCCCGGGGTTAGTGGGGGGAAAGTTTTGCAGGGCGCGCCCCCACCCCCGGAAACG